>JAXHTH010000286.1:0-9454 GCA_034211115.1 Planctomycetota bacterium | reverse complement strand
CCTGCGTCGAGCAGCCGGGACCGGCGGCGACCGTCAGAAGGAAGGCGACGATCGACAGCGAGCGTGATCGGATCGGATGGAGCATGGCGTTGTCCTTGTTCGCGGGCATGCGATCTGCCCGGCCGTTGCGTGGCGGTCGGAGGTGAGTATTGCACCGGCCGGGGGCGGGGCGACGCATGGGTCGGGGTGAAAGAGTGTACCGGCGGTCGCCGCCCGCGTTGCTCGCCGCGGAGACGGCGAATATAGTTCCCCGCGGGGTCCCGGCAGGCCGGCCCATCGTCCGCCGCCCTTCAGGCGTGCGATATACCCGCCCTTTCACCGGCCCGCCGTTCGCGTTCTTCCAGCACAGGCGATGCGCACATGAGCCACAGGCAGATGACCGGGAACGAACCGCAGGCGGCGCGCCGGACCGCGGGGTCCGCCGAGCGCGGCCGGACCGGGTCGATCCTCGATCCCTCCGACACCTTCATCCACCGCCATATCGGACCCGATACCGCGGACATCGCCGAGATGCTCGCCGCGGTCGGATACGACTCGCTGGAGGCGCTGATGGACGCGGCCATCCCGGCGAGCATCCGCTCGCAACGGCCGCTGGAACTGGGCGAGCCGCGCGGCGAGTTCGAGCTGCTCGGCGAGCTTCGGATGATCGCCCAGAGGAACCGGGTGCTGCGCTCCTGCATCGGGATGGGGTATTCCGACACCATCACCCCGCCGGTCATTCAGCGCAACATCCTCGAGAATCCCGGCTGGTACACGCAGTACACGCCTTACCAGGCCGAGATCGCCCAGGGCCGTCTGGAGGCGCTGCTGACCTACCAGACGATGGTCGCGGACCTGACCGGCCTCCCGCTGGCCAACTCCTCGCTTCTGGACGAGGCGACCGCGGCGGCGGAGGCGATGATCATGTGCCGCAACATCACCGGCTCCGACGATGGCGGCTTCTTCGTCGCCGCCGACTGCCATCCGCAGACGATCGATGTCGTCCGCTCCCGGGCGTGGTCCAACCGCATCGACCTGCACCTCGGCGATGTGCGCGAGATCGATTTCGACAAGCAGAACCTGTTTGGCATTCTTCTTCAGTATCCGAACACCGACGGGGCGGTCGTTGACTACACGGACATCATCCGGCGCGCCCACGATGCAGGCGTGGTGGTGGTGACGGCCGCGGACATTCTCGCGCTGACGCTGCTCAAGCCACCGGGCGAGTTCGGGGCGGACATCGCCGTCGGCTGCACCCAGCGCTTCGGCGTGCCGATGGGCTTCGGCGGGCCGCACGCGGGCTACATGGCCACGCACGAGAAGTACGTGCGCAAAATGCCCGGCCGGATCGTCGGCGTGTCGCGCGACGCCCAGGGCCGCAACGCCTATCGCCTGGCGATCCAGACCCGCGAACAGCACATCCGGCGCGACCGCGCCACGAGCAACATCTGCACCGCCCAGGTTCTGCTGGCGATCATGGCCGGCATGTACGCGGTCTATCACGGCCCGGAGGGCCTGCGCCGCATCGCCCGGCGGGTGCATTCCTATACCGCCGCCCTCGCCGCGGGACTGAAGAAGATGGGCCACGACGTCGGCGACCGGCCCTTCTTCGACACGCTGCGCGTGCGCCCCGGCGCCGGCAGCGCCGATGACGTCATCCAGCGCGCGCTGGAGCGGGGATTCAACCTGCGAAAGTACGATGATGGCGATTCGGTCGGCGTCACGCTCGACGAGACGACGACGCGCGCCGATGTCATCGCGCTCCTGGAGTCGTTCAACAGCGGCAGTGCGGAATCGCTCGACGTGGATGCCCTCGCCGACGAGGCGGACGATGAATACCCGGCCTCCTTCGCCCGCCGAAGCGGCTTCCTTACCCACGAGGTCTTCAACTCCTATCACTCCGAGACGGAGATGCTGCGCTACCTGACGCGCCTGCAGAACCGCGACTTGTCGCTGGCGCAGTCGATGATCCCGCTCGGCTCGTGCACGATGAAGCTCAACGGCACGGCGGAGATGATCCCCATCACCTGGGCGGAGTTCGCCCGCATGCACCCGTTCGCGCCGGCCGACCAGACCGCCGGATATCGCGAGCTGTGCGGGCAGCTCGAGGCGTGGCTGGCGGAGATCACCGGGTTCGCAGGCGTGTCGCTCCAGCCCAACGCCGGCTCGCAGGGCGAATACACGGGCCTGCTCGTCATCCGCGCCTACCACGAGAGCCGCGGCGACGATCAGCGCAACATCTGTATCGTCCCCGTCTCCGCCCACGGCACCAATCCCGCCAGCAGCGTCTCGGCGGGCTTCGAGGTCGTCACCGTCAACTGCGATGAGAAGGGTAACATCGACCTGGACGATCTGCGAACCAAGGTGAAGGCGCATGGCGACACGCTCGGCGCGGCGATGATCACCTACCCTTCGACGCACGGCGTGTTCGAGGAGACCATCCGCGAGGCGTGCGACATCATCCACGAGCACGGCGGGCAGGTGTATCTGGACGGGGCGAACATGAACGCGCTGATCGGCCTCTGCCGGCCCGGCGAGTTCGGCGTCGATGTCTGCCACCTGAACCTGCATAAGACGTTCGCCATCCCCCACGGCGGCGGCGGGCCGGGCGTGGGACCGATCGGCGTTGCCGAACATCTTCGGCCCTTCCTCCCCGGGCACCCGGTTGCACCGCCGGCCAACGCGGGCGAGCAGACGGTCGGGGCCGTCTCCGCCGCCCCGTACGGCAGCGCTTCCATCCTCCCCATTTCCTGGATGTATCTGGCACTGATGGGCGCGGAGGGGTTGACGAAGGCCACGCAGGTCGCCGTCCTCAACGCCAACTACATGGCGAAGCGTCTCGCGGAGGAGTACGACATCGTCTACACGGGCCCCAATGGGCTCTGTGCGCACGAGTTCATCCTCGACTTCCGCGCCTTCGATCACAGCGCCCAGATCAAGATCGATGACATCGCCAAGCGGCTGATGGACTTCGGCTTCCACGCCCCGACGATGTCCTGGCCCGTGCCCGGCACGCTCATGATCGAGCCGACCGAGAGCGAATCGAAGGCCGAGCTGGACAGGATGTGCGAGGCGCTGCTGACGATCCGGCGGGAGATCCGCGAGATCGAGGAGGGGCGAGCGGACAAGGATGACAACGTCCTCAGGAACGCTCCGCACACGATCGAGATGCTCACCGCCGACGACTGGCCGCATCCGTACGGGCGCGAGCAGGCGGCATACCCGGCCCCGTGGCTGCGGAAGTTCAAGTTCTGGCCGCCCGTGGCGCGGATCGACAACCCCTACGGCGACCGTCACCTGATGTGCTCCTGCCCGCCGGTGGAGGCGTACGCGGACGAGGGCTGACCGTCGCCGGCCCCTGTCTGACGGCGGCATCGTTGCGCACGCATGTGGCAATGCCCCCTCACCCGAACCCTCTCCCGGCGGGAGAGGGCTTCTGCTCCCTCTCCCCTTGGGAGAGGGCCGTGGTGAGCGGGTTCTGCACATCTTCACGCCGGCTGAACACCCACACAAACTGAATCAATCCGCGCCGCCACGGGCATGGGCGGGGTTTCTTCTTCCTGCGAACAGCGGGACTTGCGAAACGCCGATCGTTTCGTAGACTCGCCTCCACCATCAACCAGGAAGGATGGCAGCGATGGCCAAAGACCTGCGTATCGGCTTGATCGGCTCGGAGTTCATGGGCCGGGCGCATTCCAACGCGTGGATGAGCGTCAACAGCTTCTTCGACCTGCCGCGGCGGGCGGTGATGCACACCGTCGCCGACCTGCCGAAGCAGGAGGAGCATCTGAAGGCGATCGCCGCGAAATGGCGGTGGGCGAACACCACCACCGACTGGAAGCAGATGATCGCCGACGATGAGATCGACCTCGTCGACATCGTCACGCCCAACTTCGTGCACGCGGAGCACGCCATCGCCGCCCTCGAGGCGGGGAAACACGTGTCGTGTGAGAAGCCGCTGGCGGGGACGCTCGATGACGCCCGGGAGATGGTCAAGGCCGCGAAGAAGGCCTCCGGAAACCGGACCTTTGTCTGGTACAACTACCGCCGCTGCCCCGCGGTGGCGCTGGCGCATCAGCTTGTGAAGGAAGGCCGGCTGGGGCGGATCTTCCACGTCCGCGCCGCCTATCTCCAGGACTGGGGTGGGCCCGACACGCCGCTGCTGTGGCGCTTCCAGGGCAAGCTCGCCGGGTCCGGCGCGCACGGCGACCTCAACGCCCACATCATCGACATGGCCCGCTTCATCACCGGCGATGAGATCAGCGAAGTCGCCGGCGCCATCGAGGAGACCTTTATCAGGGAACGCGAGATCGTCGAAAGTTCCGGGGGCGAGATCTCAGGCAAGGGCGCCAAGCGCAGCGCGAAGAAGCGCAAGGGACGCTCGACCGTCGATGACTGCGTGCTCTTCCTCGCCCGCTTCAAGGGCGGGGCGGTCGGTTCCTTCGAGGCCACCCGCCTCGCGACCGGCAACCAGAACCGCAACGAGATCGAAATCAACGGTGACAAGGGATCGATCAAGTTTGACTTCGAGCGGATGAACGAGCTGCAATGGTGGGACAACACGCTGGACTCGCGCCTCCGCGGCTGGAGCCGGATCATGTGCACCACCGGCGGCGATCATCCCTACGCGGACGCCTACTGGCCGCCGGCCCATCTCATCGGCTACGAGCATTGTTTTGTGAGCCAGGCGTCGGACATGATCCGCGTCCTCGCCGGCCGCAAGCCGGTCGTCCCGCTCGCCGACTTCGAGGACGCGTTCCAGACGCAGCGGGTCCTGCACGCGGCGATCGTCGCCGCGCGGGAGAAGCGCGCTGTCAAGATGAGCGAAGTGAAGTAGACTTGAGTCGTGAGCAGTGAGTCCCGAGCGATGAGTCTCGAGCGTTGAACAGGGAGGCAGGCCGGTGAGCGAGCAGCGAGGCGGCGCGGCGGGAGCGGATGTGTTCTTCATGATCATCAGCGCCCTCCTCTTCGCCTGGTTTGGGTTCCGCGCGGGGTGGGCGCATCAATACACGACGACGCAACCCCCGCAATTGCTCGTCATGGTCGTGATCCTGAAGTGGACGCTGCGCATCGGCGCGATCCTCTTCGGCCTCTCGGCGCTTCAGACAATAATGGGACTGCTGACGGGCGAGGTCCTCTATTCCCTGACCGGCCTCGTCACCGCGATCATCTTCATCGTCGTCGCGATCTGGGAATGGACGAACCCGCAGGGATACTATTCGGGCGTGTCCCCGTTCCTCCTCGTGATCTTCGCCGTGTGGAACGGGTACGGATCCCTGCTGGGGCTGCGGGCGGTAAGGCTGACCGGGCGGCCCGCGCCCGAGCATGATGATCGCCCGCAACCGCGCTGATGCGCTTTGCCTGAAACGATCTCACTGAACGCGAGGAGAGCATGAAGCGCATCATCGTCGCGATCGTCCTGATACTGTGCATACTCGCCGTCGCCGCGGGTCTGCTGCTCTGGAACACCGGCCGGCTCGGAACCACCGGCGTCGAGCAATGGGTGGGGAGGCAGATCCTCGCCATCGCCAACGACGCCCTGAGGCCAAAGCTGTCCTTCCAGACGCTGGACTACGAGTATCCCGCCACCGCGACGCTGCACGAGGTCAGGCTCACCGATGACGAGACTCCCTTCGTCACCGCGACATCCATGCGCATCGTCTTCACGGAGCGCCCGCGCCGCGGCCGGCCCATCGTGATCGAGACCATCGAGCTCACCGAGCCCGTGGTCGAGCTGCGGCAGCGTCCGGACGGCTCGATGGTCGGCTTCAGCGACTTCATCGAATCGACGGAAGGCCGCACCCGCGCCGACGGCGGGTCCACCCGACCCAGCGACGTCTTCGCCATCCGCACGCTGCGCATCATCGACGGCGTGTTCGTCTACGCGACGCCCGACGATCAGGCCATGCGGCTCGATGAGATCACATTCGATCTGACGAGCAGTCCCGACAGCGAGCAGGGCTGGTACGCGCTGGATGCACTGCTCGAGCGGGCGCCGGTCTTCACCCTCGCCCTCGACGGGCGGCTGAACATCGACACCGCCTCCCTGGACCTGGCGGACACGACGCTGGACGTGCACCTCCAGCCGGAGCAGTACGAGCTCCTGCCGCCCCAGTTGCAGAAGACACTCAATCAGCACGACATCCGAGGCGTCCTGTCGATGGGACTCAGCGGGATGATGCCCCTCGCCGATCCGATGAGCGGCGATCTCGACCTGCACTTGCTGCTCACGGAAGCGAGGATCGCCTTCGGCGAGTACATGCTTCCCATCCAGTCGTTGGAGACGATGGCGCGCCTGGAAGAGCAGACGATCCACATCGAGCCGCTCGTCATCGCCGGGCTCGGCGGAACCCTTCAGGCGACGGGTGATCTGAGGCCTGTCCGCGGCTGGGGGGCGGATCTCCAACTCGATGCCCGGGGCGTTCGCATCGAACAGGCGCTGCGCGACACGGGCGAGCAGCCGCCGCGCTTCGCCGGCCGCGTCGATCTCGACGGCGAGCTGTCCGGTGAGCTCGCCGACCCGGCCCAATCCCTCGCCGGAACCGGCGTCCTCCAAGTCACCGAGGCGCGGCTCGTCAACCTGCCCGTGGTCGGCGGCCTCGTGCGCACCGTGAGCGGCGGGAAGGCCAACGGCGCCGGCAAGGACCGGCTCCGCGCGGACCTCCAGCTCGCCAAGGGCGAGACGCGCTTCCGCGACATCGAGCTTCTCAGCGCTGCCGTCGCCGCGCGCGGGGAGGGCGAGATCGGCTTCGACGGCCGGATCGACTTCACCTTCAACGCCGGCCCGCTCGAACGCGTCCAGGGCTCCCTCGGCGCCATCGGCGACCTGCTCGGCAAGATGACCGATCAGCTCATGAAATACCACGTTACCGGCCCCATCGGCGAGCCGAAATTCGACATCCGGCCTCTCGGCATCGGCGCCGATTGACGGTCGCACACCGCCCGGAGTCCGACATCGTCCTCACCCGCCGAGCCGCGTCATACCGGACCTTCTCTCGACGCCATTCGAGGCAAGCCGATTGCGTGAATCGCTCACGACGCCCCCCATCGCCGTCCGATCTATCACGGGTCGCACCGGCTCCATATATCAGGCAGAAGGGGGATACCGATGGCTGCGCAGGACCTCACCTCGATCGACCACATCATTGACATCGCCCGGGGGGCGACCGCCCCGGATCCCGTCGACCAGGAGCATCGCCAGACCCGTCGAATCCCCTACGACGGCACCGTCGCGCTCGTCCAGATCACCCCCGACGGCGGCAAGAGCATTCCGACCGTCGTACGCTGCAGGAACGTCAGCGCCGGCGGGATGTGCATCCACTCGCGCTACATGCTGCACATCGGCTACGAGGGCGCGATCCTCATGATGCGCTCCAACGGCGAGGCCGTGATCATCGGGGCCAAGATCGTCCACTGCAAATACATCGGCGACATGCTCCACGAGTCGGGCGTCGAGTTCATCCCGTCGTCGGTGAACTTCATGATGGACGATTTCTGCGACGAGCAGGGGAATATGCCCCGCCTGGAGCAGCCCCGCGCCGCCTGATCGGGACACACCGGAACCGCCGCGGCCGGTCCGTTCCTCCCGCGGAACAGCCGGGGCCGTGGTCGGCGCCGCCGCTTCGCCGCTATCATGCATGGTTCGACGGCCGGCGATCGCACGCCGGCGACGCACTCGATCACGTTTCCAAGGAACGGTCGGCATGATTACGCGCGAAGAGGACGGGATCTGGGTCACCCTCGAAGAGGACATCGCGCTCCACCACGAGGAGGTCTTCGCCTGCCTCACCACCGGTGCCGGCCTCGCCCGCTGGTTCTGCATCAGCGCCGAGGTTGATCTCCGGCCCGGCGGCGTAATCGTCTTCGGCTGGGACGCGGAGATGAATCACAAGAGCACCGTCGCCATTCTGAACTTCGATCCCGGCGGTTCCATCGTCTGGGACTGGTTCGCCGACAACGGCGACATGCACGCCCCCGTCTACTGGACGGTCAGGCCCAGCGTCGAGAAGGGGGCGAAGATCACCCTTCGCCAGGGCCCGTTCAAGCCCGAACCCGATGCCCTGCTCGTCATGGCCGGCGAGGTCGACGCCTGGCGCTGGCACCTGTGCAACCTTCGCAGCACGCTCGAGGCCAAGCACGACATGCGCAAGGTCCGCCCGATCTGAGCAGAATGCCAACGTGGATGGTGGGACGGCCGTCCCGGCCGTCCCGTCAACCCGCCTGCGCGGATGCCCCCATCACCAGCGGCCCCCACACCAGCCGCACCAGCACCTGCGTCACGATCAGCGCATACACCCCCGCAAAGATGTCATCCACCAGAATGCCCCAGCCGCTCGGCCAGGCCTGCACCTGCCGCGCCGGCGGAGGCTTGACGATGTCAAACAACCGGAAGGCGAGAAACGCTGTCGCCGCCGCGATGATGTTGAACCACAACGCCTCCCAGCGCAGCGCCCCGTCCTCGACGATCGCCCGCCAGGGCAGGGCGAGCAGCACGACCGCCTGGCCGGCCACCTCGTCGGCCACCACCTGCGACGGGTCCTTTCCGCCGTACCACGCCTCCGCCCAGTCGCCCCACGCCGCGCAGGCGTACGAAGACACCAGCACGAACAGGATGAGCACGCCGTTGATGATCCAGTGATCGGCCGCGCCCAGCCCGTTCAGCCCCAGCAGCACCGCCAGCACCAGCGCCGCCGCCGCGGGCGGCATCGACCCCCATGTTCCGGGGGCCGGCCGCAGGTGCCCCAGCCCGAACGCCGTCAGCATGACCGCAGCGCCCTTCATCCCGCTTCCCTCCTCTGCTCGCTCACGATCCCCCGCACGCCCAGCACATACGGCAGCCCCGACCAGACCGTCACCACCAGCGTCGCGTAGACGAGCACGTAGCAGCTCCACCGCGCCCAGGCCTGCTCATCCGGTCGGCAGTTGGCGGCGAGGAAGATGATGATCGGAATGCTCACCGACTGGAGGATCATCTTCACCTTCCCGGGCCACTTCGCCGCCCCGCTGTGCCCCATCGATTCCATCACGCCCCGCACGCCCGTCACGAGCAGCTCGCGGGCGAGGATGACCGCGACCATCCAGGGGTAGACGCCCGTGGCCATGGTGAAGAAATCGCCCGCGGCGACCCACTCCGGCACCACGAACCGCGGCCCGGCGAGGTAGATGAATCCCCCCAGGATCAGGACCTTGTCGCAGAAGGGGTCCATGATGCGGCCGAAGATCGAAACGACGTTCCACTTCCGGGCCAGGTAGCCGTCCAGGGCATCGGTGATCGCGGCGAGGATGAACACCGCGATCGACACGTTCGCCCAGACGATGTGGGTATGCGGGAAGCGGAAGGCGTTGAGGGCGGCAAAGAACCCGCCCGCCAGCACCAGCCGCAGGAGCGTCAACGCGTTGGGCAGATTCCGCCGTATGACCGTCGGCATGGTGGGGCATCATGGCATCGTGGCATCCCGGCATCAAGGGTTCGACC
>JAXHTH010000285.1:0-12473 GCA_034211115.1 Planctomycetota bacterium | reverse complement strand
GTCTTCGTCTCCATCGAGCGCTTCCTCGTCGAGGGGATGGTGAAGATGTCAGACGTCTCCGCCCCGGACGGACGGCCTGATCGATGGAGACGAAGACGCCCGCGGAGACGACGCCGGTCACCACGCCCGGGAACTCGTCGCCGAGATGGTTCTCCTTGAGGAACTGCATGACGAGGAAGTCGCGCAGCGTGCGTTCGGCGTCCTCCGCCTCCTGCTCCGTGTCGCTGCAATGGCGGCCCAGACCGATGAGCACGGCCTCATCCGGAACGCGGTTGTCGTCGATGAGGCGTTTGCCGAGCTTGAGGCGCTTCCGCCCCCCGGGCACGTTGCGCCCGTTGTCGGTCGCGTCGAGATACGCGGCGAGCGCGCGGTGCAGCGTGAGATCGGGATAGCGGCGGATGGGGCTGGTGAAGTGCGCGTAATGATCGGAGGCGAGGGCGAAGTGGCCGATCATGGCCGGGCTGTAGGTGGCCTTGGCGAGGGTGCGGAGGACGGCGAAATGAATCGCCCGCGCCGCCGGCGTCCGCCGCGTCGCCTCCAGCAACTGCTGCATGTCGTAACGCGTGGGCCGATCGGGCAGATGCTGCTGCGCGGCCCGGGCGTACATGCGCAGCTCCTGCATGTCGCCGTAGCTCGGATCGGGATGGATGCGCCGCAGGACGGGCACCCCCAGCGAATCGAAGATCCGCGCCACCGCCTCGTTCGCCTCGACCATGAACATCTCGATGATGGTGTGCGTGAACGCGTCATCCTCGGGCACCGCGTCGGTCACGTGCCCCTCGTCGTCGAAGACGAGTTCGATCTCCGGCAGATTGAGCACGATCATCCCGTCGCGCATCCGCCGCTTGCGGAGGATCTTCGCGAGCCGATCGCTGAGGCGCAGCGCGTCGACGAGTTCGCCGGTGTACTCCGGTCTGGTGCTGGCGTGCTTGCGGGCTTCCTTCCGGTTGCCGTCGATGAGCGCCTGCGCTTCCAGGTACGTCAGGCGCTTGCTCGATTTGATGATGGAGGCGGCGGCGCGCTGGTTGAGCACCTTCCCCCGCCCGTCGAAGGTGATGAAGACCGACTTGGTGAACCGCGGCACGCCCTCCTGCAGCGAGCAGACGCCGTTGGACAGCGCCTCGGGCAGCATGGGAATGACCAGCCGCGGCAGATAGGCGCTGTTGCCCCGCGCCCTGGCTTCTTCGTCCAGGGCGGCGGCGACGCCGACGAAGTGCGCCACGTCGGCGATGTGCACGCCCAGCGTGTACTCGCCCTCCGCCTCGTCGTGGGTGATGGAGATCGCATCGTCGAAGTCCTTCGCATCGGGCGGGTCGATGGTGAAGACGAACCGGTCGGTGAGATCCTCGCGCCCGGGCGGCGGAGTCCGGATCTGCTCGTCGAACGCGCGGGCGGCCCGGTGGGCCTCGCGCAGCAGATCGTCGGGGAAGTCGGTGCGCAGGCCGTGGGCCTCGATCACCGCCTGCGTCTCGACATCGGGCCGGCCCGCCTCGCCCAGCACGCGGGTGATGACGCCCTCGGCGTGGTACTCCTCGTCCGGGTAGTGCAGCAGCTCGATGACGACCTTGTCGCCCAGCTTCGCGTTCTTGGCATGGGGATCGCGGATGAGGACGGGATCGTGCAGCGATCGGCCGTCGGGCTTGACGAACCAGTCCCCGCCGCGCTTGACGAGCGCGCCGACGAACTGATCCTGCCCGCGCTCGACGACTCCGAGGACACGGCCGACGACTTCGCTGCGATCGGAGCGACCCCGGGACCGCCAGGCCTGGCGGGTGACCTCGGCGCGGACCACGTCGCCGCTGATGGCGTCGCGCACCGACCCGCGGGGGACGAACAGATCCCCCTCGCGGTAGGGCTGATCGGGGATGACGAACCCGAACCCGCGGGCGTTGAGCCGGAAGCGGCCGGTGATCTCATCGGGCATGGGGGGCAGGCGCAGCCGGCCGCCGGGCTCGATGACGATCCGACCCTCATCCTCCAGCCGCTTGATCGCCTCGTCGAAGAGCTCGCGGTCGTCGGGATCGACGCCCATGTCGGCGGCGATCGCCTTCGCCGTTGCCGGCGCGTAGCGGGCGTGTGCCAGATGTTCGAGAATACGGTGGGTGAAGCGCAGTGGCATACGATCGTGCTTTCAGCTCACCGGCCCGCTCGGCGCGGACCGGCCTTGAAGCACTCTACTCCATCAGATGGTCGATGAACAATGGGTCTCGCGGCGGCGGGGGTGATTCCCGTTCAGGAGGATCCGGACGCGGCCGGGGTCTTCGGCGCGTCGGCGGACTTCTTCTTCCCGTCGCCGGTCGCGGTTGACTTCGCGTCCTTCTTCTTGCCGTCTCCGCCGTTGGCGGACGTCTTCTCCGCCTCCGCCGCCTTCCGGTAGGAGTCGCTGCGATAGTCGGTCTGGTAGAAGCCGTTGCCGCGGAAGAGGACGCCGGCCCCGGCCCCGACGAGCCGGCGCAGCGCCAGCCGCCCACACTCGGGGCACTTGCGCTTCACCGGATCGGTCATCTGCTGAAAAAGCTCGAACTGGTGCTCGCAGTGATCGCAGACGTACTCGTAGGTGGGCATCGCGGCTCACTCCTGGTCTTCATCATTCTCTTCGATCGGCGCCGCGACCGACACCGAGGCCGGCCGCAGGATCAGGCCGTCCATGACGTAGCCGACCTGAAGGACCGCGACAATCGTATTCGGCTCGTGCTCGTCGGTCGCCTGCCGCATCACGGCCCGATGCTCGTTGGGATCGAACTCGGCGCCGACCTCGGGGGCGATGAGGCGCACGCCGTGCGACTCCAGGGCGCGGCCCAGCTCCTCGCGAACCATGCGCACGCCGTGGTGGAGCTGCTGCATGCTGATCTGCCCGGGATCCTGGGCGAGGGCGAGATCGAAGTTGTCCAGGGCGGGCAGGAGGGAACGGACGACGTCGGCCCGGCCGTCGCGCCGCGCGTGCCGCTCGTTCTCCACCGCCCGCCGCTGATAGTTGACGAGATCGGCCAGGGCGCGCTGCCGGGCGGCGATCGCCTCGTCGCGCTCCCCTTCCAGCCGGCCCACGAGCTGAAGCGCCTCCTCGGACAGCTCGACCTGTTCCATGTCGGAGAGATCGGTGTCCGCCTCGGGCGCGCGATTCTCGGCCGGCTTCGCGGCTTCGTCTCCCTTTCGGTCTTTCCTGCTGCGCTTGGACATTGAAGTTCGATCCGGTGTCGCCCCGTCGAGGGCGTGCCTCATCCGCGGGTCACGGCATCCCTGAGCTTGTTCCAGAACGAAGGCTTGGTGCTGCTGCCCACGTCGAGCTCTTCGGTCTCGGCGTATTCCTCGAGCAGGCGGCGCTGTTCATCGTTGAGTCGCCTGGGGACGACGAGCTGGAGGATGGTGACGAGGTCGCCCCGCTCGCCGGTGCGAAGATTGGGCACGCCCCTGCCCTCGATGCGGAACATCGCCCCGTGCTGCGTGCCCGGGGGGATCTTCAGCGAAGCCGTGCCGTCCAGCGCCTCCACCTCGAGGGTCGCCCCGAGGGCGAGCTGGGAGAAGGCGACGGGCACGGCGAGGAGCAGGTGATCGCCGTCGCGCTCGAACCGCTCGTGCGGCCGGACGCGGACGACGACGTGCAGGTCGCCGCGAATGCCCTCGCCGCCGGGGCTGAGTTCGGGGGGCGGGGGTTCGCCTTCGCCGCCGACGCGCACCGCCTGCCCGCTCTGCACGCCGGCGGGGATCTTCACCGTCAGCCTTCGCTTCACCGCGACGCGCCCCACGCCGCGGCAGTCGGGGCACTTGTCGACGATGACGGTGCCGCGCCCGCGGCAGTGGGGGCAGGTGGTGACCATGCGGAACATCCCGCCCAGGCCCGTCTGGGCGACCTGTCCGCTCCCGCCGCAGGTGCTGCACGGGACGGGCTCGGAGCCTTCCTTGGCGCCCGTGCCGCCGCAGCGCTGGCAGACGTCCATGCGCTTGAACTCGACGTCGCGCTCGGCGCCGGTGAGGAGTTCCTCGAGGGTGAGTTCCACGTCGGTCTCGAGGTCGTAGCCGCGTGGCACGCCGCCCCGCGGCCGGCGGCCGCGGCCCGGCCCGCCGGCGAACGCGCCGCCGAAGATGTCATCGAACATCGAGAAGATGTCCTCGACGTTCATCGAGCGGAAGTCGTGGCCGGGCGTGCCGCGGAGGCCGGCGTGCCCGAAGCGGTCGTAGGCCGCCCGCTTGTCGCGGTCGGAAAGCACCTCGTAGGCCTCGGCGCACTCCTTGAACTTCACTTCCGCCTCCGCATCACCCGGATTGCGGTCCGGGTGATACTTCATCGCCAGCCGGCGGTAGGAGCGCTTGATGTCTTCGCCCGACGCATCGCGGGCCACACCGAGCACTTCGTAATAGTCGCGGGTCGTGGGCACGGGTCAGGCAGTCAGGAGTCGGGGAAGAGACGGAGAGACGGAGTCACCGAGAGACGGAGCGACGAAGGGCGGATACGTTCGAGAGCAGGCTGCGTTTTCCGGCCGTTTCTCTTGCGAGCGTTCACGGATCCCCTCTTTTTGAATTCCACCGCGGCTCTCGGCGGCCCTCCGCGTTTCAGGAACAGGCCAGTCCAGACAGCGCGAAGGGCCGAGTGGCGGTGGTCGAGACGCCACCCGCACTCGGCCCTCGCGTGGGAACCGTCCACGTCAGGACACCGCGTCCTCGACCGGTTCTTCATCATCCTTCAGTTCGGTCACAATCACGTCCGTCGTGAGCATCAATCCCGCAACCGAAGCGGCATGTTGCAGGGCGGTGCGGATGACCAGGGCGGGATCGATGATGCCGGCCTTGACGAGATCCTCGTGCTCGCCGGTGGCGGCGTTGAAGCCAAAGCCGCCCTTGCCTTCCCTCGTCTTCTCGACGATGACGTCGCCGTCGGCGCCGGCGTTGGAGGCGATGTGCCATGCGGGCGCCTCCAGCGCGTTGGCGACGATGTCGAAGCCGGTCTTTTCATCGCCGCGGGCCTTCTTGCGGGCCTCGAGCACGGCATCGATGGATCGGAGGCAGGCGACGCCTCCGCCGGGCACGTAGCCTTCCTTCGCCGCGGCCCGGGTGGCGTTCAGGGCGTCCTCGACCCGGTCCTTGCGCTCCTTCATCGCCGTCTCGGTGGCGGCGCCGACGTTGAGGATCGCCACCCCGCCCGTCAGCTTCGCGAGCCGTTCCTGGAGCTTCTCGCGATCGTAATCGCTCGTGGTGCGGTCGATCTGCATGCGGATCTGGTTGACGCGTCCTTCGATGTCGGCCTTCTTCCCGCCGCCGCGGATGATCGTCGTGTTGTCCTTGGTGATGACGATCTTCTTCGCGGTGCCGAGTTCCTTGAGCTCGATGTCTTCGAGGTTGCGGCCGAGGTCTTCGGAGAAGAAGGTTCCGCCGGTGAGGGCGGCGATGTCGCCGAGCATGGCCTTCCGCCGATCGCCGAAGCCCGGGGCCTTCACCGCGCACACCTTCAGCACGCCGCGGAGGCGGTTGACGACGAGGGCGGCCAGCGCTTCGTTCTCCACGTCCTCGGCGATGATGAGGAGGGGCTTGCCGCCGCCGGCGACCTTGTTGAGCAGGGGCAGGAAGTCGGCGAGGTTGGCGATCTTCTTCTCGTGGATGAGGATGATCGCGTCCTCGAGGACGCACTCGGCGGCCTTGGGATCGGTCATGAAGTAGGGGCTGAGGAAACCCTTGTCGAAGGCCATGCCCTCGACGTACTCGAGGGTGGTCTCGCCGGTCTTGCCCTCCTCGACCTCGACCACGCCGTCGTGGCCGACCTTGTCGATCGCCTCGGCGATGAGCCGGCCGATCTCGGCATCGTGGTTGGCGCTGACGGTGGCGACCTTCTGAAGGTCCTCGCGTCCCTTGCACTTGGCGGCCATCTGCTCGATGGCGTCGCAGGCGGTCTGGGCCGCGTCGTTGATGCCGCGCTGCACCGCCATGGGATTGGCCCCGGCGGCGACGTGGCGCAGGCCCGCGGTGAACACCCGCTGGGCGAGGACGGTGGCGCAGGTGGTCCCGTCGCCGGCCACGTCCGCGGTCTTCTTTGCCACCTGGTTGATCATCTTCGCGCCCATGTTCTCGAAGGGCTGCTTCAGCTCGATCTCCTTGGCCACCGAGACGCCGTCCTTCGTGACCGACGGGCCGCCGAAGGACTTCTGCACGACGACGTTGCGCCCGGTGGGGCCCATGGTGAGGGCGACGGCCCGGGAGAGCTGCTCCACGCCGCGCTTGAACTCGGTCTGAGCGGCGGAATCGAATTTCATCTGTTTGGTGGACATGGCGGGGGGCTCTTGACTGTTGGCTGTTGGCTGTTGCTTGTGCTGATTCCGGGGGGGAAGCCGGTTCTGACGAGCGACCGCAGGGAGCGAGGAAGAGCCGGGTCGATGCGCTTGCGACACGTCGGAGACCCGTACCTTCCTCCCTTCGGTCGTCAGGTACGGCTTCCTAGCCCTCGATGACGCCGAGCAGCTCGCTTTCACGGAGGATGAGATGCTTGGCGTTCTTGATCTCGATCTCGGTGCCGGCGTACTTGCCGAAGACGACGGTGTCGCCCTTCTTCACGGCGGGCCTGACGCGCTCGCCGTTGTCCAGCATCTTGCCCGGCCCGAGGGCGACGACCTTGCCCTGCATGGGCCGCTCCTTGGCCGACTCGGGCAGGTAGATCCCCGCCGCGGTCTTCGTGTCCGCCTCCAGGGGCTTGATGAGAATGCGATCTTCAAGAGGTTTGACGGCCATTGGTGTAGCTCTCCGTTGTATCTGTCGTGCTGTCTTTCGACCGTTCGTTGTCGGCTGTTCTGTCGAGTGTTGAAAGCGTCGGATCAGTCCCGCGGAATCGGATCTCCGTGCTTGTTAGGGCTTTCGAGGTATCCCTCAATCGCATCGGCGATGTTGGTTCGCGCTTCCTCACGCGTTCCGCCCTGGCTCCAGCATCCGGGCAGCGTGGGACATGACGCGGCGAACCTGCCGTCTTCGTCCTGCTCGATGATGATGCGAAACTTCATAGATCACCCTCAATCTGAACTGCATTCACCGTGCGTTGGACCTGTTGCGGGCTCGGCTTCACGCACCCCGTCTGGCAATCAACTCCCTCACCTGCGGCACGAGATCGACGGGGATCTCCATGATCGTCGCGGATCGATCCTCGAAAACGGCCTCGTCCTCGGCGACGGCCTCCTCCTCCGTCTGCTGCTCATAGTGTTCGAGCACGCGACGGACCCGCTCTTCATCCCATCCCTCGGGAAACCTGCTCGTCTGCATGGATCTGATCCCGCTCAACGACCTCGTCGCCGGCTGCGCTTCCTGTATGCGGTGAGAGGCTTACCTTTCAACTCGTACGCCGTGATCACGAAGAGACTGTCTGGCTCCGGATCCGGCACATAGATCACCCGCAAATACCTCCCACTCCTGGTGCGTCCGATGGCGACTCGGGCACCTTCGCGACCGGGCCGATCCTCTCCGGGCCTGAGCAGCGTCTCTTCGACCTCCTCTCGGGTCACGCCGTGCCGCTCGACGTGCGGCGCGCCGGTCTCGGGATCGAGATAGAAGCGGATGTTCATTCATAGACTCGTTGAGGGCGATCTGACACGACGGGCATCAGATCGCCTGCAATCCTAGAACCCCATGCCGCCCATGCCGGGCATGCCGCCCATGCCACCCATGCCACCCATGCCGCCCATGCCGTCCATGCCGGGGGCGCCGCCCATGCCGGGCGCGCCTTCGTCCTCGTCCTTGGGCGCTTCGGTCACGATGCAGTCGGTGGTGAGCAGCAGGCCGGCGACGGAGGCGCCGTTCTGAAGGGCGGTGCGGTCCACCTTCGCGGGCGTGATCACGCCGTCCTCCAGCAGGTCGCCGTACTTCAAGGTCAGGGCGTTGAACCCGAAGGCGCCCTTGCCCTCGGCCACGCGGGCCACGACGACCGTGCCCTTCTCGCCGGCGTTGTCGGCGATGGTGCGCAGCGGCACGGACAGGGCATCGGCGACGATGTCCACGCCGAACTTCTCATCGCCGGTCACCGAGTTGCGAACCTTCTCCAGGCGAGGGAGCGATCGGATGAAGCTCACCCCGCCGCCGGGGACGATGCCTTCCTCGACCGCGGCGCGGGTGGCGTGGAGGGCGTCCTCGACGCGGGCCTTCTTCTCCTTCAGCTCGGCCTCGCTGCCCGCTCCGACGTGGATCTGCGCCACCCCGCCGGCCAGCTTGGCCAGACGCTCCTGGAGCTTCTCGCGATCGTAATCGGAGTCGGTGTTCTCGATCTCGGTCCGGATCTGGGCGATGCGGGCCTGGATGTCCTTCGTCGAGCCCGCGCCTTCGACGATCGTGCAGTTGTCGGAATCGAGCTCGATCTTCTTCGCCTGCCCGAGCTGGGCGAGGGTGATCTTGTCCAGCTCGAGGCCGAGGTCCTTCATGATCGGCTCGGCGCCGGTGAGCACGGCGATGTCCTGCAGCATCGCCTTGCGGCGATCGCCGTAACCGGGGGCCTTCACCGCCGCGACCTGAAGCACGCCGCGAAGCTTGTTGATGACGAGCGTGCTCAGCGCCTCGCCGGTGATGTCCTCGGCGATAATGAGCAGCGGCTTCTTCGCCCCCATCACCTTCTCGAGAAACGGCACGAGTTTCTGGACGGAGTCGATCTTGTCCTCGTGGATGAGAACGAGCGGCTTGTCCAGCTCGACGGTCATCTCGTCGGGGTTGGTGATGAAGTTGGGGCTGAGGTAGCCGCGATCGAACTGCATGCCCTCGACGACATCGACGTAGGTCTCGAGGCTCTTGCCCTCCTCGACGGTGATGACGCCGTCCTTGCCGACCTTGTTGAACGCCTCGGCCATGATCTTGCCCACGCCCGGGTCGTTGTTGGCGCTGATGGTGGCGACGGCGGCGATGTTGTCCTGCACCGGCCGGGCCATCGATTCGATCTCCCTGACCACGCCGGCCACCGCCTTGTGCATGCCGCGGACGAGGGCGTTGGCCTCGACGCCCGCGGCGACCTGCTTGAGGCCGGCCCGGAAGAGGGCTTCGGCGAAGACGGTCGCGGTCGTCGTGCCATCGCCGGCGTCGTCGGAGGTCTTGGAAGCCGCCTCCTTCACGAGCTGGGCCCCCATGTTCTCGACCTTGTCGCGCAGCTCCAGCTCCTCGGCCACCGTGACCCCGTCCTTGGTGACGGTGGGCCCGCCCCAGGACTTGTCGAGCACGGCGTTGCGGCCGCGGGGTCCGAGGGTGGACTTGACGGCGGCGGCGAGCTTCTCCACGCCGGTGAGCAGCGATTTGCGGGCATCGGTGTCGAAGGCCAGTTCCTTCACGGCCATGAGGGTGTCTCCTCGCGGGTTCGACGTTCGGGTGAAAGACAACGCGGAGGCGGTGCGGCGACGATGGCCGCCCGCCCCGAGCGGTCCAGTGCTTCAAAAGCCGCGCCAAAGCCCCGACGCCCCGGAATGCGACATAAATCGCTTATTGAGAGTGGTTTATCGCGATCAACGGCCCGCTTCGGACGCGCGAATGCCTGCCGCCGCCCGCCGCCGCGCCGCGGCCCGTCTGCCAAGGTGGCAGGCGCAGCCCCCGGCCGCGGGCTGGACTGACCCGGTCTCAGTCGCCCGACCTTCGATCGCCTGTGCCGGGTGCACCGGGACGCCCCGGCTCGTCGGGCTCGGGCCCGCCGGAGCGTTCCGTCTCGATCTCCGCCTCCAGAAGCTGCTGAATCGTGGGCGGCGGCCGGCTCAGCGAGCGGCAGATCCACGCCACGTTCACCAGCACGTAGAACAGGCCGATCACGAGCATGAGGGTGCTGATCCACAGGACGACGGTGCCGAAGGCCTCGAGGATCTCCAGCCCCGCCGCCACGCCGACGAGCCGCACCAGCTCGCCCGCCCCCAGCCCCAGGCCGGCGTAGATCATGTCCCGCGACCGCTGCCGTCCGGCGCGGGCGGTTCGATACTCGCGGCTCCGTTCGCCCACCGCGCGGAGCAGGCCGCGGAGGCCGAGCAGGACGATGATCAGCCCGGTGACCATGAGCACGTGCCCCAGGCCCTGGATCAGGAAGCGGCCCAGTCCCGGCACCGCCGCGGGGCGCGCCATCATCGCGCCGCCGACGATCGACAGCAGGCCGATCATCGACAGTCCGACCGCCAGCCGCCGCAGGCCGTCCCGCGCCGAGGCACGCGGATCCTCCCGTCCCGTGGGCGTGAGCCGCCAGACGGAAAGCAGCCCGGCCAGGGTCACCCCGCCGGCGAGGATCATCAGCCACGGCGGCGCGAAGCGGGCGACCGCCGAGGCCCCGGACAGCGAGAACGTCTCATCCACCCGAAGCGCCACCGGCCGGGCGAGCATGAGCAGCGTGGCCAGCAGCAGGCAGCCCACGAGCCAGACCAGGGCCAGCCCGACGCCGCGTGGATCGTTGAGCCTCGGCAGCCGGCTGGCCGCGGGATCGACCGTCGCCACCACCGTCTCCCACACGTCCAGCCCGCACTCGGGGCACTGCCCGCCGAGGCGAAGGCCGCGGAGGTTGTACCCGCACTGCCGGCAATACAGCGATCGCGCCAGCTCCCGGTCGTCGATTGCGGAAGCCGTTCTGTCCGGCGTCTGAGCCACCTGAGCCTCGTTCCCGTTTCCCGCGCGGCCATGCACGTGGTTCGGCGGCGGTAAGGCGGCCGGAATCGCCTCCCAACCGCACCCGTTATACTCCATACGCTCCGACTCCGCTCACCATGCCGGCAGGAGGTTCGCCCGCCATGGCCGCTGACGCCATCCAACGCCTGCGCCGGAACATCACCTCGGTGTACATGGGCAACACGGCGGCGGTCGATCGGGTCATCGCCTGCCTCCTGGCGCGGGGGCACGTGCTCATCGAGGACGTGCCCGGGGTGGGCAAGACCGTCCTCGCCAACGCCCTGGCCCGGTCGATCGACTGCTCCTTCGCCCGCATCCAGTGCACGCCCGATCTTCTGCCCTCGGACATCATCGGGGTGACCGTCTACGACCGCGACTCGGGCGAATTCCGATTCAGGGGCGGGCCGGTCTTTCACAACATCATCCTCGCCGACGAGATCAACCGCACCACGCCGCGCACGCAATCGGCGCTGCTGGAGGCGATGAGCGAGACGGCGGTGTCGGTGGAGGGACAGAGCCATCCCCTTCCCCAGCCGTTCATGCTGGTGGCCACACAGAACCCCTACGAGTTCGAGGGAACGTACTTCCTGCCCGAGAACCAGCTCGATCGATTCCTCATGCGCATCAGTTTGGGGTACCCGGCGCCGGACGATGAATCGCGGATCATCCGCCAGGAGCCGGCGCGGACGACGCTGGCGGCGCTGACGCCGGCGATGACCGCCGACGAGGTGATGACCCTTCAGGCCGCGGCCGACGAGGTCCGCCTCGATCAGGCGCTGGTGGATTACATCATCGCCCTCGCCGACGCCACGCGGGAGAACGACGATCTGCAGGTGGGCGTCAGTCCCCGCGGGGCGCTGGCGCTGACCCAGACCGCCCGGGCCACGGCCGTCCTGCACGGCCGCGACTACTGCGTGCCCGAGGACGTCGTCTCCAACGTCCTGTCCGTGTGCGCCCACCGGGTCATCAGCAAGACCTACATGCACGCCGGCGACACCGCCTCGGCGCGCCGGATCATCCAGCAGGTGCTCGAAACCGTCCCCAGCCCCGCGTAAAACGTCCAAACGTCGAAAAGTCCAAACGTCAAGATGCCGGAACAGAAAGACACGAAATCAATGACGGCCCAGCGGAGGCGTGCTGGCGCCCGTGTTGCGCCCTGCATCCGAGCGCTCCGTGTCGTCGGCAGCGCGCAGAAGACACGAGGCGTATTCAATCGAGTTCTCACGGGCTTCCACCAACGCCCCAAGCGCCGATGTTTTCGACCTTTCGACGTTTTGACGTTTCGGTGTTTTGACGTTTGGACGTTTGGACGTTTTGACGTCTCGACGTTTTGACGTTTCAACGTTTCCCCCATGCCCAACATCACGCACACGACAACCCGACCCAGCTCGCCGAAGACCAAGCTGCTCGTCGTGCGCCAACCCTCGCGCTCGGTGCGGCCGTCTGAGGCGCCGGAGCGGACACCGCTGCGGCTGGCCGTCGGGGTCATCGTCGCTTTGGGCGTGCTGCTCGCCGTCTGGCTCATGGGCTACCTGGGCTTTCGCCTCGGCTTCGCGCCGCTGGTGCGCACGCCGGACCTGACCGGCGCCGCGACGGGGGGGCTGGCCACGGGGACGATGATGCTCATCTCCGTGCCGCGGATGATCTTCAGGGCGGGTCTGGCCGAGCCGCTGTGGCTGATGCTGGGGTTTGCGATGATCGCGATCCCCGCCGCGAGTCTGGCCGCGGCCCGGCCGCTCACACCCGGCGGGCCACGTCCGAAGGAGTCGTTCGTGATCATCGCGTCGACGGGGGCGGCGGCGACGATGGTGAGCGCGGCGTTGCTCATCGCGTGGGCCGGCTCGCCCCTCCGCGCCGCCTCCCTGCGGCCCGTTCCCGTGCAGCCGATCGAGGCGGCC
>JAXHTH010000284.1:0-11474 GCA_034211115.1 Planctomycetota bacterium | reverse complement strand
CCAGAAGGAGCTCGCCTCGATCCGCGACGCCGGGCTTTTCAAGGAGGAACGGTTCATCGTCAGCCCGCAGGCGGCGGACATTCGCGTGGTCTACCCCGAGGGTGATCCTCCCCGGGAGGTCATCAATTTCTGCGCCAACAACTACCTGGGCCTCTCCTCACATCCCAAGGTCATCGAAGCCGCCCACGAAGCCCTGGACACCCACGGCTACGGGATGAGCAGCGTCCGCTTCATCTGCGGCACCCAGGACATCCACAAGGAACTGGAAGAGAAGATCGCCGAGTTCTTCCACACCGATGACACCATCCTCTACGCCGCCTGCTTCGACGCCAACGGCGGGCTCTTCGAGCCCCTGTTCAACAAGGAAGACGCCATCATCACCGATGCGCTGAACCACGCGTCGATCATCGACGGCATCCGCCTCTGCAAGGCCGCCCGCTACATCTACAAGTCCAACGACATGGAGGATTTGGAGGCCAAGCTCAAGGAGGCGCAGGACGCGCGGTATCGCATCATCGCCACCGACGGCGCCTTCTCCATGGACGGCACCGTCGCCCAGCTCGACAAGATCTGCGACCTCGCCGACAAGTACGACTCGCTGGTCATGGTCGACGACGCCCACTGCACGGGCGTGATCGGCAAGACCGGCCGCGGCTCCACCGAGTACTGCGACGTCATGGGCCGCGTGGACATCATCACCTCCACGCTCGGCAAGGCCCTCGGCGGCGCGTCCGGCGGCTTCACCACCGGCCGCGCGGAGATCATCGAACTCCTCCGCCAGCGCTCCCGGCCCTACCTGTTCTCCAACACCGTCTCCTCCATCGTGGTCAAGGCGTCCCTCGCCGTCATGGACATGGTCACCGAGACCACCGAGCTGCGCGACAAGGTCGAGGCGAACACGAAGCGCTTCCGCAAGGGCATGACCGAGGCGGGCTTCGACATCAAGCCCGGCGACCATCCCATCGTCCCCATCATGCTCTACAACGCCAAGCTCAGCCAGGACATGGCCCGCGACCTCTACGAGGAAGGCGTCTACGTCATCGGCTTCTTCTATCCCGTCGTCGGCCGCGGCCTGGCCCGCATCCGTTGCCAGATGTCCGCCGGTCACGAGTTCGAGCACATCGACAAGACCATCGACGCGTTCAGCAAGATCGGCAAGAAGTACGACATCCTCGGCAAGAGCAAGGAGGAGATCATCGCGATGTACGGCGAGTGAGCCGTCCGCACATCGCGATTCCGGTCTGACTGACTCAGGCGCCCGGTCTCCGGCCGGGCGCTTTTTTCAGCGCAGCCTGGTCAAGGCGATGAGCGACCGTTCCGCGATCGATCATCGCTCGCCACGTGGCGAATCAACGTCGTCGGCAGGAACAGCGCGACCGTGCCGGAGCCCGCCAGCAGGGCCGCGGCGAGGAAGAAGGTCCCGCCCAGTCCGATCGTCGTCAGCGACCACTGCGCCGCGGGCGGGGCGAGCATCGCCAGCGCCCACGCCCCGCCCATGGTCAGGCTCGAGGCCAGCGAGGTGCGGTGCGGGAGCAGCCGCTGGGCGAGGCTGGTGGTCACCGGGTGCACCGCCGCGTGCCCGATGCCGGCCGCCAGCGCCAGCAGGTAGCCGGCCCCGCGGCCGGCGAGCGGGAACAGGGCGATCGCCGGGGCCAGCAGCAGCGGGACGAGGACGATGGGCACTTTCTCGCGCCCCCGCCGGACGAGCAGGCCCGCGGCGAATCCGCCCGCGCCCATTCCCAGCATGTTCAGCGCGTTCAGCTCGCCGGCGTGCACGGAGCCCGCCCGCGCGATCTCCCCGCTCCCCAGCCCCGACGCCCCTTCGGCCACGAGTGATTCCGCCCACCGAACATAGAGATACACGAGCCCGATGTTCACGGCGTATCGCATCGCGTTGCCCGCGAAGAGCAGCATCACCGTCAGCCAGCGCTGTCGCGTCTCGGCCGGCTCGAATCGGATCGCACGATGCTCGTGATGCCGGTGCGGGACGTTGCGGATCGCAAGGTGCAGGACGATGGCGACGATCAGGCCCGGAATCATCAGCCAGCGCAGCAGATCGATGCCGTCCGGGCCAAGCCCGGCGATGCGGGTGGAGATGATGGGGCCGACGGTGGCGCCGATCATGCCGGCGACGAAGAAGGCGGTGACGCCCGCGCTGCGGCCTCGCCCGGCGAGCTGGCCCACCGACGCCGCCGCCACCGGGTGAAACGCCCCCACCCCCAGCATGCCCACCCCGTACAGCAGCAGGAGCGAGGCGAAATCGTCGGCGAGTCCGATGCTGCTCAGGCACGCCGCCGCCACCGCAAGCCCCGCGCTGCCGAACAGGCGCGAGTCGGTGTGATCGGTCAGCCAGGCAAAGAGCGGCTGCGACAGCCCCGAGACCAGCGGCCCCAGGCTCAGCAGCGCCGCGGCCTGCCACGCCGTCAGCGCGCACCGAACCTGCAGCACCCCGATCAGCGGCGGGATAAAGTTCGCGTACACATCCACCATCGGATGAGACGTGACCACCGCCGCCAGCCGCAGGGCCGGCGCAGCGCGGATCGGCGAGACCGGTTGGGCGGGAACGGCGCTCCGCGTCATGATCTGCAAAGGTAGGCGCACGGGATCGACGATGCGAGCGAGCCGTGCGCCGGATGACTGACCGGGTCAAACGGGACCAGCCCCCTGCGGTCCGTCGGCGGGGGGCCTTGGGAGGTTCCTTACCGCGGCGCTTCCGGCGGCCCGTCCGGCGGCCGTGCCGGCGGCCCCTCCGGGGGCCCTTGCGGGGGCGTCTCCGGCGGTCGGTCGCCGCCGGACTGCCGGGCCTGGAACTGCCGGATGCGCTCCAGCAGCGTCCGGCATTTCTGATCGTTGGGATCGATGGCCAGCCCGCGTCGCGCGTAATCGGCCGCCTCGTCCAGCCGCCGCTGCATCAGGCTCGTCAGCGCCAGCGCGTGCAGCGCCGGTACGCTCCGGGGCTCGATGAACAGCGCCCGTTCGAAGGCGGCCCGGGCCCCGCCTTGGTCGCCCAGCCGGCTCCGCAGCATTCCGATCGTGAACTGGGCCTGAAAGTGATCGGGATCGGACCGCACCACCTGCTCGAACTGCGTCAGCGCTTCCTCCAGCCTCCCCAGCCGCATCAGCGCATCACCAAGCGCGATCCGGACCTGGATGTTGTCCGGATCGAGCTCCAGCGCGCGTCGATACTCGTCGATCGCCTCCTCGCGCCGTCCCTGGAGCTGCTTGGCGCCGGCGAGAAGGCCGATGATCCTCGCGTCATCCGGCGCGCGCTCGGCGGCGCGCTCCAGGACCATCTCCGCCGCGGCGAACTTCTGCTGCCGAAGCAGGATCTCACCCGTCGAGCGGAGCACGCCCGGATCTTCGGCCCCCAGGGCATCGGCACGCCCGTACTCCAGCAGGGCGTCGTCGAGCCGGCCCAGGCGCCGCAGCCAGTCGCCGAGCCTGACCCGCGCCGCGGCCTGGCTTTCCGCGGCCGCCGACTGCGCTCGCTGCTGCTCGATCCCCTCCCGCTGCGCTTCGATCGCTTGCTCGAGATCCTCCTGCTGCTCCCAGGCCTCCGCCCGCTGGAAGTGAAACGTGGCCAGGTCGACACGGTCAAACCCCTTCGTGCGCGCGATCGCCCCCAGCGGAAGCGTCACCGCGATCGCCAGCAGGACGGCGATCGCCACCGGCCAGTGCCGGCGCCAGTGCAGGGCCCGCTCGAGCGCCCAGGCCGCGATGACGACCATCGCCGGCGCCGCCGGGAGCCGATACCGCGCCGAATAGAAGAACACCACCACCACGAACAACGGAATCGCCAGCAACAGCCACTGCGGCGCCGAACGGCGCGGATGGCGCAGCATGAGCACCAGCCCCACCAGGACCGGGCCCATCAGCAGCGGGACTGGAAGCGGAACGAGACGCAATCGATCCAGGATGCCGTACTCGATCTCCGCCGTCGGCTGATAGATGTCGCCGTAGTTGCGGTAGGCGATGAACCAGTACAACTTCGTCGCGGCGAGCTCGATGGCGCGCCCGGGATTCGACCGCCAGTAGTCCACCACCTGCTGGCGGAAATATCGATCGGCGCCGTTCCAGGTCGGCTCGTTGCCCGTCTGCTCCTCGTACACGCGGATGACATCCTCGTGCATTCGGCTGCGCTGCGTGCTGATGCCGGGGATCTTCGTGTAGCCGCCCAGCGAATCCGGATGATTGCCCTGCCGCAACGTGATCCCCGCACCCGAACGGATGGGGATGAACTCGCTGGGCTGCGAGACGACCCAGTTGTGAATCGTGGCCGGGGCGACGATGACGATCGCCACCGCCGCGCACGCCGCCGTCCGCAGCACGCCGCTCCATTTCAGACGCGATTGCCACAGCAGCCACAGGACGACCGCGATGAGCAGCAGCATCGCCGGCGCATAGGCCAGGCACAGCAGGCCCAGCATGACGCCGGCGAGGAGATGACGCGGCCAGGTCCCCTTCATCTCCACCGCGCTCAGCGCCACCCACGTCAGCGACATGAGCAGCAGCTCCAGCGAGCTGGGCAGGATCCTCAGGAACGACGACGCCGGCTCCTGGAGCAGCGCAAACAGCAGCCCCGCCAGCAGGCCGACCCCCGCGTTGAAACGCCACCGCGCGCCGATCGCCAGCACGCAGATTGTGGCGAGATCGAAGATCATCTGCATGATGTACGCGCTGTCGAGCGTCCCGCCCAGGGAGCGCAACAGCCCGAGCAGGTACGGATACAGCGGCGCGGAGAAGAACGGCTCGTCGTTCAGCAGCGCCCCCGCCGCGATCCGCCCGGCCCAGTCCCAGTACGCCTTCGCATCGTTGAGCGGCACGTCCGCAAACACGTTCTCGGCGGTGTACTCCCTGAAGATCAGGATCCGGCACGCCAGCGCGCCCAGCACGATCAGCGCCAGCAGCGGAAAGAAGAGGCGACGCAGCCAGACGCCGCTCGAGGGCGCGGGCGGCTCGGGTGCATCCGCGTTCTTCGATGCGGCCGGCGGATGCGGCTCCGCCGAGGCCGCCTGATCGTGTTGGAGCTTCTTGCGGCTCATCCGGATCTCGGCGCAGGGTGATGGCAGGATCGCCGGCGGCCGGCCGCCGGCCCCGGCAGGCCACTCTAGCCCTCAATCACCCCGCCCGCAATCACAGCGGCCCATAAGACAATGCGGGCGCCGCGAGGGGCTCTCGCAGACGATTCCCGTCCCCTCTTTCGCTTCTTTCCGACCGGCAGGAACTCCCGGCCGCGCGATCGAGGCCACGGACCGCCGGGCGCGACCCGCTCGCGAAGACGCGGCGGCTCGCTGCACACGAACCGCCAGTGCGCCCGGCAACTGCGAGCCGCGGCGTCCTCGCCAGCCGCTCACCCGCAACCGGCAATGATTCACCTCCTCGCGGACGAGGAAAACCTCGCCCACTGCCCGCGACTTCACACGGCATCAACCCCGCGCGGATGCGGCTTCCGGGGGCCGGTTCCACCCGCACTCCGGACAGCCGGCATCATGCTTGCCACGAAGGTCATACCCGCACTTCGGACACCGGCCGCGCTTGCGGCGGATGAACTTCCGAAGTGCAGACGAACCGCAGAGAAGGGCCCATATGATGACGCCATAAAACAGCGTGTTCAGGGCGAAGCCAACCCAAAGCGGGTGATACGGCAGGACCCGCGGCATTCCGCCGGACCACGAGTATGCCGCGTTGACTCCCCAGCCGCCATAGACTGGATGTTCACGCCCCGCGTCGATCTCGCACCAGAGGCTTCGATAGGGCAGCCCCCGCCCATCGATTGTCCGGCTTATTCGGCCAAAGGTATTCGACGACGCAGGTGCGGGCTCGAACAGGCGCTCTTCCGCCAGCGCCCCAAGGTATCCCCACTGGTACAGAGTCTGATCCAGAGTGCTCGTATCGGCGCTGTCGTCCGGGGCTCGTGCGCGATGCGAAGTCAGTGCCGTGGCTCCGAGAGCAACGCGATGCCGTACGATCGTGTACGCACGGGGTCTGTACTCCTCGGCAATCTGTGTCTCCATCGTCGGGTTGTCATACACGTTCACGGCGAGCGCGCACATCCACGCCACGGCGACGTTCACGATCGCCCCAAGGGCAAGGAACAAGAGGATGGTGAGGATTCGGCGCCTCATCGGCGCATTGTACCGCCGTGAGTTCGGCGCCCGGAAGGTCAGCGGAAGCGAACGCAAACACCGCCAAAGCCGTTCGTCGCCGTCGCTCGAAAATGCCCCCGACGTCTTTCGGGCCGGCCCAGCCGGTCACCCCTCCGCCTGCGCCCACAGGCGGTTCAGCCCCGTCTGGATGTGCTGCATCGCCAGGCCCGTGAACAGCAGGCTCAGGCCCCACAGGCAGCAGCCCGGCAGGATCGACAGGATCTGGAACGTCAGCACCGTCTCCGGCGAGATGATCGACCTCCGCTGCACCGATCGGTCGCGAATCGTCTGCGCCAGACGGTACGGCATGTACACGCTCCAGAAGAGATTGAACAGCGGCACGAAGCACAACCCCAGCGCCAGGCCCGGGCCGATCGAATGCGCCCCGCCCGTGAAGTCGCGGATCTCGCGATGCACGATGTACACCCAGACAAGCCAGTAGATCCACAGGCCGAGCGCGACCGGCGCCTGCACGCATCCCATGACATCGCTGGCGTGGATCGTGTCGCTCTCCCACCACGGCTCCACCTCCCCCATCGACTGCATCGCGCCCTCGACGAAGCTCACGATCACGGTGACCGCGCCGAACGCGAGAAGGATGCACGTGAGGACGAGGAACCAGGTCACCTGTCGCGGCTCGCCGGGCACGCCCGCCCCGGACGCGGCGCCGTAACGCACGACCGGCGGCGCCTCGACCCCGCCGGCGAACTCGCGCGAAGACGGCCAGCCCCGGCCTTCCCGGCCCGCCGCACCGGCGTCCACAACGCCCGGGGAAGGCGCGACCGGCGCGTCGCCGCCGCGCGGGGCCGGCTCCAGGTCGTACGCCCCGCCATCATCATCAATGGCATGCCCGGCATCATCCCCACCGCCAACCGCGGCGATGTCGCCATCGCCGGGGAACAACCCCCGGACGGTCGTCGCCGCGTGCCATTGCCCGCCGTCGGAGATGAGCGAGTCGGTGGTGATCTGCCCCGCGGCGGCCATGGCCTTGAGCTGCCCCGCCGAGTACGGCCCCTCCACCTCCGATCCCGATTCTCGCACCAGCCAGTACTGTGCCACGCCGCGCCTCCGTTCCCGCGCTCGGATCCGGCGGCCACAGCATATCGCCTTCGACCACGCCCGGGACCGCGAGAGCGGCGAACATCGCTTCTTCCATGATCAATCCCCCCGGCCGGGTGGGCGCATAAAAGTGGCCCGGCGGATGCTTGCCTCACGCCGGGCCGTTCCGGGGGCACGCTCAACAGTACCCGTCTCCCGGCCCCTGTCAACCCTTATTTGCGAGGATCGCGCGATCTCCCCCGCGCCACGGTTCCTGTCGCACCGCGGCGAGGGCCACCACACGCCATCCGACCGCTCGCGTGACCCCGATAAATCCCCCGCCAGAGGGGAGAAAGAAACAGCTCATCACCCGGCCGTTCACAGAAGGTCCGTATCGACCGGTATTTGTGCCCTCCCCGCCGGATTCTTGTATCGAATATGCTCCCAAGCACAGCACGGGAGAATCCCAAGGAGCACCGTCGGCCCACCGCTCGAATCCGGGCTGCAGCGCCGCATCGACGCGCTGTTCACGGGCGATGATCGCCGCTTCGCGATGCGGCAACTCCTCGAGCGTTGCGGTCGAGACCTCCCCCTGACCACCCATGCGATGGACTCAGTGTTTGAACCTCTTCGCTGCGCGGTGCTGAGACTGAGTGGCGGAGACATGCGCGAGTTCGAGCACGCGATCGTGCTGGCGAACTGGAACCGGCGCGAGCTGCTCATGGCCGCCGGCTTCGTCGAGAATGTCACCGCCCACGAGCGCTGGTTTCCGGATCCGTGGCAGTGACTTGCCGAGGCGGGCTTGTCGTCCTGTCCGGCAGGAAAGCGGCCGGAAGACCGCCCCGATGTGCGGTATCATGCACAGAGAAACCGCCCTGACGGCCCCGGAAACGCACGGTGGGGTGGCAGAGTGGTTGAATGCACCGGTCTTGAAAACCGGTAAGGGGCCTGTCCCCTTCGCGGGTTCGAATCCCGCCCCCACCGCTTGGCTGGATGTCCTTCGCCCTCACGTCGCGCCGAGCCGGCACGCCGCGCCGCGATCCTCGGCCCTCCCCTCCGGTAACAGCGACCGGCCGCCGACCCCGCTCGCGTCGGACCATCCATTCATCGCCATGAAGATGGGGAAAGGACTTGTCCGGGCCGTACCGAGCCCTGATTGGCGCGTTGCCGACGTCGGGACCCGGCGTTTTCCCGTTGCACGGCGGGACGATGCGCGTGAAAATGGGACATGCGCCTCCGACAGCCGTCCCGCCCATCGGGCCGGGAAGGAGGCATCACGAGACTCACGCGTTCTCCGGGCACGACGAATTCTGACCCTCCGGGAGAAGGAGCGAAGGACCATGAAGATCGCAGCCCCACTTGCCCTGTTCGCCGTCATCCCCATCGGCCTCGGTGTTTCGGCCGCGTTGGCCGGCGAAGCGAAGATCATCGGCATCACCGACGAGATGGCGCCCGTGCCGACGATGACGACCGTCTTCGACTATCACGGGTCGCTGCCCGGACCGCGGATGGGCGGCCGGGCCATCCCGCAGATGGACGGCTTTCCGGTCCAGATGGGCGGGCATCCCAACTTCTCGCCCTCGCGCGGGCTGGTGTTCGCCGACCTGAACGGCGACGGCCAACTGGAAGTCATCACCTCCAGCACGGACGGCAAGATCTACGCGTGGGACAACGCGGGCCACGAGATGCCCGGCTTCCCCGTCACCACCATCCAGTTGCCGCAGTACGCCCCGAGCGTCGACGACATGGACGGCGACGGCGATGTCGAGATCGTCCAGTTCACGCGCGGCCTGACCAGCGGCGGCCGACTCTACGTCCTCGATCACGAAGGCAACGTCCTGCCCGGCTTCCCCAAGAGCCTGGGCAACAACAACCTCGCAAGCTGCCCCACGCTGTATGACCTCGATGACGACGGCGTGATGGAGATCATCGCCGGCGAGCGCGACTATCCCATCGGCCTGCTGCACGTCGTCGAGCTGGACGGTTCGGAATGGACGGACGGCTGGCCGGTCACGCTCGATCATGTGCCGACGGGCTCTGCCGCGGTGGGTGATGTCAACAACGACGGCGCCGTCGAGATCTTCTACATGTCCTACAACAGCATGTACCTGCTCGATCTCGCGGGCCACACCCTGCCCGGCTGGCCCAAGCAGATTCCCAATGCGAACTTCAGCTATCAGTCGGCGGCCCTGGCCGACCTCGACGGCGATGACGATTTGGAAATCGTCGTCGGCGCGCACAGGGACGCGGCCGGCTGCTACGTATTCCACCATGATGGCAGCGCCTATCCCGGCTGGCCCAAGTATCTCGGGACGTGGACCTACTGCCCGCCGACGGTGACCGACCTGGAAGGGGACGGGGAGTTGGAGATCCTCGACGGACGGGCGGGCTACGGGCCCGGCGTGCCCAGCGACTGCTTCTGGGCCTGGACCTCCTCCGGCGTCGTCAAGCCCGGTTTCCCCTATAACCAGACGCACGGCGGCGGGTCCGAGGGCCCGCTCACCGTGGCCGACATCGACGGCGACGGCCTGATGGAGATCTTCGCCGATCACAACATCGCCGACGGCGAGGGCGGTTATCTCTTCGGCATCGATTCACAGGGCAACGACCTGCCCGGCTTCCCCCTCCGTCCCGTCGGTTTCACCTACATGAACGGCGCGACGATCGGCGATGTTGATGGTGACGGCGATTACGAGCTCGGCGTCCTGTCCTCACATACCGATGAAGAAATCGTCGATGTCAACCTCTACGACCTTTCGGACATCTACAGCGAGACCGACCGCGACTGGAAGGTGTATCACGCGCGGAATCGCCGCGGCGGGCTGTATCCGGCCGTCGATGAAAGCTGCCCGGCCGACTTCGACGGCGACGGCGACGTGGACACCGCCGACCTGCTGTTCCTCCTCAGCGCGTGGGGCACGCCGGACGGCGATGTCGACGGCGACGGCGACACGGACACCGCCGATCTGCTCGCCCTGCTCGCGGCCTGGGGCGACTGCCCGTAGGAGAAAACTGAAAGCGGGAAAGCTGAAAGCTGAAACGCCGAAGACCGAGACGACAGAGATCTCGTGCTGAAGCGGCCAAAGCCCCGGGACTCCGGTCCCGGGGCTTTTCGCGGCTTCGCGTCATTCTCGGGGTTGCTTTTCTGGTTTCCGGGCACCGCTCGCACAGCATATAATGGATGATTCGATCCGTTGATTCGGCCGACTTCCAACGCTCGCGCCGGACCCGCGCCAAGGCAACGGACAAACTCGTACTACAATCCTGTGACGAGTGGACCTGAGGCGCGACCAACCGAGAAGATCGGCCCGGTCATCGGCGGCAGAAGGCCGCGCGGGCCGATCAGGAAGGAGCCCGCAATGCGCGTCAAAACCAGCAAAGCACTCTCGATCTCGACCGCGATCACGATGTTCGTGTTCGGAGGCCCGGTACTGGCCGGGGAGCACATCTTCGGTGAGCCGGTCTTCTGGGGCTTCGCGTACGACTTCGGCACCGCGCCCGGCGATTTCGACGGCGATGGCGACATCGACCTCTTCACCGTTCACCCGCCGGTCTATGACGGCTTCGGCCAGCTCATCGACCCCGGGAACTACACCATCAACTTCAACACGGACGGCCAAGGATCGTTCAACGACCAGACCATCACGGATGAGGAGGGGGCGTACGCCGTCTTCGTCAGCGATCTCAACGACGATGGCGCGCTCGACGTGATCGACGACGACATCGGCGTGATGCTGGGCAACGGGGACGGCACGTTCGGGCCGATCATTACCTATACGAACGGGCACGGGACGAGCCACGCGCTGGGATTCGGCGACATGGACAACGACGGCGATATCGATATCGTCGCCCCCAACGGCGGACCGGTCCTGCTCAACCACGGCGATGGCACGTTTTACACGGAATTCGTGAGCAGCGACGTCGCCGGCGGCATCGGCGTCGGCGTGGGCGATGTCGATGAGGACGGCCATCTCGATATCGTCACCGTCGACGGCTACGACCCCGTCATCACGATCCAGCTCGGGCTCGGCGACGGGTTCGGCAACCCGGGACCGCCCTACACCGTCACCATCGGCCAATCGGAGCCCGAGGACATGGCGCTGGTGGACATGAACAGCGACGGCCATCTCGACGTGGTCACGCTCAACGGCTACCCCAGCGACAGCGTCACGGTCATCTTCGGCAACGGCGATGGCACGTTCGGCAGCCCGACGACCTACGAGCCGCACGAGCCGGCGAACTACAACGTGCTGGTGTTCAAGGTCGTCGCCGGTGACGTCGACGACCTTG
>JAXHTH010000283.1:0-4399 GCA_034211115.1 Planctomycetota bacterium | reverse complement strand
GTCCCGGTGGCGCTGAAGGACCTGGAAGATCTGCCCGTACACGTCCACGCTCGGCACGATGCGATAGACGAGGTTGGGCCGATCGAAGATCCCGATGAGGACCCGCGGGTCGCGGAGGCCGAGCTGGTCGATGATGTCCGCGCGCACGCGCTCGGTGGCGGTCGCGGTATAGGCATGGATGCTCGCCTGAGGGAAGCGCTCCTTCAGCGACGCGAGCCGGCGATACTCGGGGCGGAAATCGTGCCCCCAGTGGCTGATGCAGTGCGCTTCGTCGATCGCGAACGCCCGGATCTTCTGCCGACCGAGGAACGCGAGGAACGGCTCCGTCATCAACCGCTCGGGCGAGACGAAGAGCAGCCGGTAGGCGTTCTCGCGCATGCCGCGCCGGATCTCATCGCGCTCGGCGCCGGTGAGGTTGCTGTGCACGGCGGCGGCGGGGTAGCCGCACTGACGCAACCCATCCACCTGGTCCTTCATCAGGCTGATGAGAGGCGAGACGATGACATCCATCCGATCGGCGACGGCGGGGGGGACCTGGTAGCACAGGCTCTTGCCGCCTCCGGTGGGGAGGACGACCAGCGAATCGCGATGGGCGATCCCCGCCTCGATCGCCTCCGCCTGCAACGGCAGCAGGGCATCGAACCCCCAGTAGCGCTTCACGATCGGGAGGATGCGCCCGGCAAGGTCGGCCGTGCTCGTGGCCCCGGTGTTGCTCATGCCGGCAGTATACCCGAACGGGAGGCGTACGCACGGGGTTAGCGCCCGGCGCCCCCGAAAGGTGTTGCCGCTTCGGAGCCGCCGTCGTCCGCCATCTTCGCCAGCGCCTCCCCGCCGAGCCGGTAGACGGTCCAGTCGGCCATGGGCTGTGCGCCGAGGGTCTCGTAGAAGCGGATGGCCCGCTCGTTCCAGTCCAGGACCCACCATTCCAGCCGGCCGCACTCGCGGTCACGCGCGATGCGGGCGAGGTGAGTGAACATCGCCCGGCCGACGCCGCGGCCGCGATGGGCCTCGCGCACGTAGAGGTCTTCAACGTACAGGCCCGGCCGGGCCAGGAACGTCGAGTAGTTGTGGAAAAACAGGGCGAAGCCGACGGGGTCATCGGCGATCGAGGCGATAATGACCTCCGCGTGAGGATGCTCGCCGAACAGGGTTCGCCGCAGATCATCCTCGGTCGCGATGACCTCGTGGGTGAGACGCTCGAACTCGGCGAGTTCGCGGATGAAGGCGAGGATGAGCGGAACATCATCGGCCGTGGCGGGGCGGATGCTGAGTTCGGTGGGAAACGTCGTTCCCTGTTTGTGATCTGGCTCTTGTTGGTTCATGCCCAAGGCAATCGGAGAAACGAATGTTAGGCGCGCGAATGCGAGCAGCACGGCCGATTCCCGCCTCCAGGAGCGCTTCGAGCAGACGGCGCGCGTTGTCGGGTGTTGCCTCGATGAAAAGCTCAAGGTCGAACGTGGCGCGGGGCACGCCGTGAAGGGCGGCGGCGATGCCGCCGATCACGATGTACCTCACATCACTGGCGTGCAAGCACCTGAACACGGCCTGTAGTCGATCGAGCATCCTTTCGGTCCGCGATGTCCGGGTTGTTTTCGAGGATCATGTTCGTCCAGGCGCAGAGCAGCTCCATGCGCTGCTCGAGGGAAAGCGACTGGAACCACCGCGCCTTGGCGAGCGGCGTCTCTTCCTGCCTGTGATGAGAGATGCTGCCGTCCATGAGTCCCCGCCATTGTACCTCTTTTTGCGCCGAGGGGAATGCGTGGTGGTCAAAGGCGACCCGCAGGCGGCGGCACAGGGTGGTCGAAGGCGACCCGCGGGCGGGGACGCCGCGGCTCGCAAGAGCGCGACCCCGGACCCCAGACTCTCCAAGCCTTCAGGTCTCCAAGCCACCAGGCCTTGCTCCTCAAGCCTCAGGCCTCAGGCCTCAAGCCTCTTCCCCTCGACGCTCATCTCCGCCATCTGCACGGGCGAGGCGGCCAGCCGATCCGTGCCCAGCACTTCGCCCGTGCGGCGATTGATGCGGCCGAACGTCAGCACGCCCGTCGGGCACGACTGCACGCACGCGCTGCACCGCACGCACTGCGGGTCCTCCATGGGCAGGCCCTTGTTGGCGAAGTTCATGATGTCGATGCCCTGGTGGCAGACGCTCGTGCAGACGTTGCAGGAGATGCACTTCTTCTTGTCCGCGAGGATGCGGAACCGGCTGAATCGGGCGTAGACGTGCATCAGCGCCGCCAGCGGGCAGGCGAAGCGGCACCACATGCGCCCCGAGAACCAGAAGTAGAGGCCGTAGCCGAGCACGCCGGCGAGGAGCAGATCGACCGACCAGGCGTAGTTCAGCAGCGGGATGCCGCCGAAGCCGGAGGCGAAGATGCGCGCGGCCCAGTCCACCCCCGCCCAGCCGAGGATGCGGAGGATCATAAGCAGTCCGGCAATCAGGAGAATCACCTGCCCGAGCATATTAAGTCGGTTCCAGGCCGGGCCGTGCGGCATCTTGTGCCGGTGCATGTCGCCCAGCGTTTCGGCCAGCGCGCCGCAGGAGCAGATCCAGCCGCAGTAGGCGCCCTTGCCCCAGCGCCAGATCAGAAGCGGGATGATGACGAACGTCTGCAGCGATCCCAGCACGAGCCATCCCCAGATCGGCTCGCTGGTGAAGAAGTTATAAACGAACAGGGGCCAGGCGAGGATGAGGCCGTAGGCGCGCCACCACGATCCGCCGGGGAAGAGCGTCGATTCCAGCCAACGACCGAGGCCGGTCTGCTCGAAGAACCCCAGCCCGTCCAGCCAGGGGAGGATCAGTTCCGGCAGGAGGAAGAGCGGGATGACCTGGATCGCGGCGAGCGTGATCGTCTGCCATGTGATGTACGGCGTCCTGCGCCGCCTGATTCGTCGCCAGCCGAAGATGACGACGATGAGCGAATAGGCGAGTGTGTAATAGAACGCCGGTCCCTTGGCGCTGTTGAGCAGGACGCCGATGGGGCTGGCGGGACTCGCCGCCCATTCGCCGAGGGCGTTCTGGAGCCCGCTGATCCACGCGACCGGCCGCGGGTCGAGCCACGCGGGCAGCTTGCCGAGGAGCGGGATCGCCTTCTGGCCCTTCCAGTGATAGAGCCAGAAGCAGAAGATGACGAAGGCGATGAGGCTGGTCCACCACCACGCCCCCCGATCGCCGGCGACCTTCACGCCGGCGCGGCGGAAGAAATCGAGCGGCGCCTCCCGGCCGATCATGGCGAAGACGACATCGTTGCCGAGCGTGCGGATCCCGCCGTGCTCGTCCTCGATGTCAACTTCGTTCTCGCGGATCTCCCGGACATTGGACGACATCATGAGCGTGAGCGTCCCGCGGGGGCGGTCGGCGCCCATGAAGTCGCCCGAGGCGGTGGTGACGCGCTCGCTGGAGGGCTCGTCGACGTCGGCGGCGGTCTGCGGGTTCTCGGCCAGGGCGAGGACCTTCTCGAGATTCTCCGGCTTGGGCCGGCTGAACTCGCCCTTGCGATAGCTGAGCGTGACATGCGCGCCGCAGGTGGCCAGCGCGATGGCGGTCTCCATCGCGCTGTCGCCCCCGCCCACGATGAGGACGTTCTGCCCGCAGTGGTCGGACGGGTCGTAGAGGCGGTGATAGACCTTGTCAAGGTCCTCGCCCGGCACGCCGAGCCGGCGATAGTTGCCCGAGCGGCCGATGCCGACGATGACGCGGCGCGCGCTGTACGTCTTCTCCCCGTCATCGGCTTTAGTACGGATCTGGAACCCGCCGCGGGCGCGTCTGACGGTTTCGACGTGCTCGTACGTCGGGTTGATGCCCTGCTCGAGGGTCTGCTCGCGGAGATCCTCGAGCAGGCCCTCCTTGACGTCGGACTTGTCGTGGAACTGGAGGTCGCCCGCCGGCGTCATCTCCGTGGGGTAGGTGTAGATGGGCTTGGCTTTGGGGAAGTTGACGATCGTCGAGAACGGCTCGGAAGCCTCGAAGAGGACGAAGCGCAGGTTGCGGTTCTTCGCCTCGAGAGCGGCGGCAAAGCCGGACACGCCTCCGCCGATGATGGCGATGTCGTAGATCTCGTCCTCATCGTCGCCGCGGCGCTTCCCGAGTGATGGATCTTCGGCGATCTGCTGCACGGCCCGGGCGCCGCTGTCGGCGGAGAGCTTGAGCAGCGGCACGCCGCGGAGGTCGCCGACGACGAACAGGCCGGGGACGTTCGTCGTCCCGTCGTCGCGGACGACGGGCAGCTTCTCGACGTGGCCGGCAGGCCATCGGGTGTGCAGCCAGTGCGTGTAACGCGCGATGAGGTTGGGCATCGGGGGCGGGTCTCGATTCTGGCGAGCGGCGGGCGTGCACTATAGACCGGCTCGGCTCGGCTCGGCGGCGCCCGGGTTGCGATCTGGCTCTCAACAGGACGGCGGG
>JAXHTH010000282.1:0-3039 GCA_034211115.1 Planctomycetota bacterium | reverse complement strand
GCTTCGCCGCCCCCTCGCCGGCCGGAGGCGTTTCGCGGCGCCGATCGGTCTCCATCGACTCGGCCGCCCTCCGCACCGCGTCGGCGACGTTCTGCGCCTCGCGGTTCGCCTGTTCCTCGGTCTGCCGCTGCCGTCGCAGTTCGTCGATGTCCTCGGCGAGCTCGCGCGAGACCTCCTCGTCGACGTTGCGACTCTCCAAGTCCCGCTGAACGTCCTCCGTCCGCGGCTCCTGCGGATCGAGAAGACGATCGATCTCATCCTCGGTGAGCCCCTGATCGCGCAACGCATCCTCGAGACCATCCCGGCGCTGATCGAGGCCCGGATCCTCCGATCGAGCGGTATCTTCGATGTTCTGCCCCAGGGTCCTGAGATGATCGGCGACCGCCTGCCGCTCCTCTTCGGTCATCGCGTCCCTGTTGCGCATCATCTCGTCGAGCAGGTCGGCGGCGCGTCCGAATTCGCCCCGGCGGAGAGCTTCGGAGAACTCCTCGGCCGACATCGGCGCTTCGGGCGAGTCGAGGCCCGCGAAGCGTTCGGTCAGCTCCTCGACGGCGGCGGCGTCCTTCTCCGCCTGCTCGGCGAGGCGATCGGCCAGCTCGTTGATCCGTGCCGCCGACTCGTCCCGGGCGGCGGCGGGATCGAAGTCCTCGGCATTCTCTCCGCTGAGCTGACCGGCCAGGGCGTCGAGCGCGTCGAGCTCCTCCTTCGTTGTCTCGTCCAGCGCCGCCTCCGCTTCCAGGTCCTCGACCACGTCGCGGATCGAATCGGCCACGGAGGCGCGTTCCTCGCGCTGCGCTTCTTCCCGCTGCCGGATCTCGGCGGCATCGGCCCGCCGGGCGGGATCGACCGCGGGGAGGAAGAGCGCGCCGATCGCGAGCAGTGTGGCGAGGGCCGCCGCCCCGCCCCAGAGGCGGGGGATCCGCACCGGCAGCGCCGGCCGGACATCGAGCGTGCCGGCCAGGCGATCCGCCTCGCGGCCCACGAGCGCGGCGAACGCGGCATCCTGTCCCCGCCCCGACCCGCGCTGGAGCGATTCGGCCGTCGCCAGGCGGTCATCGAGCCGGTACGCACGATCGAGACGGACCGCCAGCGCCAGCCGGTCTGGTCCCGCCAGCATCGCGGTGGCCGCACCGGCGATCGCCCCGAGGGCGGCCACGAGCACGTAGGTGAGACCCGAGACGGCCAGCAGCCCCAGCCGATCCGCTCCCAGCAGGAAGCAGCCGAGGGCCAGGCCCGCGATCAGCCCGAGGCCCGAACGCCGCAGCATCCGCTGGGCGAGCTCGCGCCTCGCGGCGCGGCGGAGAATGTGGTGCAGATCGCTCATCTCTGGATATACGTCCGGGAAGCGGCCCTCGTTTGACGGCGATCAGGCCTGCCGCGGGCAATCGACGGCCCGCTCCCGATCTTCAGGTTCACCCTAATCATCGGGCCTCTGAGGCGTTCAATCATACGAGGCCCCGCATGCGCTCTTTTTATTCTGGGTTCATTGTGCCGTCGCATCGACCGGAACCGGCCAAAAAGAATGCCGGATTCGCGGATCTCCCGGCCGGCTCCCCCGTCCGGATGAGGAGGCCGGGATTCTGAATCCGTCGTTCTCATCAGGAATCTCCCCATGAGACATCTTCACGCCATCCTGATCGTTCTGTTTCTGTCCTCGACGGCCGCGGCCGCGGGGCTGCTCGCGCCGAGCGATGAGACCCTGCCGCCCCTTCGGGTGACCGACCATCTCGTGAACGTGCAGATCCGCGACGGGATCGCCGTCACGCGTCTCAAGCAGACCTTCCGCAACGAGACGCAGCGCAGGCTGGAGGCGACGTACGTCTTCCCCCTGCCCGAGAACGCGGACCTGACCGACTTCCGCATGTCCGTCAACGGGGAGATGGTTCAGGGCAAGGTGCTGCCCGCGAAAGAGGCGGCGCGGATCTACGAGCAGATCGTCCGCCGCATCAAGGATCCCGGGCTCATCGAGTTCATCGGACGCCGGCTGCTGCGCATGCGCGTTTTTCCCATCGAGCCGAACAGTAACACCACCATCGAGGTGCGCTACCAGCAGATCTGCCGGCCGATCGGCGGGATGACCGGCTATCACTATCCGCTCCGGACGCGCACCGCGACGGGCCAGGCGTACGGGACGGTCCGCTTCGCCCTCGAGCTCGAAACGACGGCTCCGCTGAAGAACATCTGGTCGCCCACGCACGCCGTCGAGATCGTGCGCGGCGAGAGCGAGCACACCGCGAAGATCGCCTACGAAGCAAGCGGCGGCAGCCTCGATGACGACTTCATCCTGCTCTACAACACCGACTCCAGCGACCTGGGGCTTTCCGTCGTCGCCTGGAAGCCCGAGGCGGATACGGCCGGGCACTTCGTGCTCATGCTCACGCCCAAGCAGCTCTGGCCCGAAGAGAAATACCAGCCCCAGGACATCGTCTTCATCATCGACACCAGCGGCTCCATGGCGGGGGACAAGATCGACCAGGCCCGCAGCGCGCTGAAGTTCTGCATCGATCGCCTCGACGAGCGGGATCGTTTCAGCGTCGTGCGCTTTTCGACCGGCTTCGACGTGCTCTTCGATCCTCTGAAGCCGGCGTCGAATGAGAATCGCGACGAGGCGAAGGAATGGGTCGGCCGGTTCAAGGCGGCCGGGGGAACCAACATCGCCGACACGCTCGCCCACGTGCTCCAGCTTCGACCCGCGGTCGGCGAAGATCCAAAGAACGGTCGCCCGTTCGTCGTCGTCTTCCTCACCGACGGGCGGGGCAATCGTGAGGCGGATGAAATCCTGAAGGCCCTGGCGAGGGCCGGAGACGAAAAGGCCTCGTCGCGCATCTTCCCCTTCGGCGTCGGCCACGATGTGAACACCATCCTCCTCGATCGGCTCGCCGACACCTACACCGGCCGGACCACCTACGTCCAGCCGGGGGAGAATCTCGAGCTCGTGCTCGGCGATTTCTTCGAGGTCATCAGCCGGCCCGTCCTGACGAATCTCCGTCTCGAGCTGCCGGACATCGGGGCCACCGAGCAGTTCCCCGCCACGCTGGG
>JAXHTH010000281.1:0-9942 GCA_034211115.1 Planctomycetota bacterium | reverse complement strand
GCATGGCGGGTGCCTTCATCTCGAACCTCGACAGGCGGACGGCGGTGGCGGCAACGGTCGCGCCGCGCCCGATAGTATCGGTTCTCCGGCCGGCGGGCATGCGGAATTGGTCGGCCTCGGGCCGGGAAACCCCGCCGCGGCCGGGCCCGTCCCGGCCGATCGCCCCGCGGGGCTGGACCGATGTGGTAGAACACACCGCAGGGGCGGAGACCGGACGCGGGCCCCTGCTCCCGGACGACGGATTCCGCGGGCCGGAGCTCTTACCGCTGAAGGAGGAGACCCTTGATCGGCCGACTGATTGCACCGCTCGTACTCGCCACCGCCTTTCTCGCGCCCTCGGCCGCGGCGGACACCTACACGGTTCGGCTGGATCCCGCCGCCCGCCGGACGCCCGCCACGGGCCGGGTGATGCTCTTCTTCATCACGGAGACGGGGGTGTGGTGGGTGCGCCGCCCGCCGGCGCTGGGGCCGTTCTACCAGCCTCCCCAGCCGATCGCATCCATCGCGGTCGAGAACTTCCGGCCGGGCGAGTCGGTCACGCTGGACGGCTCGTCGCTCGCCTTCCCCGAATCGCTGGACGCGCTGGAGGGGTCGGTTCGCGTGCAGGCGGTCCTCGATGCCGATCGCACCGAGCGGTCGCACCTGGAGGGGCCGGGCAACGTGCTCAGCGACATCGTCTCCGTCGACCTGAGCGCGGATGTCGACGATGCCGTCACGCTGACCCTCTCCGAGCCGGTGGTGAAGCCGACGGTCGCCGTCAGCAGGAGCAACCTGAAATGGGTCGAGCGGCGGAGCGCCCTGCTGAGCGAGTTCTACGGGCGCGAAGTGCACCATCGCGCCGGCGTCGCCCTCCCCAAAGACTACTACAGTCCCGATGCGCTGTCTCAGAAGTGGCCGGTCGTGTTCGTCATCCCCGGCTTCGGCGATCGGGAGGAAGGGGCCGTTGATTACGCGGAGATGCTCGCGAAAAAAGGCGCGGAGGAGGTCGCGCCGATCGCGATTCACGTCGTGCTCGACCCCGAATCGCCGCTGGGACATCACGGCTTCGCCGACTCGGCCAACAACGGCCCGCGGGGCACCGCCCTCGTCGAGGAGTTCATCCCGTATCTCGAGCGGGAGTTCCGCATCGTCCCGCAGCGGGAGGCCCGCATCGTCACCGGCCACTCCTCCGGCGCCTGGTCGGCGATGTGGCTGCAGCTCAACCATCCGGACGTCTTCGGCGGATGCTGGGCGACCGCCCCCGACCCGATCGACTTCAGCGCGTTTCAGACGTGCAACCTCTACGAGGATGAGAATCTCTACACGGACGAGGAGGGCAGGGCCCGCCCCGCCCTGCGCGAGATGGTCAGCGCCGCCGGCGCGATGGACACGATCCTCACCATGCGCCAGGAGTGCATGATCGAGTACGTCATGAACCCGACCGGCGCCTCGGGCCGGCAGTGGGATTCCTGGGAGGCCGTCTTCTCGCCGCGCGATCCGGAGACCGGCCTGCCGAAGCCGATGTTCGATCCGCTCACCGGCGCGATCGATCGCGACGTCGTTCAGAACTGGCGCAAATACGACATCATGCGCCTCGTCGCCTCCGACTGGGAGCGCTACGGCCCGGTGGTGATGGAGGACATCCGCCTGAGCTGCGGCGACCGGGATTCGTACTTTCTCGAGCGCGCGGTGCAGCATTTCAAAGAGACAACGAAGAAGAAGCTCGCGGAGGACGGCGGGCAGGGCGACGGCTACATCCGCCTCGTCCCCTACGCCACCCACGCCACCATCACCACCCTCGTCTTTCAGCGCCAGAACCGCGAGATCCGCGAACACTTCCGCGCGCACGGCCTGGAGCGATGAGTCGGCGGGTGATCGACGCGCGCGATCCGGCGTCGCGTTCCGCGTTCGCCCCTCGTCGGAGTCTCGGATCATGACGCCGCAGGCAAAGGCGATCCTCTCCGCCCTCGAGCTCCGCAGGCCGATGATGCTGCGCAACGTCGAACCGCTCAGCGAAGAGCAGATGCGCTGGCGACCCGCCCCGCAGCGCCCGTCTGTCGCCTGGCAGCTCTGGCACATCGCCGAGGTGGAGGACAACTGGGTCCGCGATCTCGTCACGGGCGAGCAGCGCCGCTTCCCCTTCGGCGTGCAGGTGCGCGAAGCGCGAGATGAGCAGTACCCGAACAAGGATGCCCTGCTCGACTATTCCCGCGAGGTGCGCGCTCTCACCCGCACGCGCCTGGACGAGGCGCGGGAGGCGGAGTTCCAGCGCGTGGTCGAGGATCCCGACTTCGGCACGCTGACCGTGCTCGACGTCTGGTCGGGTGTCGTCACCAGCTTTGCCTGGCACGCGGGCCAGATCGCCCTCACCGCCAAGCTCATTCCGGACACGCCTGTCTCGACGATGACGTTTGACTACTGGAAATCGAAGCACTAGAACGCGCGGTCGTCGCCCGGGCGCGAACATCGCGCCGACACACCCGCCGCACGCAACGGAGCCCGCCTCGTGACATCCCAGGACCTGCTCGCCGATTCGATCCTCTCCTCCCGCGAACTGCTCGAACGCTTCCTTGACGGCTTTGATGACGGGAATCGCACGAAGCAGGCGGAGAACCTGCCCGGCCACGTGGCGTGGATCCTCGGACACTGCGCGCTGACCATGCATCGTGTCGCCGAGGACTGCGACGGCCGGCCGCTGCCGGAGAATGACTTCGTCACCGGCGACGGCCGGGCCGGCGGCGCTGATCGCTACGACACCGAGTCGATCTGTTTCGATTCCTCGCCGGTCGGCGATCCGGCCCGATATCCGTCGATGGCGCGCTGCCGGGCGATCTTCGAGGCCGCCTGCGAACGCCTCGCCTCCACCGTGCGCAGCGCGTCGGACGAAGCGCTTGAGAAGATGGTGCCGTGGGTCGCCGGCGAGATTCCCTTCGCGAAGCTCGTGCTCCGCATCGCCTTCCACAACGGCGTGCACGCGGGCCAGATCATCGATCTCCGTCGCGGCCTGGGGCTCGATCGGGTGATCAAGGTCTGACGGAAGGGCGGCGGGGTCTCGATCCCACATCCGAGCGGTCTCCCGACAATGACCGATAACCACGCCGGCGGAAGTTCGCAGTCGCCGGGCGCGCTGCGTCGATAAGACGCGGCACGGCGAGATCACTCGCGCTCGGTCAACGTCCGCGCGGCCCCCGCAGGCGGCGCGGCACAGGGAGAGCACACGTGACGGCACTTCCCCTCCAGGACGGCACGGACGATCGTCCCGCCTTCGCCGCACCCGCGCCTCTGCAACGCCTCTTCCGGCAGGCGGGGCTGGCGCCGCCGCCCGCATCGATCCGCGCGCTGCGCCTGGACAGCGACCTGGGCGAGCGCGGGCAGCGGAAGATCCTCTTGGCGTTCACGATCGATCGCGCCGACGCGGTCTGGTTCGCCGCCTCCTCGCCGGCCCTGCGCGGCATAACGCCGTCTCCGTCGACCGACCGATCCGGCCCCGTCCTCGCCGTGCTCGGGCGGGCGCGGGGCGAAGCATGCGAGCCGGCCGGCGCGGCCGTCGCCGACGAGCCGGACTTCCCGTGGTGGCGGCCCGGCCCCCTCGACGCCCAACGGCGCTATGCCTACTGCACGGCGGACTTCGACTTCGTCGAGGTGATGATCAACGAGCACGACGGCCGCGTCCACCTCCGCGCGATCAACTGAGCCACCCGAGCAGGGGCCGAACGGCGGGCGCGGCCGGGAGGCGGGCTTTGTGGTCTGCCGCGCCGAACGCGGCTAGAGTGCCCCGTTCGCTCGGGGCGCGATCCGTCGCTGTCGCGGCGGATCGCTGAGACGCACCCGTGGAACCTGATCCGGTTCGCACCGGCGTAGGGAAGCGAAACCTGCCGCGCGAGCCGGGCTGAATCGAGCCCGGTTTTCCGTTCCGCCGCAGATGATCTCTCCCCGCCGGGCGATTCCGACCACCTCGGAGGATTCGCCCATGACCAAAGCGCGACACAGCAACGACGCCGGCCGGCGCCCCGGCGTGCGCCAGCCGTTCTTCTACGACCCGCCCTATCACGGGGCGAACAACCCCTCATCCGACGAGGCGGGCACGGCCCCGGCATCCTTCGCCCTGAGGCCGGACATCGGCGGGCCGTACATGTACGCCTCGCCGGACACGCCCGGCATGCCCATGCCCTCGGCCTCTACCGCCTGGGATTTCATGCCGCCCGACTGGACGCCCGTGGAAGTTGATGAGCGGCGGCAGCGCCTGCGGCACACGATCCGCGTCGAGCCCTCGCCCAACGCGCCGTTCATCCCGCTCCCGCCGCGCCGCTTCGAAGCGCCGGCGGGCTTTACCGCGGTGACGCAGCTCGAGCACGCGCGCCTGGGCGAGATCACGCCTCAGATGCAGCGCATCGCCGACCGCGAGGGGCATCTCACGCCCGAGCAGGTGCGCGACGAGGTCGCCTCGGGAAGGATGATCATCCTCGCCAATCGCGTGCATCTTTCCTACCAGCTCGATCCGCTCGCCGTCGGCCGCGCTGCGCACACGAAGATCAACGCCAACCTCGGCGCTTCGCCGGTGTCCTCGGATACGAAGGAGGAAATCGACAAACTGAAGTGGGCCGTGCACTTCGGCGCGGACGCAGCGATGGATTTGTCGACCGGCGGGAACCTCGATCAGTGCCGCGAGGCGATCATCCGCGCGTCCACCGTCCCCATCGGAACCGTGCCGATCTACTCGATGATCATCGGCCGCAAGATCGAGGACCTGACCGAGGAGATGATTCTCGAGGAGATCGAAAAGCAGGCGCGGCAGGGGGTCGATTTCGTGACCGTGCACGCCGGCGTGCTGCGCGAGCATCTGCCGTTCGTCAAGGATCGCCTCATCGGCATCGTCTCCCGCGGCGGGTCGCTGCTCGCGAAGTGGATGCTGCATCACGACCGGCAGAACCCGCTCTACGAGCTGTGGGATGAGATCTGCGACATCCTGCGTGAATACGATGTCGCCTTCTCGATCGGCGACGGCCTCCGGCCCGGCGGGCTCGCCGACGCCACCGACGAGGCCCAGCTCCGCGAGCTCGAGACGCTCGGCGAGCTCACCGAACGCGCCTGGGCCCGGGGCGTGCAGGTCATGATCGAGGGGCCCGGACACATCCCCTTCGACCAGATCGAATATAACATGAAGATCGAGCGACGCCTCTGCCACGGCGCGCCGTTCTACGTGCTCGGCCCGCTCGTGACCGATGTCTTTCCGGGTTATGATCACATTACAAGCTCGATCGGCGCGACCGCGGCGGCCTATCACGGCGCCTCGATGTTATGTTATGTCACGCCCAAGGAGCATCTGGGGCTTCCCAAGCGCGAGGACGTGAAGCAGGGCTGCATCGCGTACAAGATCGCCGCCCACGCCGCCGACGTCGCCCTGGGACTGCCCGGCACGCGGGACTGGGACGACAACCTCACCCGCGCCCGCGCGGCCCTCAACTGGGACAAGCACTTCGAGCTGGCCTTCGACTCCGACACCGCCCGTGCGCTGCACGATGAAGACCTCGATGTCGACACCGATTTCTGCGCCATGTGCGGCCACGACTGGTGCGCCGTGCGCATCAGCAAGGAGATCCAGGCCTTCGCCAGCGGCAAGGACGAGACTTACGCGGCAGATGATCCGAAGGTCAGCGCCGCCCTGACCGTCGAGCAGAGACGCATCCTTCAGGAACGCGGCGTCCTCTCGCCCGAGGAAATCCATCGGCTCGCCTCGAAGACGAAGGAGGCGATGGAGGAGGGAGGAGACGAAGAGACGAAGAGACAGAGAGATCAGGCGGGTGAGCAAGCCGGCTCGTCCTCGAGCCCGGGTGCCGAGGACGACCACTCGGCCTCCAGGCCCGCCTGCCACAGCGATTACGTCCCCGATCCCGGGGAGGCGAGGCGACTCCAGCAGCAGCGCCTGGAATAGAGGCGGCCTCGGTCGCGTTTGCAGGATGCGGGCGAGCTGTCCGCTGCCCCCGTGTTCATTCTCCTGCTCTCCTTTTCTCCTCCTCGGCTGCTCTCAAACCATGATCCGCATTGGCGTTCATAACGTTCCCGTCCGGGTTTTCATCGCGTGCCTGCCGCTCATCGTGGGAGGCGTCGCGTGCAGTCGCGCCCCGGCCGATGAAAGCGGCTCATCCGCTTCGACGACCGCCGCCGCTTCGACCGAGAAGAAGGAGTACGACGTGCTCGATGCCATTCCCGCCCCGGCGCGTGATCTGCCTCTGGCCTCCGCCGACGGCGAACAGCCCGCCACGCGCAACGCCGTCTTCGCCGGCGGGTGCTTCTGGTGCACCGAGGCCGTCTTCCAGGAACTGGACGGCGTGCAGGATGTCGTCTCCGGCTACGCCGGCGGCGATGAGGCGACCGCCGACTATCGAACCGTCGCCTCCGGCCGATCCGGTCATGCCGAGGCCATCCGCATCACCTACGACCCGTCGACGATCACGTTCGGCACGCTGCTGCACGTCTTCTTCGCCACGCACGACCCGACGCAGCTCAATCGCCAGGGCCCCGATGTCGGCCGTCAGTATCGCTCCGCGGTCTTCTACGCCGACGAGGCCGAGAAGGAAGTCGCCCAGGCGTACATCGAGCAGCTCGACGCCTCCGGCGCCTTCGATCGCGAGATCGCGACGACGCTCGAGCCGCTCGATGCCTTCTACCCGGCCGAGTCGTACCACCAGGACTACGTCGACCGCAACCCGAACCAGCCCTACGTCCGCTTCAACGCCCTGCCCAAGGTCGAAAAGGTCCGTAAGCTCTTCGGCGAGGCGGTGAAGGAGAAGCAGGGGCAGGATTGATGCGCGAGCCGTCGGGGCGCCCACGTTGAGTCCGCGGAGCCGGGCGCTGCGAGCGGCATTGAGCCGGACTCTCTGAGTCCGGACCGGGCGCACAGTGCCCGGCTCCGCGAGCGGCGCGAATGGCAGCGTAGACCGGCGTCCGCCGCACGCCCCACGTGGTGGGCCGAGTGCGGATCGTCAAGTGGATCTGGGATCAGGCGTACTTCGACAACGTCTTCGACGACATCACGCGACAGCGGACGGGCCGCTGATGAGGCGCCGACGTGGCGCGCTACGAGCGCCGAGGCGGGCTCTGTTCCGTGTCCCGCGTCCCGCGCCGACCTTCGACGACCCGTTCGGCGGATGTTCGCTTTCTTTCCGCCGCGAAGCTCCCGCGCCGCCTGATCGACACTGAAACAACCGATCTGCCCGTATGGCCGAGCCGGCGTGGCGGGATTATCGTTCTTACCCCGGCCCCCGGATTCCCGATCGACGGACCCTGCGGCCCCCGGCCCCCGGCAGCCCCCGGGCCCCCGGAGTGGGGGACGAGGAGAACGGCGATGACCGAGCGCTTCACGCACGAGGCCCTGCAGCGCCTCATCGACACCATCTCGGACATGCGCGACGCGGCGCTGGCCCACGAGCGCGGGCTGCAGTCGGAGATCGATCTCGTTCATCCCGAGTATCGCGCGGGCGCGCGGAACCTGCTGCACTATCTCAGCCTGCGCGCCCACGATGTGCGCGACCTTCAGCGCGATCTCGCCGCGCTGGGGCTGTCGTCGATGGGTCGGCTCGAATCGCACACGCTCTCCGCACTGGACGCGGTGCTCGCGGCGTTGTGTCATCTGGCCGATCAGCCCACGCCGGCGCAGAAGGACGCGATTCAGGCGCCGGCGGATTGCCAGACCGGCCCGGCGCGCCTCGCCGCGCACGCCGAGGCGCTGCTCGGCCCCTCGCCCGCCGACCGCGCGGGGCGGATCATGGTCACCATGCCCGCCGCGGCCGCGACGGATGAGAAGCTCGTCCGCGAACTGCTCGAATCCGGCATGGACGTGATGCGCATCAACGGCGCGCACGACGGTCCGGCGCAATGGGAAGGCATGATCGAGAACCTTCACCGGGCGCGCGAGGCGACGGGCAGGGCGTGCCGGGTCATGTTCGATCTCGCCGGCCCCAAGCTCCGCACCGGCTCCATCGCCGGCGCGCGGCGCGTGGTGCGCCCGCGTCCGCAGCGCGATGTGCTGGGCGAGGTGATTCATCCGGCGATGCTGTGGCTCACGCCGAGCGAGGACATGCACGCCCCCACGTTCGATGTCAGCGCTTCGCTGCCCGTGGATGAGCATCTTATCCGCGGCGCCTTTCCGGGCGATCTCGTCCGCTTCAAGGATGCGCGCGGCAACAAGCGCGAGATGCGCATCGTCACCCGCGACAACACGGGTTGCGTGGCGGAGATCATGAAGACCGCCTACATCGTCAGCCACACGCCGCTGCGCCTGAAGCGCTGGGGGCGCAAGAACCTCAAGGGCCGGGTGGGCAAGCTGCCGATTCAGCCCGAGCCGCTGCGCGTCCTGCCCGGCGATGCGCTGGTGCTCGTGCGCGAGGAGGCGCCGGGGAAGCCGGCGCGGCGCGACACCGACGGCACGCTCCTGCGGCCGGCCCATCTGCCCTGCTGCATCGGCGGCGCCTTCGCCGAGCCGAAGGTCGGCGAGTGCATCTGGTTCGACGACGGCAAGATCGGCGGCGAAATCATCGAGCGCGATGCTGATTCCATCACCGTGCGCATCACCCACGCCAACCCGCGCGGCTCCAAGCTCGCCGCGGGAAAAGGCCTCAACCTGCCCGATTCGAAGCTGACGATGCCCTCGGTGACCGGAAAGGACCTGGAGGATCTGGACTTCGCCGTGCGGCACGCGGATCTGGTGAGTCTCTCCTTCGTCCGCCGGGCCGAGGACGTGCTGGCCCTGGAAGACGAACTGCACAAGCGCGGCGGGGAGAAGCTGGGCGTCGTGCTCAAGATCGAAACCCGCGCGGGGTTCGAGAACCTGCCGCGCCTGCTGCTGGCCGCGCTGCGCTCGCCGCCGGCGGGAGTGATGGTCGCGCGGGGCGACCTCGCGGTCGAGATCGGCTTCGAGCGCCTCGCCGAAGTGCAGGAGGAGATCCTCTGGTTGTGCGAGGCGGCGCACGTGCCCGTCATCTGGGCCACCCAGGTGCTGGAGAGTCTCGCCAAGAAGGGCGCGCCCTCGCGGGCGGAGGTCACCGACGCGGCCATGAGCGGCCGGGCCGAGTGCGTCATGCTCAACAAGGGCCCCTACATCACCCAGGCCGTTCGCTTCCTCAGCGGTGTCCTCGAGCGGATGGAGGATCACCAGCAGAAGAAGCGCGCCATGCTCCGCAAGCTCAGCGTGTCGCAGCTCACCTGAGAGGGCCCGGTCGGCGCGGCGGCGAAGAGCCGATCACGACTCGCCCCACCTGTTACGGAACGTGATCTCCTCGATCGTCTTGCGCTCGATGGCTTCCGGTTCTTCGGCGGGGTAGCCCAGCGGGAGGAGCATGTCGCAGACGACGTCCTCGGGCAGGCCGAGGACGGCATCCGCCTTCGGGGTGTCGATGAGGCCGATCCAGCAGGAGGCGATGCCGAAGTTCTCCGCGGCGAGGACCATCTGCTGGCCGACGTACGCCGTGTCGCGCCAGTCCAACAGCATGCGCGCGACGCGACGATCCTCCAGGGCGTTGAGGTGGTCGATCGCCGCGCGGCCGTAGCGCGCCTGCCAGACGAGGACGTTGATGTCATCATCGGGCAGCGTTTTGATGTCGGCGGCGAGCACGCGGCAGAGCGCGATGATGACGGGGGCGGTGGTGATCCACTCCTGCCCGCCGCTCACCTCGACGAGCTTCGCCTTCACATCCGCATCGGTGATGATGCCGAACCGGCAATCCTGCACGTTCATCGCGGTCGGCCCCACGCGGCCGGCCTCGAGGATCTCCCCCAGCACATCGTCGGGGATGGGATCGTTCCTGAAGGCGCGAATCGAACGGCGGCGGCGGATGACATCCATCAGTTCCATCATTCGGCTCCGTGAGAGGCGGGCGGTGCGGCGAGAATCGAAGCGTATCCTAGCCGCCGACCACCGTCACGGTCTCGGAGAGCCCCGGAGTCTGTTGCGCATCCATCGCCCTG
>JAXHTH010000280.1:0-3885 GCA_034211115.1 Planctomycetota bacterium | reverse complement strand
GAGCACCTGCCGGACTGGGCCGGACATCGGATGGCCCGCGAATCGGACGGCGCCTGTACGCATCCTTATGTGGTCCGTCTGATCGAATGGGACGGCGAGGCGGCGGAGGTCACGCTCAGGCTGCCGGGTCCGATCGCGCTGGCGGCGAAGACGAACCTGATGGGGGAGGTCAAAGGCGAGGGTGCGGACGGCGCGGAGACGGCCTGGCTCACGCCGCACCCGGCTGGGCCGCCGGAATGGGCGCGGAACGCCGAAGCGGGCGGGCGCGCGATCGAATGGTCGAAGTTAACATTTCACATGCGGCCGTACGAGATCGCCACGATCATGGTCGATCTCGTCATGGGCCGAAAGCAGTGGCGCGACCTCGACGCGAAGCGCGAGGTCTGGGCGACCGTACATAAGAAACCATCGGCCTCCGCGCCGACAGACGGACCGGAGGAGGCGAACCGTGCGTGAGGGAAGGGTCTGCGTGCTCGGCTCGATCAACATGGATCTCGTCGCGCGCGCGCCGCGCCTGCCCGCGGCGGGGGAGACCATCCTCGGCGGGCCGTTTCACACTTCACCCGGCGGAAAGGGCGCCAACCAGGCGGTCGCGGCGGCGCGGATGGACGCGCATGTCGCAATGATCGGATGCGTCGGCGCCGACGACTGGGGCGAGCGCATGCGCCGCGTCCTCCGGGAGGACGGGGTGGATGTCTCGGATGTCGGTCGGCACGGCGATGCCGCGACGGGCGTGGCGCTGATCACGGTCGATGAAGCGCATGGCGAGAACACGATCGTCGTCGCCGGCGGGGCGAATCTTACGTTGACCCCGACGGACATCGACGCCGCCCGAGGCGCGATTGAAGCGGCGGATGTCCTGCTCATGCAGCTTGAGATCCCCGTCGAGGCGGTGGCGCACGCGGCCGAAATCGCGCGCAGCGCCGGCGTGACGGTGCTGCTGAACGCGGCCCCGGCGACGAAGCTTTCCCGCACACTGCTTGCGCAAGTCGATGTGCTGATCGTCAACCGGGGCGAGGCGGCCCTGCTTGCAGGCACGGCGGCGGACGAGCCTGCGGAAGACATCGCCGCGGCGCTCCGCGAAGACTGCGGCGGGGCGGTGATCGTCACCCTCGGCTCCGAAGGCGCGCTCGCGGGCGACGGATCAGGAATACATCGCATCCCGGCGGCCGAAGTCGAGCCGGTCGATACCGTCGGGGCCGGCGATGCGTTCGCCGGCGCGCTCACCGCGTCCCTCGCGCGCGGCGCAGATCTCGAGGAAGCGGTGCGAACGGCGTCGGCCGCGGGCGCGCTGGCGACCACCCGCCGCGGGGCGATCCCCTCTCTGCCGCGCGCGGATGACGTGCGCCGTCTGGCCGCGACCATCCGCTGATGATGATGGGATCGATCAATGAAAGGAGCGCACGATGGCCTTCCTCCCGCACATTCCCGGCACGAGGCCGATCGAGGTCGGCCCGCCGCACCCGCAGCGGAAGGGCGTCGGCGTCCTCGGCCTCCACGAAGGTCGTACGCTTCTGCTGGCGCTGAATCGATGCACAAAGGCGTATCCCGTCGCCGCGTGCGATGTGGATCCGGACAAGCTCGCCGCCTCGCGGGCGGAGCTGCCCGATCTGTTCTTTACGACCACGTGCGACGAGCTGCTCGCGCGGCCGGAGGTGGACATCATCGCGATCTACACGCCCGATGCGCAGCACGCCGATCATGTCGTGCGGGCCTTCGAGGCGGGCAAGGATGTCATCTGCACCAAGCCGCTCGTGAACAGCATCGACGGCGCGAAGCGCATGCTCGCAGCCGGCCGGCGCACCGGACGCCGGCTCCTCGTGGGCCAGAGCACGCGGTTCTTCGAGCCCTTCATGCGCCAGCGAAGGGCGCTGGAGCGCGGCGAGTTCGGCGGCCTGCAGGGCGTCGAACTCGTCGATGCGCATTACATCCACCGCATGGACTGGTTCTACCGCAAGAGCCCGTGGGCGGCGCGGGAGGCCGAGACCGACTGGGTCTTCCTCGGCCTCAGCCATCCGCTGGATCTCATCCGCTGGTATCTCGGGCACATCCGTGAAGTGCACACGTACGCGAACCGCTCCGCGATGGGCGCATCATTCGGCCTCGAGGGGCGCGACATCCATGTCGTCAACCTCGTCGCCGAGGACGGCCGCATCGGGCGCGCGATGGGTCATTACGGCTGCCACGAGCTGCCCACCGCGCGCAACTGCATCGAGCTGATGCTCTACGGCACGGGCGGCAGCAGTCTCGCCCAGTACCACGACATGAAATACATCCACACCGCCGGGCCTGATGACGAGATGACGGAGATCACCGAGGATCATCTCTATGCCGGGCGGCACTATTACTTCAACAGCGAAGTGCACGGCATGCACTACGGCGAGTTCGCCAACTACGCGGAGTCCTTCGCCGGCGCGCTCATCGACGGCTCGCCGTGCTCGCCCGACCTGGAGGAGGGCGTCGAGACGTTCTGCGTCATGGAAGCGGTCAAGCGGTCGGCGCAGACCGGCCGGCCGGTCGAAGTGCGGCCGCTGCTGGAGAAAGTGGGGCTGTAAAGAAGGACGATGGGGATTGCGTCGCGTTACAATACGGACGTCATGCGCCGCGCGCGGAGCATTGTGGTCTTTCTTCTCCTGGGCGCGATCGTCAACATCGCCGTCGCGTGGTCTGTGACCGCCCTGACCACCTGGCCCGGGGAGTTCGATTCGATCGAGGAGGATGAGCAGGAGATCCAATGGCCGCGGCGCGTGCCGGAGCGCTGGCCGCCCCCGGAAGATCTCATTCGATATCGGTCCTTCGGGTGGAGCCTGGATCGCTGTGTGGCGATCGTGGAGGCGGGTGAAGGGAACGAGGGCGAAGTCCCGGTGCAGTACATGATCGAGTCGGTGCGCGTCGGCTGGCCGCTGCGCGGGCTGCGCTGGGAGCGGTGGGTGGATGGGGAGCCGACGCAGCCAGTTTCCGGGGGTGCGGGCGCGGGCGCATCGCCATCTCAACGCACCGAACAGGCCACGCCGGGGGCCTGGCGATCGGGCATCGCGCTGCAGTTTCAGACGTTGGGCTTCGATCCGGACGATGGCAAGCGGCTGCCGATCTGCCCGACCTGGATCGGCTTCATCACGAACACGCTTCTTTACGCGATCGTATTGTGGCTGTCGATCTGTATCCCGCGCGTCATCCGCGCGCTGATCCGCATCTTCCGCGGCCGGTGCCCGAACTGCGGGTACGATCTGCGCGGGGCGCCCCCGGAATTTGGGGCCGGGGGCGGCTGTCCGGAGTGCGGGTGGAACCGGGAACTGGAGGCGAAGACGTGAAGCGCTGGATAACAACGAGCCTGCTCTTCCTCCTTCTCGGCGCGATCGTGAACGTCACCGTGGCATGGGGGATCGTGACTGTGAGGGCCACGTCACGCGGGCCAGACCGGATGCACTTTGATCCGCAAGCCCGATGGCCGCGACGCGTCCCTGACTATTGGCCTGCGTATGCATCTTACTGCTGGAGAAAGTCGTTCGGCTTCAACCAGGATCACTTCCAGTCAGGGTGGTCAACGACACGCACCGGTGATGAGGTGGGGGACGGCAACTTCTCCATCGACATTGCGATCGTCGGTTGGCCGATGCGGTCTCTGCAATGGGAGCTCTGGCTCACGATAGACCATGTCCGCGGTCCTTCGCCGGGGCCGTATCGCACGGCGACCATCTATCGACTGGAAGCTCAACCGGAGCCGGCCTGGCTGACCGGAGGCATTCCTCTCCCGTCGGACTCCGGCGCCACGTTCGGTCCACCGAGCAGACACAGGCTCCCTCTTCGCCCACTGTGGGCCGGGTTTGTCATCAACACGATCATCTACGCGACGTTGCTGTCGGGTCTGTGGGCTGTTCGGCGCCC
>JAXHTH010000279.1:0-19368 GCA_034211115.1 Planctomycetota bacterium | reverse complement strand
GCCGCGGCAAAGTTCAAAGAGGACTACCTCAACACGAAGGCCCAGATCCAGAAGGCCATCGTGGGGCACGAGGAGATCGTGGACGGCGTGCTCGTCTGCCTCTTCTCCGGCGGCCACGCCCTGCTCGAGGGCGTGCCCGGGCTGGGAAAGACGCTGCTCATCCGATCCCTCGCCCAGGCCCTGCACCTGTCGTTTTCGCGCATCCAGTTCACGCCCGACCTCATGCCCGCGGACGTGACGGGCACGACGATCGTGATCGAGACGGAGCGCGGGCGGCAGTTCCAGTTCCGCCACGGCCCGATCTTCGCCCAGATCGTCCTCGCCGACGAGATCAACCGCGCCACGCCTAAGACCCAGTCGGCCCTGCTGGAGGCGATGCAGGAGCGGTCGGTGACGGTGGGCAGCGACACGCACAAGCTCGAGCGGCCGTTCTTCGTGATGGCCACCCAGAACCCCATCGAGCAGGAAGGCACGTACCCGCTGCCCGAGGCGCAGCTCGACCGCTTCTTCTTCAAGCTTCTCGTGGGCTATTCCGATCGCGAGGAGTTGTCGGAGATCGTCGAGCGCACGACGACCGGCGTGGAGCCGGACGTGCAGCCGATCCTCGACGGCCCGGCGATCCTGGAGCACCAGCACCTGGTTCGACGCGTCGTGATCGCGCCGCACGTGCAGGATTACGCGGTCCGGCTCGTACTCGCCACGCATCCGGGGGGCGATCTGGCCACGCCGATGGTGAACCAGTTCCTGCGCTTCGGCGCTTCGCCCCGCGCCGCCCAGGCGCTTGTACTGGCGGGGAAGGTCAACGCGCTGCTGGATGGCCGGGGCAACGTCTCGGTCGATGACATCAAGGCCGTCGTCCTGCCCGCGATGCGCCATCGCCTGCTGCTGAACTTCGAAGGCGAAGCGGAAGGCAGGACGACCGATGAGATCCTCACGAACGTCGTCGACACCCTGCCGGTGGACGTGTCAATGGCGACGGCGTAGGAAACGCCGAAACGCCGAAGACTGAAAGCAGAAAGCTGAAAACTGAAACCCGCGCTCAGCGAGCCGCCGCGTCCTCGCGAGCGGGTCGCGTGGGGCGGTCCGTTGCTCGGGACGCGCGGATGGGGGTCGTTGCAGTTCGAGGGCGAGCCGCTGGCGGGGACGCCGCGGCTCGCGGTATGATGCGGTCATGCGGGGCCCAGAGCCGGGATGCACGACCTGGCACATTACGTTCGGAACCTATGGCGCGCGCCTGCGAGGGGGCGAGCGACCAACCGTCGATCGGCGGGAGGGTATGCCGAGAGATCCGGTCATCGGGCGCGACCCGGATCTCGAAGCCGCTGATCGCCGGCGTCTGAAGGGCGAGCCCGTCTTTCTTTCACCTCAGCAACAGCGGTTCATCCAGGACCTCATTCCGAGCCTCTGTGATCGCGGCGGCTGGGAGCTGCGGACCTGTTCCGCCGATCCGGATCACGTGCACGTCCTGCTCGATATCGGGCGCGAGGTTCACGGCGAACGTGTCCGCCGCATTCTCAAGCGCTGGATCACGCAAGCGCTCGACGAGCGGTGGGGTCGACCGGCGGGCGAGAAATGGTGGGCAAAGCAGGGGTCGAACAAGCCTGTGAAGCAGGCTCGATACCTGCGAAACGTGTTCGAGTACATCGAGGGACAGCGTGCCTGACCAAGCGAGCCGCCGCGTCCCCGCGAGCGGGTCGCGTGGGGCGTGGCAGGGCTTTGATCGCGCTGATCGGAGCTGTTGCCGGTCGAGGGCGAGCCGCTGGCGAGGACGCCGCGGCTCGCGGGAGCGGCTCGCGCGGGCTGGCGGTGGCGCGGCCGGTCGCTGACAATAATCGACCGTGACGTTCCTCAGCCCCTGGACAGCGTTTCTCGCGGCGGCGGTGGCGATTCCGCTCCTCCTGCTGCTGTACTTTCTCAAGCTCCGCCGGCGAACGCTGCGGATCGCCAGCACGCTCCTCTGGCGAAAGTCGTTCGAGGATCTGCAGGTCAACGTCCCATTCCAGCGGCTCCGCTTCTCCATCCTCCTGCTGCTGCAGGGGTTGCTGATCCTGTTGCTCCTGCTCGCCCTCGCCGAGCCGGTTGTCGAGGGCCGGGTCCGGCCCGCCCCGCGGATGATCCTGCTCATCGATCGCAGCGCGTCGATGAGCGCCACCGACGCCGGCGCGGAGGGCGATCAGAGCCGTCTGGAGGCGGCGAAGGCGGCCGCGCGGCGGATCGTCGATCGCCTCTCCCGCAGCAGCGAGTCCAGCAAGGTGATGATCATCGCCTTCGGGTCCGAGGCGGAACTCGCCTGCGGCTTCGAGGCCCGCCGCGATGTGCTCATCGAGGCCATCAACGGGATCGGGCCGACCGACGAGGAGGCGAACCTGCCCGCGGCCCTCGAGCTGGCCTCCGTCTTCGCCGGCCAGGCCGAGACCGACGCCCCGAGGCCGCCGGACGTGGTGCTGATCTCCGACGGCGGGGTGGGCGAGCCGGAGGATGAGGCCGGCTTCTCCCTCCGCGGCGGGGACTTCCGTTTCGTCTTCGTCGGGCCCGGACGGCAGGCGGGCGAAGGGGAGACCCCCGCACCCGTGCGGAACATCGGCATCGTCTCGCTCAGCGCCCGGCGCGACTACAACGATCCGGCCCAGGTCCTTCTCTTCACCCGCCTCATCAACGCGGGCCCCGAGCCGATCTCGACCATGCTGACGCTGTTCATCGACGAGCGTCCCGGCTCGACGAAATCGGTTCGGCTCGATCCCGCCGAGAGCGGGGAAGATGGGCGGGCGTCGCCCGGGGAAGCGCCGGCGACGTTCTCCCTCGAGCTGCCCGGATCGGCGGTGCTCAGCGTCCGGCACAACACCCGCGACGATCTCGCCGCGGACAACACCGCGGCGGTGATCCTTCCTCCGCCGGCCCGGCCGCGTGTCCTGCTCGTGCACGGTGAAGGCGGGCCCGACCCGTTCCTCGAGGAGCTGCTGGAGGTCCGCGAGCCGGCCGAGCTGCGCCTCACGAGCGAGGCGGCCTTCGAGACGATGCTCGACCAGGAGGCCGATCTTTCCGGCCGCTTCGATCTGGCGGTGTTCGATCGCGTCGGGTGGTCGCGGCCGCCGGGCTTGCCGACCGTGACGTTCGGCGCCGCCCCACCGCCCCTGGAGGTTGTCGAACCCTCCGGCTCCGGGGGCGGCCGGCGGATCCTGAGCTGGCAGCGCCAGCACCCGCTGATGCGGCACGTGTCGCTGGATCCGATCGTCTTCGCGCGATTCGGGGGGCTGAAGCTGCCGCCGGAGGCGACGGCCCTCGCGACCGGGCCGGACGGGCCGGTGATCGCCCTGTTCCCCGCCGGCGGCGTCCGGCACGTCATCGTCGGCTTCGAGCTTCAGCGAAGCACGTTCCCGATGGACGTGAGCTTCCTCGTCTTCATGCAGAACGTGGTCGATTACCTCACGCTGGGCCGGAGCGGCCGCACCTCGCTGGCCTTCCGGCCGGGCGAGGCGATCGAGGTGCGGGCTCGCGACGATGCCGATGAACTGCGGATCACCGGCCCGGTCGAGGCGGCCGTCGAGGTCACGCCGGGTGCTTCAGTGACGCTGCCGATCCTGCGGCGGGTGGGGTTGTACACCGCCGCGGGCGCCGAGCCGCCGCACGATCGGCTTGCCCTGAGCGTGCTGAGCGAGGTGGAGAGCGACATCCGCCCGCGGCGGAGGCTGCTGGTGAACGCGGAGGCGGCGAGGGCGGGTGAGGCGGCCGCGGCCGCCCCGCGCGATCTCTGGCCCTGGATCATCGCCGCCGCCCTCGTCCTTCTTGTCATGGAATGGCTTGTGTATTGCCGACTAGCGCGAAGTTGAACCCGCCTCCGCCCCGCCTGCGGCTCCCGGCCCCCCGGAGGCGCGGGTGCGATTGATTCTCCAGACGGAAGCCGTACCCTATGGCCTCGGTCAACCACAGAGCAGGAGCTTGACGGCCATGACATGTGTGCGAATCGGCGCAATCGTCCTTCTCTCGGCCACCGCGGCCTTCGCCCAGAACGGCCGGCCGCAGCAGGACGTGGAGCCCGCGGGCAAGACCTCCGCGGCGACGTTCGACTTCACGGCCAGTGCGGGGCTGGAGTACATCTTCGGCTCGGACATCAACGACGGCGGGGACTTCGAGCTGTTGCGAGGCACCGTCGGCATCTCGGGCACCACCGCGCTCACCGAGAACCTCGACATGACCCTGCTGGCCGATTACGAGTTCGCCGAGTACGACTGGAACGGCGAGACCGGGCTGGGAAGCCGCGAGCCGTGGGACTCGGTGCACACGATCGGCTTCGGCGCGCTGCTCACCCTCCGGCCGTACAACGAATGGGCCATCTTCGGCGGGCCGATCCTGCGCTTCTCCGGCGAGAGCGATGCGGATTTCGGCGAATCGTTCACCGCCGGCGGACTCGTCGGCGCCTCCTACCAGGTGTCCGATGAACTTCTCCTTGGCGCCGGCGTCGGCGGGATGACGCAGATCGAGGACAAGGTCCGGTGGTTCCCCGTCATCGTCCTCGACTGGGAGTTCCTCAATGACGTGAGGCTGACGAGCCGGACCGCGGCGAGCACCGTCGGTCGAACCGGCCTCGAAATCGTCTACGATGTCAGTCGCGAGTGGGAGGTCGCCATCGGAGGCGCGAGGGAGAAGAGGCGATTCCGCCTCGATGACGGCGGGGACTTCCCCGGCGGCGTCGGGGAAGACGTCGGATGGCCCGTCTGGGCGCGGCTCTCCTACCAGCCCAACCCCAATCTCGAGCTGACGCTGTACGGCGGCGTCATCGCCGATGGCAACTTCGGCGTCGATGACGACGGCGGACACCAGTTGTCCTACAAGGACTACGACCCCGCGGGACTGATCGGGTTCACCGCCAATCTGCGGTTCTGAGCGGCAACCCCTGCACAGCGGGTCAGATGAAGCGTGTCCGAAGCGAGCCGCCGCGTCCTCGCGAGCGGGTCGCGCCCGGCCTTCCCTGGCGTCGATGGTGCGGAGGGGAGTCGTTGCAGTTCGAGGGCGACCCGCCGGTGGCGACGCCGCGGCTCGCGGGATCATTCATCGAAGCATCTGCGGCGTGATCCGGTCCCAGGCGCCGAGGATGATCGCGGCCCGGCCGGGTCGTTGCCGCCACGGCGGGCCGGTCCCGGGCGTGGTCTCCATCGCCTCACCGTCGCCGTGCGTGCGGACACCGCCGATCAGCACGGGGCTGAGCTCCTTCAGCACGGGCAGCCACGTATCAGGCAGGACGATGCGGCAGTGCCAGCGGTCGGAGAAGGAGCGGCGGTGGACCTGGAGCGTGCCGTCGTTGCCGCCGGTGAAGAGGCGATGCCAGCCCGTCTCGGGCACGGTGAGAACGACCTCCGGCGCCTCGGCGCGACCGATGAGCAGGGTCACCGCCTCGACACCCCGCGCGTCCAACGGCGAGGCGAGCGCGCGGAGCGGGTTGCTCGCGTCGGCCTGCTCCGGACTGTCGCGCGGCGGTCGGCGGCACTCGAAAAACACCTCCCAGCGATCCCACAGCCGTCGAACCTGCATCGACGTGAGGCGCGAAGGATCGACGCCGCGCTGCCGGCCGCCCTCGATCTCCGCCAGCGACAGGGCGGGGCGCATGGGCGGCAGGAGCACGCCGGGCGGCCGGGCCTTCGTCGCCCGCCCCGCGAACCGGAGCCGGATCACCCCGAGATCGGTCTCGAGCAGGAGATCCTCCTGACGCGGCTGCGGTGCCGTTCCGAACGCGTTCCGCCCGGACTCCGGGAGCGGGGGCCGGTCGACAAGCAGGCGGCTGAGGCGACCGGGGGCAAGTTCGACGGCGAGGGGGATGTCACGCCGACCCTCCCAGATCAGGCGGCCGATCGCCGTCTCGAAACCGCGATTCACGATCGCCACCCGCACGTCGCGCTCGGAAGCGCCATCGCGCCAGACGAGCAGGTCGGGTTGGGCGTCCGCCCAGGCGAGGGCCCCGTCGACAAGTTCCGAGTCGGGTCCGGCCGGATCGAGCAGCAGCGCCAGGAGCCGGTTCACCTCGTCGGGGCGAGTCGTCCAGGCCGCGAACTCGCCACCGCCGGGCTCCGGGTCGGTGCAGATGCGGGTGAGTCGATCCCGGCACGCCGCCGCGACCCCCTCGCTGCGGGCGGCGAGGCGGCTGAAGCCGATCCGCCAGATGTCGGCGTAGTGCTCGGCGACGAGCGCGCCGACCGGCCCGTACGACTCCGGCGCCGGCGGATGCGTCCCGAGCCGTTCCCCCAGAAGCACCCAGCGCCAGTACTCGAAGGGCGATGCCGGATCGGGCCGATCCGGGGCGTCGATCAACTCCAGCCCGGCCGGAGCGCCATCGTCGTCATCGATCGCGCCGGCAGACGGAGGGAGATCGCGCCAGAGGGGCTGCAGCCGACCGCGGGCCGGCCGTCCGAGCTCGATCGGGCCCTCGCCGTCCGCCGGCAGCCGCGCCAGCAGGTAGGGGGCGCCGCCACCGCTGCTGCTGTCGTCGCCGGGTGTGATCGATCGAGCGGCAAGGCCGCTCGCATCCTCCGTCCAGCGGCGCGGCCGCGCCGGATCGTCGCGGCGGGGCGCTATCCAGGCGACGACGCCATCCACGGTTGACCCGTCCGCGAAGGTGAGCCGGATCGCGTCCGGCCAGCCGTCGCCGGGTCGCCGTGCCGTCAGCGGGAGCATGAGCACGCCGCCGCGCGGCGCGATCGGACGCGTCGCCTGCGGCTCGATCCCGCGCACCACCTCGCCGAAAGCGGCGGGGGCGAATCCCCAAAGAAACAGCAGCCCCACAACGGACGCACGGCTCAAGCGACCCGCCGATGCGACCGAGGACATCATCGCATCCACGCGCCGGTGCGCTCTGCATGTCCTGAGACAGCGCGGCATCGAACGGCTCACTCCGGCGGAATGATCGTCGTCTCCGTCAGGCGACGATCAGGTGATCCGGACCTCCGAGTGTACCGTCACCCGTCAACGCGGACAGGAGACCGGGAAAGATGGTCAGTATCGAGGCGGACGGAACGATCACTTTCGTCATCCACGAGCCGCAGGCCGGGCGCGTGGAACTGGTCGGCGCCTTCGACGGCTGGCACGAGCGGCATCTGCCGATGCACCGCGGCGAGGACGGCGCGTGGCGCCTCCGCTTCGATCCCGGACCCGGCGCGTACCTCTTCCGCTACCTCGTCGACGGTCGACGCTGGCGGCTGGATACCGAGGCCCACGGCGTCTGCCGCGGTGTGGACGGGCGTTGCAAGAGCCGCGTCTATCGTCCGCCCCTGCGCTTCGATCCGGACGCGCTCGCGGCGTGAGATGCATCTCGCCTCGGGGCGAGGATCGGGGACGCACACATCGACACCATTGAGATTGACCGCGCCCTCACCGCCTGCTAGCCTCGCGACCGCGGCTCGGGCGGGGTGGGGTTCGGTTCGGAGTGCCCGGGCGCCCGAAGCGGGCGAGGCGCCGGGACGCGAGAACGACCCGCCGACTGAGGAGGCGCGGAGGCGCAGGGTGTCCGGTCAGCGAAACATCGCCGTCATCGGTTGCGGGGGGTGGGGGAAGAACATCGTGCGCACGCTCTCCGCGGAGCAGGGGTTCGGCGTCCTGCGGGCCGTCGTCGATCCCTCGCCCGCCGGACGGGCCAGGGCCGCGGCGCTGGCCCCGGAGGCGGCGGTGTACGAGCGGCCGGAGCCGGTCTGGGACGATCACGCGGTGGCGGGGGTGATGATCGCCACCCCCGCCGAGACGCATTACCGGCTCGCGCGGGATGCCCTCGACGCGGGCAAGGACGTCTTCGTCGAGAAACCACTGACCATCGAGGTCGGGGAAGCGCGCGACCTCTGCGCGCGGGCCGACGCGGCCGGCCGCATCCTCATGGTCGGCCATCTGCTGGAGTACCACCCCGCGATCCTCGCGCTGCGCGACCTCGTCTCCTCCGGCGAACTGGGGCAAGTCCGCTACATCGTCTCCAACCGGCTCAATCTGGGCAAGATCCGCACGGAGGAGAACGCGCTGTGGTCGTTCGCCCCGCACGACATCGCCGTCATCCTGCGCCTGCTGGACGCGCTGCCGAGACAGGTCGTCGCGACGGGCGGTTCGTACCTTACGCCCGGCATCGCCGACGTGACGGTGACCCAGCTTCTCTTCGAGAGCGGCGTGCGCGGCCACATCTTCGTGTCCTGGCTGCACCCGTTCAAGGAGCAGAAGCTGGTGGTGATCGGGTCGAAGCGGATGGCGAGCTTCGATGACGTGGCCAAGCGGCTCGTGCTTCACGATCAGCGCGTGGACTGGGAGCAAGGCCAGCCGGTGCCGGTGCGCGGCGAGGGGACGGACGTCGCCTTCCCGTCCACCGAGCCGCTGAAGGAGGAATGCCGGCACTTCATCGAATGCATGGCGCGCCGTCGCACGCCGCGCACCGGCGGCGCGGACGGGGTGCGCGTCCTCGAAATCCTGCACGCGGCGCAGCATTCGCTGCTCGCCGAGGGACGTCCCGTCGAACCCGTCTGGCCGGAGGCGGCTGCGCTCGGCGGCGAAGCGGAGGCGCCGGTGCCCCTCATCGAGACGGTATCCGTCGCCACGGCCGTCCGGGAGCAGAACCATGATCCGCTTTGATGCGCAGAAACATCCCGATGTCCAGGTGCACGAGTCGGCGTATGTCGATGAGCCGTGCGCGATCGGGGTCGGGACGAAGATCTGGCACTTCACGCACGTGATGGCCGGGTCGACGATCGGCCGGAACTGCAACCTGGGGCAGAACGTGCTCATCGCCCCCCGCGTCACGCTGGGCGACAACGTCAAGGTGCAGAACAACGTCTCGATCTATACCGGCGTGGTGCTCGAGGATGACGTCTTCTGCGGGCCGTCGATGGTCTTCACCAACATCATCAATCCCCGCAGCGAGATCGTGCGGCGTGATGAATACAAGACGACCATGGTGCGGCGGGGCGCGACGCTCGGCGCCAACTGCACCGTGCTCTGCGGGCTCGAGATCGGCCATCACGCCTTCATCGCCGCGGGGGCGGTGGTGACGGAGGACGTGCCGCCCCACGCGCTGATGGTCGGCGTGCCGGCGCGGCGCGCCGGATGGGCCTGCCGGTGCGGTGAAATCCTCCGCGAGCCCGAAGACTCGCCTAGCATGATCTGCGCCGCGTGCGGCAACGAGTACCTTCGCCAGGGCGGGCGCCTCGTCACCGTCAAGGAAACCCAGGAACATGGCTGAAAAAACCATCGTCCCCCTGCTCGACCTCAAGGCGCAGTACGCATCGATCGGGGATGAGATCGCCCGCGCGATCGACGAGGTCGTTGAAGCGCAGGGGTTCATCATGGGCCCGAACGTGAAGGCCCTGGAAGAGGAGATCGCCGCCTATTGCGGTACTCCGTTCGCCGTCGGCTGCGCCTCGGGCAGCGACGCCATCCTGCTGGCCCTGATGGCGCTGAACATCAAGCCGGGGGACGAGGTGATCTGCCCCGCCTACACGTTCTTCTCGACGGCCGGCTCGATCGTCCGCCTCGGCGCGCGGCCGGTGTTCGCGGATATCGATCCCGTGACGTACAACGTCGATCCCGTCCACGTGCGGCGGCTCGCGGAACGATGCACGAGGCTGAAGGCGATCATGCCCGTGCACCTGTTCGGGCAGGCCGCGGACATGGATGCGCTGCTCGGAATCGCGGCCGAACATGATGTTCCCGTGATCGAGGACGCCGCCCAGGCGATCGGAACGGAAGACGAGACCGGCGCCCGCGCCGGATCGCGCGGCCTCATCGGCTGCTTCAGCTTCTATCCCACGAAGAATCTCGGCGCGTTCGGCGACGGGGGGATCTGCATGACCAACGATGCCGATCTCGCCGAGCGCATCGGCATCCTCCGCGTGCACGGGGCGAAGCCCAAGTACTACCACGAGATCGTCGGCCTGAACTCGCGGCTCGATGCGCTGCAGGCGGCGATCCTGCGCGTGAAACTCAAGTACCTGGACTTGTGGACTGAGGGCCGGAGGCGGAACGCCGCGTCCTACGATGAGGCCTTCGCCGCCGCCGGCGCGAAAACCAGCGCGCATCCGCTCGATGAGGACGGCCTGCCGCTGCGCACGCCCGCCCCGGCCCCGGCGGGTGCGCGGCACATTTACAACCAGTACGTGATCCGCGTGCCGGCCGCGATTCGCGATGAGCTGCGCGCGGCGCTGTCCGAGAAGGGGATTGGCACCGAGATCTACTATCCCGTTCCCCTCCATCTTCAGAAGTGCTTCTCCGATCTGAACGGTCGGGCGGGTGATCTGCCTCATTCGGAGCGTGCGGCCGCGGAGACGATCGCCCTGCCGATCTATCCCGAACTGACGCAGGCCCAGCGCGAGCACGTCGTGCAGACGACGGTCAGCTTCGTCGGGCGGCATGCCGCCGTCCGCGCGTGATCCGACATGAGTGAGCCGCGGACGACGCACGGCGACGGCGACGTGGAATCCGGGGCCCCGCGGGACGCTGCGCCGCCGCGCGACGGACGACTCGTGCTGTGTTCATGGCTGATCGCGATCGCCGTCTTCGCGGCGTGCCTGTTTCTGTATTCGCGAAACAACACCTTCTCGTATCGTTATCATCCCGACGAGGCGGGGAAGATCGAGCAGATTCTCAGCAACGAGCGGAACTTCAATCATCCGCTCCTGTTGCTGACGGCCACGGATGTGGTCAGCGAACTGGCGGGGATGGAGGATGATCGGCAGGAGGTGGTCGAGGCGGGGCGCTGGGTGGCCGCGGGCTGCGCCGCCCTCGCGGTCGCCGCCCTCGCGCTGCTCGCGATGAAGTATCAGGGATTATGGGCCGGGATATGCGTCGGCGCAATCGGTGCGATGTCGCATCGGATGCTCCAGTACGCGCATTTCATGAAGGAAGACACCGCGCTCGTGATGGGGCTGGCGGTGTTCTTCCTCGCCCTGGCGTGGTTCGAGCATCGGCGAACGACGTGGGCGCTCATCGTGCTCGCGGCGGCGAGCGCGATCGCCGCCTCGGGCAAGTACATGGGTTTCATCACCCTGCCGATCGCGGTGCCCGCCGTGCTGCTGATGATGCGAAGCCAGGATACACAAGCGCGGAAGCGGGCGATCAGGGTCTTCACGCGCGCCTTTCTGGCGACCTTCGCGATCATCAACTACCACATGATCCTGAACCTCGGCGACTTCTTCGGGAGCCTGAAGTGGGAGATCAAGCACAGCGTCACGCATCACGGCGGCCTGACCCGAAGCGTTCCGCACACGGAGTACCTCGAGCGGTTCGCGAACGACACGTTCCCGCTGCTGTGGGCCCTCATCGGGATTCATTTTCTGTTTCTGGCGATCACCTGGAAGAAGCGCCGCGGTTCGGAGTGGATCGTCAGCGCGTTTCCGCTCGTGTACGCGGCGGTTCTTTCCTGCTCGACGCTCGTCTACGGACGGTATTTCCTCCCGGTGATGACGTTCGCGTACCTGCTGGCCGGGCTGGGGATCGCCGAGGGCAGCCGCGTCGTTCTTGCGGGGCGCTGGCGTTTCGCGCCGGCGGCGCGGGCCGTGATCGTCCTGATCGCGCTCGGCGCGACGCTGGCCCTGCAATGGCGCGATTTCGAGCGGACGCGCGATGCGTTCCGGCACGATCATCGCGCGGCTCTCATCGCGTGGATCGATGAGAACCTTCCGGCGGCTGCGGTGATCGCGCAGGATGCGTACGTGCGGCTGCCCGTCGATGAGGACGACGGCGCCGATCAGAAGCGGCGTCGTCTGTCACAGGAAGTCATCAGCGCGCGGTGGGTCGCCGATCTCGGCCCGCTCGATGAGCTGCGCGCCGACGGCGTGACGCACGTCGCCGTGTGCAGGACGCGCTACGGACGGCTGTTCAGCGAGAATCGCCGGCCGACCGAGGAGGCCGAGGCCGAATACTTCAGGCGGAAGGCGTTCTATGAGGATCTCTTCGCGACGGGGACGCTTCTGTGGGAGCGTGAATCCGGGGCGATCACGCATCTCCAGCCGGCGCTGAAGCTGTATCGGATCGCGGCGGAAGAGGTCGCGCCGCCGACCGACGTCCACGGGGAGAAGTAGAAGAGGAGCGTCTCAAACGGGCTCAAGACGGAACTCGCCGCTCCGATCGGCATCGGGCACGACGCGCACGACGGGATGGCCGACCTCGTGGCCGACGACGAGCCGCCATCGCTCCTCGGCGGCCTGCGCCAGCAGCCGGCGCTTGGAGAGCATGTTGTCCCAGGGCAGCATGTCGTAGCCCATGTTGAACGCTGGGCCGGCGTGATTCGCCGTGGGCATGACATCTCCGGCGAAACAGACGACCCCCTCCGCATCGCGGAAGCGCACGGCCTGGTGTCCCCAGGTGTGGCCGATCATCGGCCAGACATGCAGGCCGGGCAGGATCTCGGTTTCACCCTCGATGAGGCGCACCTGGTCGGCAATGGGATCGAGATGCTCGCGAAGATACGTCTTCTTCATCGTGGTCCTGTTCGCCAGCGCATCGTCCCACTCGGTCTTCTGCACGACGATCGCGGCCCCCGGGAAGGAGCTCATCGCCTCACCGTCCGGATTCAGATGCGTCAGGCCGCCGGCGTGATCGAAGTGCAGATGCGTGACGATGATGTGATCGATGGTCTCCGGCGCGACATCGATCTCGCGCAGGGCGTCGAGGATCGTCCGATCCTGCATGTGGAAGATGTCGCGGTCCTTCTCGCCCCACTTCCCGCCGTAGCCGGTCTCGATGAGGACCTTGCGGGAGCCGTCATCGAGGAGCAGGCAGTTCGTCTGGAGGTCGATGCGGTTGCGGTCATCGGGCGTGATCATCTTCGCCCACAGCGGCTTGGGGACGATGCCGAACATCGATCCGCCGTCGAGGCGGAACGAACCGGCGCGGAGGAGTTGCCAGGACCAGGTGTGACTCATGAAGCAACGGCTCGGTATTCCCTCTCCCTCGGGGAGAGGGTCAGGGTGAGGGTGATCCTGCGCTCACGGACGATTGCGCCAGACGCGATCAACGTCTACATCGTAGCGTACGTCCCTCATCCCCGGCCCCTGTCCCCTTTCCGGGGGCGGGGGAGGGGAGATCAGGCCTTCACGATCCTCGCGTTGACTTCGCCCGCCCGGGCCATCGCGTTGCGCGTGTCGACGATGAGCTTCGCGAAGCGGCCAAGAAGAGCGTAATCGACCGCATCGTGGTCGGTGACGATGAGGACCGCATCCTGCCCGCGGATCGTGTCTTCCGTCAGCGGCGCCGATTCGAGATCGATGTCGTACTTGCGCATCTTCGGAAAGGCCGGCACGTGCGGATCGTGATAGGACACATCCGCGCCGGCCTGCCGGAGCAGACTGATAATCTCCGCGGCCGGACTCTCGCGCACGTCGTCGATGTTCGGCTTGTAGGCGATGCCGATGACGAGCACCTTCGACCCCCGGAGCGACTTGCCATCGTCGTTGAGCGCGCTCATGACGCGCGAGACGACGTGAGCGGGCATGTGGGCGTTGATCTCGCCGGCGAGCTCGATGAACTTCGTCGCGTACCCGATCGCCTTCGCCTTCCACGTCAGGTAGAACGGGTCGATGGGGATGCAGTGCCCGCCGAGGCCGGGTCCGGGATAGAAGGGCTGGAAGCCGAAGGGCTTGGTCGACGCCGCCTCGATGACTTCCCAGACGTCGATGTCCATGCCGGCGAGGACGACCTTCAGCTCGTTGACCATCGCGATGTTGACGGCGCGGTAGATGTTCTCCAGCAGCTTGGCCGCCTCGGCGACCTCGGCCGAGGAAACGCGATGCACGCTGCGGATGATGCGCGTGTAGAAGGTCATGGCGAGGTCGCCGCTGATGGCATCGACACCGCCCACGAGCTTGGGGATGGATGCGGTCGTCGTTTCCTTGCGCCCCGGATCCTCGCGCTCGGGGCTGTAGGCGAGGAAGAAGTCGGCGCCGCAGGCGAGCCCGGACGATTCGAGGATGGGCATCATCTCCTGCCGCGTTGTGCCGGGATAGGTGGTCGATTCGAGCACGAGCAGCTGCCCGCGTCGCAGGACCGCGGCGACCATCCGCGTGCTCTCGAGCACGAAGGTCAGGTCCGGCTCGCGATGCTCGCCCAGCGGCGTGGGCACGCACAGCAGCACCACGTCCGGTTCGCCCAGCCGGTCGGGCGCGCTGGTCGCCTCGAAGCGATCGGAGGCGGCGAGGGTCTCGGTGAGATCGCTCCCCAGGTGGCGGAGGTAGTTTTCGCCGCGCTTGAGGCAGTCGACCTTCGTCTGGTCGACGTCGTAGCCGAGGATGCGGTAGCCGGCCTCGTGGACGGCCCGGGCGAGGGGCAGGCCGACGTAGCCGAGCCCGACGATGCCGATCACGGCGGTCTTCTCTTCGAGTTTCCGCCGCAGGGCTTCGGCCGGGTTGTTGTGCGCGACATCCTGCTGCGGGGGCGCGGTCTTCGAGGTGGTCATGGCGTGCTCTCGCAAAGGGACAGGAGGACGGCGCAGCCTCCCCTCACCGCCCCTCATCATATCGGTCTTTGCCGACCGCCCGTTCAGAGGAGCCGATCAGAAACCCCGGATGATCGACTCCGGCGACTGGAGGAGCTGGACGACGGTGTTGAGGAACCGCACACCCTCAGCCCCGTCGACGACGCGATGATCGCAGCTCAGGCTCAGGGGCAGGCACTGGCCGGCGTAGAAGGTCCCGTCGCGGGTCATGACCCGTTCCTTCGTCCGGCCCGCGGCGAGGATGGCGACCTCCGGGTAGTTGATGATCGGGGTGGCGAACATCCCGCCGTAGCTGCCCACGTTCGAGATGGTGAACGTCCCGCCCGTGAGTTGCTCGCGCGCGATCGACCGGTTGCGGCACTGCTTGGCCAGCGAGGTCACCGACTCGGCGAGCTGGACGATGCTGAGGCGATCGGCGTTGCCGATCACCGGCACCATCAGGCCGTGCTCGGTGTCGACGGCGCAGCCGAGGTTGATCGTCCCGCGGAGGAGGATCTCGCCGTTCTCATCGTCCACGTTCGCGTTGAGCTGGGGATGCTGCCGCAGGGCGCGGCAGACGGCGACCATCACGAACGGCAGCAGGCTGAGCTTGCGGCCGAGGATCGAGGCGTACTCGCGCCGCTTGGCGTCCAGCGCGGTGACATCGGCCTCGTCGACGGCGGTGAAGTGCACCGTGGTCTGAACGGAGTGATGCAGGGCTTCGGCGATCTTGCGCCGCACGCCGCGGAAGGGGATGCGCTGGGTGACGTCATCGCCGGCGGAGACGGGCGCGGCGGGGGCGGCAGGAGCGGGAGCCGGCGCCGGCGAAGGCGCGGGCGCCGAGCGGGCGGGGACTTCCTCGGCGGGCTCGGGTTCTTCGGCGCTCGATGCGGCCTGGCGCACGTCGCCGGCGGTGATGCGCCCGCCCCGTCCGGTCCCGCTCACCAGGCGCAGGTCGACACCGAGTTCACGGGCGAGGCGGCGCACGGCGGGGGTCGCGAGGGGCCTGCCCGTCGCCGTCGATGTCTCCTCCGCTTCCGGCCGGCGTCGGAACCGATCGGAAATGGACAGCGCCCCGCCCACGGAGCCGACGACGGTCCCCGCGTCCTCTTCGGCTTCGGCGTCCGGCTCGGCCTCCGCGGCCTGCTCGGCGCCGGCCTGGGTCTCATCGGTCTCGCGCCGCGGCTTGCCCTCGGTTTCGTACTCGACGAGGACGGAGCCGACGTTGATGATGTCGCCCTCCTGGCCGCAGAGCTTGCTGATCACGCCCGACCAGGGGCTGGGGACCTCGACCAGCGCCTTGTCGGTCTCCATCTCGGCGAGGATCTGATGTTCCTTGACGTAGTGGCCGACCTCGACCCGCCAGCGGATGAGTTCGGCTTCATGCACGCCTTCCCCCAGATCGGGGAGGATGAAATGCGACTTGTCGGCAGGTTGCTTGATGGCCATGGTGGAAACGTCAAAAGGTCAAAACGTCATAACGTCAAAACGCAGAGATGCGAAGAGGCAAGCCTCGGTGGGGACACTTGATGCCATGATGCCATGATGCCTTCTCTTCAATACAACGCGACTTCCTCGATCGCCCTGCCGATGCGGTCGGCGTCGGGGAGGTAGTCGAGTTCGAGCTTGTAATAGGGCATGATGGTGTCGAAGCCGGTCACGCGCTGGACGGGCGCTTCCAGGTGCAGAAAGCACTGCTCCATGAGCGCGGTGGCGATCTCGGCCCCGAGGCCGGCGGTCTTGGGCGCTTCGTGCACGATCACCGCCCGGCCCGTCTTCTCGACTGACCGGACGATGGTCGGCATGTCGATGGGCGAGATCGTCCGCAGGTCGATGAGCTCGATGGAGCGGTCGGACTTGTCGATCGCGCTCATGCACTGGATGACGCTGGCGCCCCAGGAGATGACGGTGATGTCATCGCCGTCCGAGACGATGCGCGCCCGGCCGATGGGAATGGTGTACTCGTCTTCGGGCACCTCCTCGCGGAAGGCGCGGTAGATGCGCTTGGGCTCGAAGAAGATCACCGGATCGGGATCGCGAATCGCGCTGATGAGCAGGCCCTTGGCGTCGTAGGGCGAGGCGGGCATGACGATCTTCAGCCCCGGCGTGTGCGTGTAGATCGCCTCGGGGCTGTCGGAATGGAGCTCGGGCGCGTGGATCCCGCCCCCCACCGGGACGCGAACGGTCATGGGGACCGTCAGCGCGCCGCGGGTGCGGGTGCGCATGCGGGCGGCGTGGGTGGTGAGCTGGTCGTAGGCGGGGCCGAGGAAACCCTCGAACTGGATCTCGGGCACGGGTCGCAGGCCGGCCATGGCCAGGCCGATCGAGGTGCCGATGATGCCCGATTCGGCGAGCGGGGTGTCGACGACGCGATGCCCGCCGAAGCGTTTGTGCAGGCCGTCAGTGACGCGGAACACGCCGCCGTTCGGGCCCACGTCCTCCCCCAGCAGGACGACGCGATCGTCCTGCTCCATCTCCTGGGTGAGGGCGAGGTTGATGGCCTGGACCAGCGTGAGGTTCGCCATGGGTTTCAGACTCGAGGAGTGATGAGGGATAAGTGAGGAGTGATGGGACGAAGAGGAGTCAGGGATCAGCCATCGGGGATCAGCTTGTTTCGCGACGCGGTTTGCCCGCGTGTTGAGCGCCCGCGAGGGCGATGAGCGATGAGCGATGAGTGATGAGCGATGAGTGATGAGTGATGCGTGGTTTGCTTGCTCTGCGTCCTCTGCGCCTCTGCGGTGAGTTTCCTTAACCGGGGACTTCGACTTCGTCTTCGATCTGGGCCGGGTCCTGGCCGATGCTGCTGGTGCGCATGGTGTCGCGCTGCACGCGGAGCTCCTCGGGGAGTTCGGCGTACATGGAATCGAACATGTCGGAGGGGGCCGGGTCGGCGATCTCCTCGGCGCGCTTCACGATCGCCTCGACCTCTGCCTCGGCCCGGCGGTGCAGTTCCGCCTGCTTGCCCTGGTCCCAGAGCGTGTGATGCTCCAGGTGTTTGCGGAGGCGGAGGAGCGGATCGCGGTTCCTCCACTGCTCGACTTCCGCGGCATCGCGATAGCGGCGGGCATCGTCGGCCGTCGTGTGATCGCCCAGACGATACGTGACCGCCTCGATGAACGTGGGGCGCCTGTCGTTGCGGGCGCGTTCGGCGGCGTCGCGCACGACGCGGACCATCGCGAAGAGATCGTTGCCGTCGACCTGGATGCATTCCATGCCGTAGGCGAGCCCGCGCTGGGCGACGGTGGGGGCCGAGCACTGGATCTTCGAGGGCACGGAGATCGCCCACTGGTTGTTCTGGCAGAGGAAGATGACGGGGAGATCGAGGTTGGCCGCGAAGTTGGCCGCCTCGTGGAAGTCGCCTTCGCTGGTGGCGCCGTCGCCGAAGAACGTGCAGGCGATGCGATCGGAGCCGCGGTACCTGGCCGCCCAGGCGAGGCCGGCGGCGTGGAGCATCTGCGTGCCGATGGGGATCGCCAGGGGCAGGGCGGCCACGCCCTCGGGGATCCGGTTGCCGCGCTCGTCGCCCATCCAGTGCAGGAGGACGTACTCCAGGGGCAGGCCGTGCCAGGCGAGGCCGGCGTTCTCGCGATAGCAGGGGACCATCCAGTCGTCGCGGCGGAGGGCATAGGCGGCGCCCAGGCTCGCCGCCTCCTGCCCCATGTTCTGCGGGTAGGTGCCCATGCGGCCGGACCGCTGGAGCTTGAACGCGACCTCGTCGAAGTGGCGGCAGATGCTCATGTGCTCGTAAAGCCGGACGAGATCATCATCCGGAATAAGGTCGCCTCCGAGCTTCTCGTCGAACGCGCCGTGCTCATCGAGGATGGACACGTGCCTGATCTGCGCATCGAGGACGGTCGTCGTGGGCATGGGCGGTATCCTCGCAGACCGCGGGCGTTGCGGCCGGGGTGGTGATCACCGGACAAGAGGAGCGCGCGGGCCGGAGCGGCGTCATCGGGGCCTCCCCGACGGCCTCGCCTAGCGTAGGCGGGTCGGTCGCCCCACGCCACTTCCGGTCGGTGTGAGCGGCGATGCGCCCGGCGCCGCCGCGGCGTCAGGTGCCCGCGTCCAGCGAGACGGGGACGGGGTGGACGTTCCAGATCTCCTCCGCGTACTCGCGGATCGTGCGGTCGGAGGAGAACTTGCCCACGTTGGCGGTGTTGAGGATGGACATCCGCGTCCAGCGGCGCGGGTCGGCATAGGCGCGGCTGACCTGTTCCTGGCAGGCGACATAGGCGGCGTAGTCGGCGAGAACCATGTAGGGATCGCCTTCGTGGAGGAGGCGGTCAATGAGGGCCTGGTAGAGCTCGGTCTCCCCGCCGGAGAAGAAGTCATCGCGGATCTGGTCGAGGGCGGTGCGCAGCTCCTCGTTGCCGTGGTAGTGGTCCCAGGGGTTGTAGCCGGAGGCGCGCCGGGTCTCGACCTCCTCGGCCCGCAGGCCGAAGATGAAGATGTTGTCGTCGCCGACTTCCTCTTTGATCTCGATGTTGGCGCCGTCGAGGGTGCCCATGGTGAGGGCGCCGTTGAGGGCGAACTTCATGTTGCCCGTGCCGGAAGCCTCCATCCCGGCGGTGGAGATCTGCTCGGAGAGTTCGGCGGCGGGGATGATCTGTTCGGCGAGCGAAACGCCGTAATCGGGCAGGAACGCGACCCTCAGCCGGCCCGCGATGTCCGGATCGTTGTTGACCAGCTCACCCACCGCGTTGGCGAGCTTGATGGTCATCTTGGCGTGGTAATAGCCCGGGGCGGCCTTGCCCGCGAAGAGGACGGTGCGCGGCACGAAGTCGTCATCCCGTCCCGACTTCAGCCGGTTGTACAGCGTGATCACGTGCAGGATGTTGAGCAGTTGGCGTTTGTAATCGTGGAAGCGCTTGACCTGGCAGTCGAAGAGGGTGTTGGAATCGAGCGGGAAGCCGTGCTTCTGGCGCACGTAGCCGGCGAGTCGGTCC
>JAXHTH010000278.1:0-4254 GCA_034211115.1 Planctomycetota bacterium | reverse complement strand
CGCGGCATCAAGAATCGATACGGCACGACGCTCGAAGTGGGCCTGTTCGAAATGACCGGAAGCGGCCTGACAGAGGTGCGCGACATCGGGCGTCTGCTGGATCCGGGCAAGCCGCCTCAGCCCGGGTCGGTGATCTGCCCCATTCTGCACGGGACGCGCTGCCTGCTCGTGGAGGTGCAGGCGCTGACGGCGACGGGCTTCCTCGGCAGCGTGAAGCGAAGGACGAGCGGCCTGGAATCCAACCGGCTGGCAATGCTCATCGCGGTCCTCGAGCAGCACGCCGGCCTGCGCCTCGCGGACCAGGACGTGTTCGCATCCGCGGTGGGCGGTCTGCGGGTGGTGGAGCCGGCGGCGGACCTCGCCGTCTGCCTCGCGATCGCCGGCGCGTTTCGGCGCTGCCGGGTTCCGCCCGGGACGGCCGTGGTCGGCGAGGTCGGTCTGGGCGGTGAGGTGCGACCGGTGCACCAGATCGGGCAGCGGGCGCGCGAAGCGTCCCGGCGCGGGTACGGCGCGCTGGTGACGAGCGATGACGGGGCGGCCTCAGTCGGCGCGGCCGGCGGTGCGATCGGTGTGGGCACGGTGGCTGAGGCCCTGGACATTCTGGCGCCCGTGGAGCGTGGCGGATGAACAGCGCCCGGCACCGGCCGGGGCGGGCCGGAGGGGGCGTGGAAGGGCGAAGATCGCAGAAAAGTGGTTGGGCGGATCGGGAGGTTGGAGGGCGGGTGGGGGCAGAAAAATCGGCCAGTTGAGAATGAGTCTAATCTGCTCCTAAACCCAACGCCAGCAGGAGGATAGCGCTTTCTCAATACTCCAGAGCCTCCTGCGGTCTTCCACTTTTTGCGGCAAATGACGGCCGGGAGTGGCGGCCGGACTTGAAATGAGTATTATCCCGCCTTTCAACAATCGTGCCGGATTCGGCCGATAGCGTGAAATCACGTCCGCGCCGGGCCTAGTGGGTCTGGCGAGACGCGGGCGGGTGGATGAATCGGACGCCTGGAGGGCGAGTGTTCCAGACGTCCAGTCTAAGTAGGAGAGTCTACACATGAGTCTTACGACGCGAGTCGGCCTCCTCGCGGGTGCGTCTGCTCTAACGCTGACAGGTGCCAGCTTCGCCGACAACCCGACGGAGGCCCAGAACTACGAGGCTCGGATCGCCGAGCTTGAGGCCACGGTGGCCCAACTGAAGGGTGACAACTGGCTGCCGGAGCAGCGCGCCGAGGAGATCCGTGGCGTGGTCCAGGATGTCCTTGCCGATGCTGACACCCGAGCCAGTCTCCTTCAGGCCGGCATGACCGCAGGGTACGACAACGGATTCGTGCTCGGCAGCAGTGACGGCAACTTCAGTCTCAAACTCAACGGCCAACTGCAGACACGCTTCATCTACAACAATCAGGACAACGCTCCGATCGACGATGACCGCTGGGGCTTCGAGAACACTCGAACCAAGCTCATCTTCTCGGGCAACGTGGTGAACCCGGACTGGATGTATTACATCGAGGGCGACTTCGGCCGCAGCGGCAGCTTCACCCTCGACGACGCCTACATCGCCTACAACTACGGCAACGGCTGGAAGGCCATGATGGGCCAGTTCAAGGCGCCGGTCCTCCGCGAAGAGCTCGTGCACAGCATGCATCAGCTTGCCGTCGAGCGCTCCTGGCTCAACGAGTACTTCACGGGCGGCCGCACCCAGGGCATCGCCGTGGACTACCTCGGTGAGCAGTTCCACTTCACCGGCTCCTACAACGACGGCGCCAACACCCAGAATACGATGTGGAACACCCGCGACACCGAGTTCTCGATGACCGGCCGCGTGGAGATCCTCTTCCAGGGCACTTGGGACCAGTTCCGTGACTTCACGAGCTGGCAGGGCGAAGAGACCGGGTTCCTGCTCGGCGGTGCCCTGCACTATCAGCGCGAGGAATACGGCACGACCCTCGACGTCGACGAACTTGAGGTCTTCCTTGCGACGATCGACGCCTCCATCGAGTTCGGCGGCGCCAACATCTTCGGTGCGTTCATCTACCGCACCCTCGACGACGATGCCGCGGTCGACTTCGATCAGTTCGGCTTCCTCGTGCAGGGCGGCTTCTTCATGAACGAGGACTGGGAGCTGTTCGGGCGCTACGAGTTCGCCGATCTGGACATGGAAGGCGTCGATGACGTCAACCTGTTCACCATCGGCGTGAACCACTACTGGGCCAAGCACGGCATGAAGTGGACGACCGACGTCGGCTTCGGGATCGACTCCGTGCCCGCCACGCAGAGCATCACCGGCTGGCGCGCCGACTCCCTGGGCGAGGACGGCCAGCTCGTGCTTCGCACCCAGTTGCAGCTCACCTTCTGATGAGCGAACGGGCCCGACGGCGAGCCCGCCCCCCACGCCCCTGTCGAAAGGGGCTCATGAAGACTCCGACCGGCCGATCCTCAGGATCGGCCGGTTTTTCATTCCGTGTCCGAGGCGCTGCCCGCCAGATCGATCCCGGGCCCCCCGGGCGGCTCGATGCCGGGCCTGCGCCGCCCCGACCCGCCGACCGCCCGGGCCCCGCGCCCGGGACCGATCGAGGATCTATCATCCGGCCATGTGGGACGCCGACACGAACCCGAAGCGGATGCTGACCTTCCGCAGCGGGGGGTGGGTTCTGCTTCTGACCGCGGTCATCGCGGTGATGGTCCTCCTGATCGTGGTGGCCCCGGCCCTGCGGCGGCTGTCCGACCGGCCGCCGGGTGACGGGAAGGACCCCGCGACCTACGGCTTCGCGCTGAGCCCCTCCCTCATCCCGCGCGAGGAGATCGTCGCCGCTCAGCTTCACCGGGATCTGCTGGAGGCGCTGGTCCAGCCGCCGGTCATGGACGGGACGGCCGTGGCGGCGTTCAACGAGGCGCACCGCGGCAAGTACCTCGTCTCACACGATCGGGTCATCGGCGTCGAGATTGGCGAGGAGGCGCGTGCGTATCCGCTGCTCGTCCTCGCCTCGCACGAGATCGTCAACGACATCGTGGGCGGGGTGCCCATCGCCGTCACCTACAACCCGCTCTGCGACAGCGTGGTGGTGTTCGATCGCACGATTGGCGGCGAAGTGCTCGAGTTCGGCGTGAGCGGGCTCGTCTACAACTCGAACCTCCTGATGTACGACCGTGGGCCGGAAATCGGTGGCGAGAGCCTCTGGAGCCAGCTTCAGGGGCGCGCGGTCACCGGGCCCGCCGCCGCGGCCGGGCGGGAGCTGACGCTCATCCCCGCCCAGGTCACCCACTGGGGCGACTGGTCGTCGCACCACCCCGACACCACCGTGCTCGCGGTCGGCGAGGCGGAACTGAAGCGCTACAAGTACCAGTACAGCAGTTACGAGGGCTACTTCGTCGGCGATGAGCTGCTCTTCCCGGTCGATGTTCCGTTGCCGGCGGACGGGCCGCGGCCCAAGACGCCGTGCGTGATCGTCTTCGCGGACGAGGCGCAGCGCATCTATCCGCTCTCAGGCATCGCCGATCGCGCCGGCGCCTCGGGCCAATGGCGCGATGAGCTCAATGGCGAGGCGTTCACGTTCCGTCACGCGGCCGATCCGGACGTCGTCCGGGTCCGTTCCGCGGACGGCGACCCGGCGACGGTGATCTACAGCTTCCTCTTCGCCTGGCAGGCGATGCACCCGGGCGCGGAACTCGCGGATCTCTGACGGCCCCCGGCCGCGGGCGCTTCGTCGGCGGCGCTATTCCCCGGGCCGGATGATGCGTGTCCCGGGATGGAAGGCCGACCAACTGTGCCAGAAGGTCTGGACGACGCGGGCCTTTGGCGGCGCGCTCCGGACGAACATCCCCGCGTTGTCGCGGAAGGTGATGACGACCTCGCCGCCCGGCGTCTGAAGTGTGACGGGATCCTCCCTGGCCGCTTCCGCCGTGACGAAGGCCGTGTACTCACCGAGGCGTACGCCCATGCCCAGCGTCTTCGCCGGCAGGGCATCGCTGAACTCCATCGGCATGAAGAGGCGATCAGAACGGAAATAGCCGGCATACGGGTTCCGCCGGTAGTCGCGCCGGTGGCCGGTCTGCGTCGTGAGCACGAAGCCGTCGGGGTGCTGCCGGTCAAACTGCGCGAACGTCATCATCCGGACGGGCAGGTGCTCGAGCGTGCGCCCCGCGTGGGGACCGGTGATCGCCTGCATGTAGACCTGCGACCACAGGCCCATCGTGTTGCGCTCGTACATGACGACGTTGGAGTTGTAGAGCAGTCCGCTGACGCCGAACTCGAGGGTGATCGTCTCC
>JAXHTH010000277.1:0-45166 GCA_034211115.1 Planctomycetota bacterium | reverse complement strand
CGCGCCGCCGCCCAACGCACGGTCGGGGAGGCCAAGGCTCTGCTGGCCACCCTCCCGCCCGGCGAGGCGCTGGATCTGTTCAACACGCTGGCCGATTCGGTCATCTCGCGACGATACTGACGCCCCGCCTGCCCGCCGCGGCGGACTCGACGCCCCACACGGCGGCCGATCACCCGTTAGGATACGCCCCATCATCATTCAGCCGGCGGCGAGGGGCCACCGCGCGCCGGCGACGTCTCCAGCCAGGGAGTGTGCCGATGTTGAGTATCGCCGCCGTGCTCTTTCTCGTGTTCCTGCTCGTCCTCGTTCTGAACTGCGCCGTCTCATCCGGGGGCCGCGCCCATCCGTTCACGGTGCACGATCTGCTGGCGATGGATCGGATCGGCGACCTGGACGCCTCGCCGGACGGGAAGCGGATCGTCTTCGCCGTCCGTGAGACCGACCTGGAGAAGAACAAGGGCCACGTCGATCTCTGGGTCGCGAACGCCGACGGCACCAACCTGCGCCGCCTGACCAACCACGAGGCCAACAGCAGCAGCCCGCGCTGGGCCCCCGACAGTCAGACCGTGTATTTCCTCTCCGGGCGGTCCGACTCATCGCAGGTCTGGAGAATCAACGTGGACGGCGGAGAGGCGGAACCGGTGACCGACCTTCCCCTCGATGTCGGTTCGTTCAAGCTCTCCCCGGACGGCAGGCACCTGGCCGTCTCGATGGAGGTCTTTCCCGAATTGAAGAAGATCGAGGACACGAAAAAGCGCCTCGACGAGAAAGAGAAGGAAAAACACACCGGCCAGGTCTACACGCAGCTCATGTTCCGTCACTGGGACGCCTGGAAGGACGGCCGGCGCAGCCATCTCTTCGTCCTCCCCGTCGACGGCGGCGAGCCGGTCGATGTCATGAAGGGCATGAAGACCGACGTCCCCGCCAAGCCGTTCGGCGGAGCCGAGGAATACACCTTCACCCCCAACGGCAAGGCGATCGTGTTCTCCGCCAAGGACGTCGGGCGGCGCGAGGCGTGGTCCACCCAGTTCGATCTCTTCGTCGCCGACCTCGACGGAAAGTCCAGACCCAGGTGCATCACGAAGAACAACAAGGCGGTCATCACCAACCCGGTCTTCTCACCCGACGGCAGGACGCTGGCCTGCCTGGCCATGGCCCGCCCCGGGTACGAGGCCGATCGACTCCGCATCGCCCTCATCTCCTGGCCCAACGGCAAGCTGCGCATGCTCACCGAGGACTGGGACCGCTCCGCTGGTTCCATCGTCTGGTCGAAGGACGGCAAGACGATCTACACGACCGCCGACAGTCTCGGCCAGCACCCGCTGTTCGCGGTCAGCGTCGCCACGGGAAAGGTGAACCAGCTCGTCAAGGAGGGGAAGGTCACCGAGGTCGTCCGGACCGGCGATCGGCTCGTCTACGGACTCTGCCATCACAAGTCGCCCGTCGAACTGTATTCCATCCGCGCGTCCGCAAGCCCGTCCGGAGGGAAGGCGAAGACGATCACGAACATCAACGGCCCGAAGCTCGCCGACGTGAAAATGGGCGACTCCGAGCAGTTCACCTTCAAGGGCTGGAACGATGACAAGGTCTACTGCTACGTCGTCAAGCCGGTCGATTTCAGTCCGCGGAAGAAATACCCGGTGGCGTTCCTCATCCACGGCGGCCCACAGGGGTCGTTCGGCAACGACTTCCATTACCGCTGGAACCCGCAGGTCTACGCCGGCGCGGGATACGCGGTGATCATGGTCGACTTCCACGCCTCGACCGGCTACGGGCAGGCGTTCACCGACGCCATCAACAACCACTGGGGCGATCGGCCGCTCGAGGACCTGCAGAAGGGTCTCGCGGCGGCGCTGGAACGCTATCCGTGGATGGACGGAGACCGGATCGGCGCGCTGGGCGCGTCTTTCGGCGGGTACATGATCAACTGGATCGCCGGCCAGTGGCCCGATCCCTTCCGCTGCATGATCTGCCATGACGGCAACATCGACGAGCGGATGGCCTATTACGACACCGAGGAACTGTGGTTCCCCGAGTGGGAGCGCGGCGGCACGCCCTGGCAGGAGCCGGAGGCGTACACCGACCACAATCCCATCGACCACGTACATCGATGGAAAACCCCGATGCTGATCATCCACGGCGGGCGGGATTACCGCGTGGTCGACACCCAGGGCATGTCGACGTTCACCGCCCTCCAGCGCCGCGGCATTCCCAGCCGGTTCCTGTACTTCCCGGACGAGAATCACTGGGTGCTCAAGCCCGCCAACAGCATCCAGTGGCACGAGGAGGTGATCGGATGGCTGGACAAATGGGTCAAGGCCTGAGCGGACGAGACAGGATCGCAGAACGAATGAAAAGCCGCCCGCCGGAATCCGGCGGGCGGCTTTCGTGATCAAACAACGACGCCGCGCTGGTCGAGCCCTACTCGGTGTGCTCACCGTGCTTGAAGTGCGCACCCTTGGTGAACCATCCCCGCATCAGCAACGCGATGATCGGGCCGCCCACCGCGGGCACCGCGAGCACGAACCACATCGCCCAGGGCGAGGTCCAGTAGTCGATCTCGCCCGCGGCGAGGCTCGTCTCCAGCGTCTCGCGGACCGCCAGTTGGTTGTCCTCCGGCGGCTTGGTGCACCAGTATTCGAGCATGAGCCCGGACATCGCCGCCACGAACGTCTTGGCCAGGAAGTAGGGGATCATCGAGAACCCGAGGTAGGTCCCTTCCTGTCCCTCGGGCGCGATCGCCGCGGTGTATTCCGTCAGGCGCGGCGACCAGATGACCTCGCCGATCGTGAGGATCACGAGGCTGACGATGGACATGATGTAGGTGAAGCCCGCCACCCCGGCGAGATTCGACTGCAGCCACGGCCACCATGACAGCCACTCCAGCTTCCCCATGGGCGGCAGGGCGAGAATGAACAGCGACAGGCCCGAGACCACCGCCCCGTACGTCAGCATCTTGTACACGCTGAACCGGTTCAGGATCGGAATCAGCAGGATCAGCCCGAGGATCACCAGGAACGGGTTGATCGAGGTCAGCAGCCCGATGAACGCGTCCGGGCCGATGACCCGCGTCCAGAACTTCGGCATCATCAGGTGCATGTAGAGAAACACCGACCGGACGGGAATCAGCAGCGTGATGAGACAGGTGAAGCGCCAGAAGACCGGCTCGCGGGCGACGGCGAGGAAGTTCTGCCAGGGGTTCATCCGCTTGCCGGTCTGCCGCTTCTTCTTCGACCCCGGCTCTTCGAGCTTCGCGTCCGGTTCCTCGATCTCCTCCGCATCCGCTTCGGCCTCGGCGGCCCGCGCCTCCTCATCGGGGCTGCGGAGCTGCTCCTCGCGCCGCACGAAGAAGGTGATGCAGAACAGGCAGACGATCGCCGTCCCGATCCCGACCGTGAACACGTGGACGCGGGGCAGGTCCAGGCCGATGAAGATGAGATCGATCAGCAGGCCGGAGAAGAACGCGCCGACGTTCATGAACAAATACCAGAGGTTGAACCCGGCGCTGCGCGAGCGGGCGGTGGTGAATCGCTTGTTCGCGGCCTGGAACGCGGTCTGCCCGATGGCGAGGAACGGGGCCTGCAGGACGAAGATGACGGACATGAGCAGCCAGCCCCATCCGCCGCTTCCATCGTCGAAGCGGGCCATGACCCCGCTCACCGAGTTGACGCCGGTCAGATCGATGTCGTACGCCTCGCCCGTGGCGGTGGTGACGCGGAGAACATCGCGCGGCAGTTCGCCCAGCTCGATGCTGAGATTCGTGCCGTCGCTGGCCGTAATGATCAGGTCCGGGCCGTCTTCGGCGCCGCGGACGCCCTGCTCGCCGATGTTCCCGAGTTTGGTCCTCGTCCCTCCGGGCAGAACGATGCTGCCTGTCAGCTCGCCTCCGGTCGCCTGGCCGGTCAGGCCGAGGTCGGTGGCGGCCGAGGAGTTCGGCGCGTTGGCGACGGCGAGCCGTCCCTCGCCCCCGGCGTGGTCGGTGAGGACGAGCCGGTGTTCTTCTTCGCCGATCGTCTCGACCTTCGCCGTCACCTTGCCTGCGTTGCCCTCGGCGCGGTTGATGCGGGTGAGAAGGCCGCGGATGCGTTCGACGGGCTCGGGATCGGTGATGTGGATGCCGCGGCCCTCATCAAGCTTGGCGAGACTGGTGCCCCGGCCGATGTCCACCCGCATCTTCCCGAGGTTGACCTCGATGACCGTGCCGTCGGCGGCGGTGATGATCAGGTCCGTCTCGAAATCGCTGCGCTGCACGCCCGCCCCGTCGTGCAGGTTGTCGAGCCTGGTCGATGAGCCCTGTGGGAAGAAGGGCTCGCCCACGAGGCGACCCTCCTCGTCCGCCGTGCCCGCGATCCCGAGATCGACCGCGGCGGTCGAACCCGGCGCGCCGGCCACGGTGAGCGTGCCCGGTCCCTCCGTGCGATCCTCCAGCCGCAGGCTCTGCCCGTCCTTGGCGAGCGCGGCCTTGACCTTTTCCTTTCCGGGCGTGAGTTCGTTCTCCTCCGCCTCGTTGATGCGGCCGATGACGCCGCGCAGATTCCGGACGGGATCGAGCACCGGTTTCATCTGGACTTCGCCGGCGTACCAGGCGCCGTCCATGCGCTCGGCCCCCTCGCCCGTCGGCGCGGAGATCGGCTGAAGATCGGCGAGTCCCAACTGCTCGGCGATGCGATCCCCGCGCCCCCCGCCGCCGGTCACCGCCGGCGTGCCGTCGGCGCCGCTGCGATCGATGATGCAGAACTGCTGCCCGTCGGCGATGCGCATCTGCACGTCGCCGGCGAAGAGGATCTGGTTGAACGTCACCCACACCAGCGCGGCGCGAATGAACAGGAGCACGCCCTGGTTGACGTACATCGACCGGCGAATCCCCAGCCAGTCGGAGACGAGGCCGGAGAAGAAGAGACAGATCGTGGTCAGGCTGCCGAAGATGGTGTAGACGTAGCCCGCGGCGGCGTCGCTCATCCCGAACCCGTACTTGTCCGTCCCGGTCGAGAAGTAGAGCACGGCGATGGTGTAGACGGCGAAGAGGATGGTGTGATCGATGAAGTTGATCACCTGCATCCCCCAGTACTCGCCGCGGGTCTCCTTCAGGACGCTGAAGTTCCGGAAGTACTCGATGATGAAGTTGCCGTCCTTCTTCTCCGGCGGCCCGGGCGGTTCCTCCTCCGGGAACTCCACCACGTCCTCCGGCACGTTGGCCGGATCCTCGGGGGGGATGTCCCCCGGTCGGTCCTGTGATTCATCCGTCATGGCCAGTTCCCTGTGCTCTGCTCATTCGGCTCCCGTCGGTCGGGCTGTGGGGGGTTGATCGAAGGTCGGCCTGTCCGTCAGCGGATCCGGTCGCCGCGCGCCGACGCTGCGGTTACTTGAAGTGAGCGCCCTTCGTGAACCATGGCTTGCCGAGGATAGCGACGACGGTTCCGATCAGCGCCACCGCGCCGAGTATCGTGAACATCATGTAGGGCGACTCGACGAACGGGACCTCCCCGGCCGCGATCTTGTCCTGCAACTGAAGCGGCTGGTCCTCCGGCGGGCGCGGGCACCAGCGCTCCAGCATCTTCCCGGACAGCCCGCTCACCACGAGCTTGGCGAGGAAGTACGGCACCATGGAAAGTCCCAGATACGTGCCTTCCTGGCCCAGGGGCGCGATGGCCGCGGTGTATTCCTGCAGCCGCGGCGACCAGATCAGCTCCCCGACCGTGAGGATCAGCAGGAACGCGATCGTCGTCCCGTAGGTCCAGGTTGCCACGTCGACATTGCCCATCGGTGGTATGGCGATGATGAACATCGAGATCGACGTGATCATCGCTCCGAAGACGAGCATCTTGTACACGTTGAACCGGTGCAGGAGCGGTATGAACAGGATCAGTCCGATGATCACGAGCACCGGGTTGAATGCCTGCAGCAGACCGACCTTTGCCTCCGGGCCGATCACGCGGTACCAGAACTTCGGATGCAACAGGGCGATGTAGAGGAAGACCGCGCGAACGCCGAGGAGGAGGGTGACGAGGACGAGGAACCGCCAGAAGACCGGTTCGGTCAGCACGGCCTTGACAATGCCCAGCGGGCCGCGCTTCTGCTGCTCCGGCGCCTCCGCCTCCCCGAGCGTGGGGGAAACCTCCCGGACACCGTCGACGGCCTCGCCGGTCTCCGCGTCAACGGCGTCCTCGTCCTTCTCCCCGACTTCCGCCGCTTCCTCCGGACTGCGAAGCTGTTCGGTCCGCCGGACGGTGAGGGCGGCGGCGAGCAGGCACGCCACGCCGGTGAAGATCCCGAACGTGAACACGTGCACGTGCGGCAGATCCATCTGGAGATAGATGATGTCGATGAGGAATCCGCCTCCGGCGGCGCCGACGTTCATGAACAGGTACCAGAGGTTGAACCCCGCCCCGCGGGACCGGGTGGTGGTGAAACGCCGGTTGCCTGCCTGGAACGCCGTCTGGATCATGGCCATGAACGGGGCCATGAGAGCCAGGGCGATGATGACGAGCAGGTTGCGATACGTATTGGCGTCGATATTGCCGCTCTGGATCTCATCCCTCTCCACGCTGCCGGCGATCCCAAGGAGTTCCGCAGCCTCTCCCTCGACAACCAGTTCGCTCCGTTCCCAGTCGGGCAGGATATTCCCGCCGCGGATGATCTCGCCCGCCACGTCCCCCTCGATCTCGAGCGGCGCGGCGGCGGGACCGGACACGACGAAGTTCCGCTGTTCGCTTTCCGTGGTGTCCTCGAGCATGAGGCCGTCGCCGGCCGTCTTGAACGTTACCTCGACGCCGACTCCCGCTTCCTTCAGGGAGGCGTTGAGGCGGTCGACGAGGTCCTGCACCGTCTCCGCCTCGTCAAGGCCCTCGATCGTCACGGACGCACCGGTCCGATCGGTGATGGTGAGCGAGGTGGCGCCGCCCAGCCCGGCGTTCTCCTGGATCCGGTCGACGGGCAACGGCCCGATGGTGGTATTGTCGGCGATCTTGACGCCGTTGCCGAGGTTGTTGACCGTGGCCAGCACTCTGACGCCGGCCGCCTCCGCCGCCTCGTTGATCATCACGAGCACGTCGCTGACGTACTCGGCCTGGTCAAGCCCTTCCACGGTGACGGACCGGCCGGCCCGGTCGGTAATGGTCAGCGACGCGTCGCCGGGGAAGCCTTTTCCCCCGTCCAGTTCCGTGACCCGCAGGCCGTTCACGTTGCTGATGATCCGCTTCCCGATGGAGCGAGTGCTGTCCTTTCCGTCGGTCTGGAGTCCGAGCTTCGTCGCCGCGCTCGGGTTCGCTTCCGTCGGTTCGACGGCGAGTTCGCCGGTGCCATCCGTGCTGTCCGTAATCTGGAGCGTCACCCATCCGGGCGCAATCCCGGCCTCGACGGCCCCGTCGTTGCCCGGCGCGTTATTGATCGCGGCGAGGGCGTCGCCGATGGTTTCCGCGCCGTCGAGGCTGACGGCGAAACTCCTCCCGTCGCGCGCGGTGATGCGGAGATCCGGTTCCCCACTGGCGATGGGCACGCCTCCCCCATCGTCCAGAACGCTCAGGGGCGTCGTCACCTCCAGACGCTCCGGCTCCTCGACGTAGTATGAGAAGACGGTCACGATCCGCATCGTCAGGAGGCCGAGGATGGCCAGATACAGCGCGCGTTTGACGCCGAGCCAGTCGGTGATGACACCGGAGATGAACAGGAAGATCGTGGTGAGGCCGGAAAAGATCGTGAAGATGTACCCGGCCTGGGAATCCGTGAATCCAAAATCCCGCGAGAGCGTGACCACGACGATGTTGGCCATGGCGAAGTAGGCCAGGCAGTCGAGCATGTTCACGATCTGCAGCCCCCAGTATTCCTTTCGCGTTTCCCTGAGGACGCCGAAGTCCTTGAAGTACTTGACGACGGCGTTTTCCTTCTTCTCGCCGGCGGGAGTTCCGCCCTGACCTTGCTGTTCGTCGGCCATGTCTGTGCTTTCGTGCTGATCCTTCGGCGTTCATGCGCCGGATGGGAGGGGCTGCGCCACGAGGGGCGCGGGGGCCTTCGCGGCCGGCCCGCGCGCGCATCGCCAATCCTACCACGGAGATACGCTCCCCGCCGCCCGCGCGAGGCGGCGGTGAGGATTCAACCGGACCCGCCCTCGGGGGGAGCGGGACCCGTCGAACGCCACCTTCTCGCTCACCGCGCCGGGGCACGACCGATCCCCCGGGGCCCGGCCTTCCTTCGGCCCGCCCGACTCAGGTCCATGTATCTCGGCCGAAGCGCGTGCTCCGACACGAGACACATCAGGATTCGACGAATCATCGGGGCGGGCAGGAGGAGCCTCCTTCGTCATTCTGGCTCCTAAATGACTTCCTGGCAGAGGGTTATACCGGCCGGCCAGACGCGGTCGCACCGAATCCGCCCCGACCGGAAGCTCGCATCGCTGAGGGCATCTCTCTCGCCGGTCCTGCGATTGAGTCGCGTCAGCGATCGGGCCGTCGGGTCAAAAAAACCCCGCCGCAACTTCCGATCCAGACTAGAGTATCTCTAAAGAGCACGCCCCGGGCCCGCTTCCGCCTTCTCCGCAGGCGGTCAAGGAAACGACAATGAACGAAGACATGAACGTGAATCGAAGGCGGTTCCTGGAGCAGGTCGCCGCCTGGTCGGCCGGTGTGGCCGCCACCGCTCCGGTGTTCCGCATCGCCTCCGCTCAGGCGCCGGCCGCGGGCGGTTCGCCCTCCATGCTCGCCGTCGCCAAGGGCAAGGACTACGACGAGCTCGTCGGAACCGTCCTCGAGCCGCTCGGCGGGATGAAGGCCTTCGTCAGCCGAGGCGATCGCGTCGTGGTCAAGCCCAACATCGGCTGGGACCGCACGCCCGAGCTGGCCGCCAACACCCACCCCGAGGTGGTCAAGGGCCTCGTCCAGCAGGCCCTCGACGCCGGGGCGAAGGAAGTGCTCGTCTTCGATCGCACCTGCAATGAGGCCCGCCTGACCTACAAGAACAGCGGCATCAAGGAAGCGGTCGAATCGATCGGCGACAAGCGCGCCTCCTGCCCGTTCATCGACGAGCGTAAATGGATGCCCGTGAAGATCGAGAAGGGCAAGATCGTCAAGGAGTGGCGCCTCTACGCCGATGCGATCAGGGCCGACTGCTACATCAACGTCCCCGTGGCCAAGCATCACGCCATCGGCCGGCTCACGCTGGGCCTGAAGAACGTCATGGGTGTGATGGGCGACAACCGGGGGAAGATCCACCGGAAGCTCGGCCAGTCGCTGGCGGACCTCAACCTCGCCGTCGCCCCGAAGCTGACGGTGATCGACGCCACCCGCATCCTGCTGCGCCACGGCCCGACGGGCGGCAACCTCGAGGATGTGAAGGTGCTGGACACGCTAATCGCCTCGCCGGACATGGTCGCTGCCGACGCGTACGCCACCACGCTCTTCGACATGAAGCCCGAGGACATCCCCGCCACCGTGGCCGGTCACGAGATGGGGATCGGCGAGATCGACCTGAAGAAGGTGAAGATTGTCCGGGTCTGATCGCCGCGACGCGGGAAGACCAATGCACAGACTCGGCCGGATGATGGCGCGCATTCCGTGGCGGTGGTGGCGGCGCTTCACGCAGGCGGTGTTCCTCGTGGGGTTCCTGTGGCTGTTCCGGCACGCGGAGCTGCGCGGCGACGACGTGCCCGGCTACGTCAACCTGCCCTTCCGCCTCGATCCGCTTATCGCCGCCTCCGCCATGCTGGCGGCGAAGGCGCTCATCGCCACCCTGCTGCTTTCGCTCATCGTCGTCGCGCTGACGATCGTCGTCGGCCGGGCGTTCTGTGGCTGGATCTGCCCGCTGGGCACCTTGCTGGACTGGCTGGGGCCCATCGCCCGCCTGTTCAGGAAGCGCACCGGCCCCGGCGGCCGGCGCTGGCGGCCGATCCGCTACTGGCTGCTCATCGCGATCCTCATCGGCGCCGTGCTCGGCCTGCCGCTGGTGGGCTACTTCGATCCCTTCTCCCTGCTCCAGCAGGGGATGACGTTCGCCATCGACCCGGCTCTGCGGAGCGGGGCCGATGCCGGCTTCGGCTGGCTGTACTTCAACGCCTCCGAATCGGTCACCGATGTCAGCGAGCCGGTCTACGCGTTCCTGAAGGAGCACATCCTCGCCGTCGAGCGGACGGCGTACATCGGCGCGGGGATCGCGACCGGGATCCTCATCGTGATCTTCCTCCTCGAGCGCGTCCAGCCGCGCTTCTGGTGCCGCAATCTCTGCCCGCTCGGCGCGATGCTGGGCGTCATTGCCCGTTTCGCGCCGTTCGGTCGCAAGCCGATGAAGGCCTGCCCGGGCTGCGGCGAGTGCGCGCACACCTGCCGGATGGGCGCGTTCGACGAGCACAATCGCCTCGAGCCGCAGGCGTGCACCGTGTGCATGGACTGCGTGGACAGTTGCCCGCACCGGATCGCGCAGTTCCTGTGGTTTCTTCCGAAGAAGCGAGCGGCGACCCCGGCGACGCGGCAGGGCGCGCCGATCGACCTGTCGCGGCGGAGCTTCATCGGGGCCTGCGCCGTCGGCGCGGCCCTGCCCGCCGGCTACGCCGCGGCCCGCGCGACCGGGATCGTCCCCGGAAACGTCGCCCTCATTCGCCCGCCCGGCGCGCTGCTGGACGATGACTTCCTCGATCTCTGCGTGCGCTGCGGCCAGTGCATGAAGGTCTGCATCACGAACGGCCTGCAACCGGTCATCTTCGAAGCCGGCCCCACCGGCGTCTTCACGCCCCGCCTGATCCCCCGCACCGGCTATTGCGAATACAATTGCACGCTCTGTGGCGAGATCTGTCCCACCGGCGCGATCCGCCCGCTGCCGCTGGAAGAGAAGCAGCAGATCAAGATCGGCAAGGCGGTCTTCGACGAGGATCTCTGCCTGCCCTACGCTGAGAGTGAGCCGTGCATCGTCTGTGAAGAGCACTGCCCGATCCCGGAGAAGGCGATCAAGCTGACGCAGGTCGAAGTCGAGGTCGATTCGGAAGACGGCCCCTCGACGATCGTGCTTCAGCAGCCGTCGGTCGATGAGGACCTGTGCATCGGCTGCGGGATCTGTGAGCACGTCTGCCCCCTGGAGGGCCTCGCCGGCGTGCGCATCGAGTCGCTGCGCGATGAGGCCGCACGCGAATGACGGCACCCAGCCCGCCGCTCGCGGCGCAGCACCCGACCGATCACGCACTCGGCGCTGGATCTCGCTTCACTTTCGCCTCGCCCGACGCCTCACACCCGCTTCCCGACTACCCTGTTAACACATGACTGACCCCCAGGCGATCCGGACCCTGCTCGAGCGCGTGGCCGCGGGCACATGCAAGCCCGAGGAAGCGATGGAGGCTTTGCGCGCGCTGCCCTTCGAAGACCTCGGCTTCGCGAAGCTGGATCATCATCGCGCCATCCGTAAGGGCTTTGCCGAAGTCGTGTATTGCGAAGGCAAAACGCCGCAACAGGTGACGGACATCATCGATGCCCTCGCGCAGCGCCACCCGCAGGTGCTGGGCACCCGCGCCCGCCTCGAACAGTTTGAGGCGGCGCGCGCCCGCGTGTCGGACCTGCATTTCGACGAACCGGCCCGGACGATCTGGCTCGACCGCGAGCCCGGCCGCCCGCGCCGCGACGGCGTCATCATCGTCGTGGCCGGAACGAGCGACCTGCCCGTGGCCCGCGAGGCGGCGATCACGCTCGAGCTGATGGGACACGCGGCGCCGGTGATCAGCGACGTCGGCGTCGCCGGCGTGCATCGCCTCCTGCCTCACCTGCCCGCGCTGCAGCAGGCGAACGTCCTCATCGTCGTGGCCGGGATGGAGGGCGCCCTGCCCAGCGTGGTCGCCGGCGCGGTCGCTGCGCCCGTCATCGCCGTGCCCACCTCCATCGGCTACGGCGCGAGCTTCGGGGGCGTGACCGCCCTCCTCGCCATGCTCAACAGTTGCGCGCCGGGCGTCAGCGTCGTGAACATCGACAACGGCTACGGCGCGGCGCACCTGGCGGCGATCATCAATGCGCAATCGAATCCGCAGGCCGTCTCCGATCCGACGGCCGCGCGCGGGGGGCACGAATGACTGACGCCGCCCTGCTTTCCGCTCTGGATCGCCTGCGCCGCGTACTTCGGGACTGCGGCTCGGTGGTCGTCGCCTACTCCGGCGGCGTGGACAGCGCCCTCGTCGCCGCCGTCGCCGCCCGGAAACTGGGTGACAAGGCGCTGGCGTGCATCGGCGTCTCGCCGAGCTATCCCGAACGTGAGCGACAGGCCGCCGTCGAATTCGCCCGCGCGATCGGCATCCGACATCGCCTCGTGGAAACCGACGAACACCTCGATCAGAGCTATGTCACCAACCCCGCCGACCGCTGTTACTACTGCAAGTCAGAGTTGTACGACAAGATGCGCGCCATCGCCGACGAGGAGGATCTCGCCGTCATCGTCGACGGCAGCAACGCCGATGATGTCGGCGACGATCGACCGGGCATGAACGCGGCCGGCGAACGCGGCGTGCGATCCCCGCTCCTCGAAGCCGGCATCGGAAAGGACCAGGCCCGCGCGATCGCCCGGCATCTGGGCCTGGACGTCTGGGACAAGCCGTCGATGGCGTGCCTCGCCTCGCGCGTCCCGCACGGCACGCCGATCCGGCCCGATCTGCTGCGCCGCATCGAGCAGGCCGAAGACGTGCTCGCCTCGCTGGGATTCCGCCAGTTCCGCGTGCGCCATCACGGCGACATCGCCCGTATCGAGCTGCCCGCGGAAGACCTTAATACGGCGCTTGCAGCGCGCGATCGGATCGTGGACGAGGTGACGCGACTGGGTTGGCGCTTCGTGACCCTCGACCTTGCGGGATTCCGAAGCGGCTCGCTCAACGCCGCAGCGCAGCAAGAGGGGGCCGATCGATGATTGGTTATCTCGACATGCCCTCCGGCATCTCCGGGGACATGTTCCTCGGCTGCCTCGTCGATGCCGGCTGGACCGTCGATGCCCTGCGCGACACGATTGACCGGCTTGGTCTCCCCGACGGCTCCTGGCGCATCGAGGCGCGATCGGAGCATCGCCGAAGCCTGCGCGCCATCCTCGTCGATATCCGGGTAACGGAAACAGATCCCCCGCACCGCACGCTCGGTCAGATCAGTGAGACGATCACGCGCTCCGATCTGCCCGCGCCGGTCAGGGAGCGCGCGGTCGCCGTCTTCGAGCGCCTCGCCCGCGCCGAAGCGGCCGTGCACGGCGCGGACCTTGAGACCGTGCACTTTCATGAAGTCGGCGCGATGGATGCGATCATCGACATCGTCGGCGTCGTCGCGGGCCTGCACGCGCTGCATATTGAGACGCTCTATGCCTCGTCGTTACCGCTCGGGGCAGGCTGGGTGGACGCCGCGCACGGCGCGCTCCCGCTCCCCGCCCCGGCCACGCTGGAGCTTCTCGCCGCGGCCGGCGCGCCGACCTGCCCCGCCCCGGGGCCGGGGGAACTCGTCACGCCGACCGGCGCCGCCCTCGTCGCCGAATTCGCCGCCTTCTCCCAGCCGCTGATGCAGCTCGAACGGATCGCCGTCGGCTGCGGGCGCAGGGAGCTGGACTGGCCGAACCTGGCGCGCCTCTGGCTCGGCCAGCCCCTTGACGCCGGCCCCATGGTGCAGATCGAGACGAACATCGACGACATGAACCCGCAGTTCTACGCGGATGTCGCTCAGCGCCTGTTCGATGCGGGCGCGGCCGACGTGTGGCTCACGCCGGTTCAGATGAAGAAGAACCGCCCGGCCGTCGTGCTCAGCGTCCTCGCGCCCGCCGCGCGCGAACTTGCATTGGTCGAGATCATCCTGCGCGAGACCACCACGCTCGGCCTGCGCGTCCGCCCGGTGCGTCGGCACGAGGCGAGGCGCGAGATGCGCAGCGTGGACACCGCCTATGGGGCGGTCACGGTCAAACTCAAGTGGCTCGGCGTCGAGCTGATCGGCGTCATGCCGGAGTACGATGACTGCCGCCGGCTCGCCGAACGCCACCGCGTCCCCGTGCGGCTCGTGCACGAAGCCGCCGCCGCGGCGGCTCAGGCGTAGCTCCCGCTCTCCGCTTTCCTCCCCGGTCCCCGCTCGGCGGCGGCGCGCTCCGCATACCCGCTCTCCCGGTGCGCTGACAGCGGGTCCTCCGGTCGTCGGCGCGCCCTGCGATACTCGCGCAGAAACGGGCGGACATCCGTCGCGAACGCATCCGACAGCGCCCGCTCGGCCATCACAACGTCATCGATTCGCCGTGCCGCCTCCAGCGCTTCATGATCCACCAGCATGGCCTTCGCATACATCTCCTGCGCGGTCATCACCGTCTGGATCGTCGCCTCGATCTTCGGCTTCACGTTGTGCGACTGATCGACCATGTACGCAATGTCAGGATCTCCCTCCCGCGCCCGCGCGGCGGAGGTGATCTCGAAGAAGATGCGGAACAACTGGTACGGATCGATGCTTCCCATCGTCAGATCGTCATCGGCGTACTTCCGGTCGTTGAAGTGAAACCCGCCGAGCATGTCCTCATCCAGCAGTGTCGCCACGATGTGTTCGATGTTCGTGCCCGGGAGGTGGTGGCCGGTATCGACGAGGACCCGGGCCTTCGGCCCGGCGTGGCGCGCGAAGAGGAAGGCCATCCCCCAGTCGGCGATGTCCGTGTGATAGAACGCCGGCTCGAAAGGCTTGTATTCCACGAGCATCGTCATGTCGTCCGGAAGCGCCGCGTGAATCTCCCGCAGACCCTCGATGAACCACCGCCGGCGTTGACGAATGTCGACCTGGCCCGGGTAATTCGATCCGTCCGCGAACCAGAGACTGAGCAGGCGGGAACCGACCGCCTCCCCGATGCGGATGCTGTGCAGGATGTGATCGATCGCCCGCCGCCGAACCGTCCCGTCGCGATGCGCGAGCGATCCATACTTGTACTGCTGATCCTGGAACACGTTCGGGTTGATCGCGCCGATGCGCACGCCATGTTTCCGCGCCAGGGCGGCGACCTCGGCCGGCGGCTGATCGTCGGCGAAGTCCCAGAGCACATGCACGGCCACGCCGGGGCAGCATCCCGTGCGGCGATGCACCTCTCCCGCGTCGGCCAGCTTCTCATCGATCGTCGTCGCCGCCCCGTCCTGGAGGAACTTGCCGAACCTGGTTCCGGTGTCCGCATAGCCCCAGGACGGCGTCTCGATCTCGAACCGGTCCAGTCGCTCCGCCAGGCGTTGTTCATCGACATGCTTCGGCAGCGTCACGTTCGCGCTCCTTTCCTCTTTTCACCGGTCGACCTCGAAGGAGTATTCGCCGGCGCCGATCTCGAGAACGTCACAGCCCTCCTTCTGCCGGAGGAAGGTCGGCGCGCCCGGTCTCGATCCGCTCCGTGCGTCGCGGTCAATGACCACGCCACTCTCGCGCACCCGCGTCTTTCTCCCGGTTCCGACCGGCAGCCATACCTGCGCGGATGTGTTCGCCGGCACCGTCACATCCAGCTCGAAGCGCCCGTTCTCCTCTGTCCGCCTCCACGCGCTGCGGATCAGGCCGTGCACCGATCGGTGTTCCGCCCGCGCCCAGTGCAGCCCTTCCGCCGGCCGTGGACGAATCGCAAAACGCTGAAAACCCGGCTGCGCATCGTCGATCGTGATTCCCGCCAGCGCCTCATAGAACCACTGACCGACCGAGCCGAGGGCGAAGTGATTATGCGAGTTCATGTGCGGCCCGGCGGTGTCGCCGTTCCACAACTCCCACATCGTCGTCGCGCCCTGTTCAATCATGTATCCCCACGATGGATAGGTGCGCTGGGTCACGATCCGCCAGGCGAGATCGTGCCGGCCCATCGCGGTCAGGAGCGGCAGAACGTAACCCGTTCCGAGGAATCCGGTCGTCAGATGGTTGTCGTGTGTCTCGATGTCACGCACCAGCGTGCGCAACACACTGTCTCGATGATCATCGGCGACGAGCCCGAACGCGAGCGGGATGGTATTCCCCGCCTGCGTGCCGCCTTCGTACATCCCCTTCGACGGGTCGAAATACCTCTCGTTAAAAGCCTTGCGGATCCGCGCGGCGAGGGTCTCGTATTCCCCCGCTTCGTCGTCGCGCCCGATCGCGCCGGCCATGCGCGAGAGCAGCACGGTCGAGAGATAGAAATAGGCCGCGCTGATCGGCTTCGTCGGCGAGGGCTCGACCGCGACCCAGTCGCCGTATCCTTCGCGCTCGTACAGATCGCCACGCGCCTGCGCGCGCATGTAATCCACCCATCCGCGCATTGTGTCGAAATGTCGTTCAACGATTCGCGTGTCGCCATAGAAGCGATAGAGCGTCCAGGGAATCACGATCACCGCATCTCCCCAGCCGGGTGCGGCCGGGCCGCTCACCACCGCTCGCGGGGCCACGTCCGTCACGTGCCCGTCCTCCCCGGCTGAATCGGCGATGTCGTCCATCCACTTCGCGAAGAACCGCGACATGTCCATGTTCCAGCACGCCGTCGGCGCGAAGATCTGTGCATCGCCCATCCATCCGAGTCGCTCATCGCGCTGCGGACAGTCCGTGGGCACGCTGTGCATGTTGGATCGCTGCGACCAGACGATGTTCCGGTGCAGCCGGTTGATCAGCTCATCGGAACACGCGAACGACCCGGCCATGGCGGGAGCCGAGTGAATGGCCTCCGACCGCACGTCGTCCAGCTCGGGGCGGTGTTCAGCTCCCGTCAGTTCGACATAGCGGAACCCGCGATACGTGAACCGCGGCTCCCAGTGCTCCTCCCCTTCGCCCCGACAGGCATAGACATCCGTGTTGCGCGCGCCGATCAGGTTGTCGGTGTATATCGTCCCGTCGGGATTCACACGCTCGGCGAAGCGCAACTGGATACGTGATCCTCTCCCGCCGCGGGTGCGCAGCCGGCAGCGTCCGGCATGATTCTGGCCGAAATCGAAGACGAACACACCCCGGGCCGGCTCGGCGATCTGCACGGGCGAGAGCACGGCGGTGGGCCGGACCGGCGGGTCTTTCTGCGCGACGAGGACGCCGGGAAGATCCTCCACCACCCTCGTCGGCGCCCAGTCCGCATCGTCAAATGCGGTTGCCGACCAGCCGGGCATTTCGAGGCGGGCATCGTGGATCTCGCCGTGATAAAACGAGTTCGCGATGATCGGGGCGAGGTGCGCCCGCCAGCTCGGATCCGAGGTGATGATGCAGGTCCCGCCGCCGGCCGTCCGGACCTCCATGCGCAGGAGCAGGCGCAGTGACACGCGCTCCTGGTGTTCGACGTTGCCGCGCCCGAGACCGAGTCCGCCCGCCCACCAGCCGCTGCCGAGGACGGCACCGACGGCGTTCTCACCACGCTTGAGAAGCGACGTCACATCATGGGTCTGGTACTGAATGCGCCGATCATACTTCGTCCAGCCCGGCGCGAAGATCTCATCACCGACCCGCTGCCCGTTGACGAACAACTCGTACACGCCGAGTCCGGTCACGTAGACGCGGGCGGAAACGACCTCATCATCGAGCCGAAACGCTTTTTGCAGGCAGACGGATCGCGGGGGGGCGGGCCGGCGATCGAGCCTGCCCCAGGGCGGGCCGCCGAAGGAGGCCACGATCACGGCGCGCGGCCATGATTCAGCGTCCAACGCGGACGCCTTCCAGTTGCCCGACGGATCCTGTGCACAGACCCACTCGTCATCTGAACCGAAGACCTCGACGGTTTCATCTTCATAGTGAATACGCGCGCCGACACTGAGCCCGCAGGCATTCTCGCCGGCCTCGGCGCGGATGGCGATCACGTTCGCCCCGGGGCGCAGCAGCGTGTCCAGCTCGTATTCGGCGAGGACATCGGTGCCGATCTGATGCCCGATCTGCCGGCCGTTTACGAACAGGATGAAGCTCTGGTCGGCGGCGAGACAGATCAGCGCGCGCTCGACGCGAACGTCGGGACGAATCTCCAGCACGCGCCGAAACACGACGGCGGCGCCCGGCTCGCGCGCGGCGGGATGCCAGATCCACCCGCCCATCGGCACGGCCTCGGGCGGCTCTTCGTCGATCGCGGCCGAAATCCACTCCGCCTGCCAGTCAGCGGGCGACAACAACCCCATCTCCCAGAACGCAGGCGCCGCCCATGGCGAAGCGTGACCGTCACTATCCCACGTGCACACCGTCCACCAGCAGCGCTGACGCGATGCCAGGGCCGGGCCGTCATACGCGACATGAACGGACCGGTCGCTCTGGATGCGGCCGGAATCCCAGAGGAGCTCGCCGCCTTCGCGCAGCTCCTCCGGTCGGGCGGCGACGAGAATCCGGTACGCCGACTGCACCGCCCCGCGACGGGCATCGTTGACGAGCCACGACAGGCGCGGCCGGGGCGCGTCGATCCCGAGCGGATTGACAGAGGATTCGCATCGCAGCTCGACGGGCGGACCCGGCGCGGCGGCCGCGCGCCCTCCCTCCTGCGATCGCCCCGACTGGACAGTCATCATCATCCGCGCTCCTTCGCCAGAAAGGCGAGCAGTATATCCCCTCCCACGAACGCTCCGGGCTACGGGCGTGATGAGGGCCGGCTTCGATGCCGCAGGCCTCTCCTCCGATCACGTCGGCGGTACGGCACGTGAGACGGCTGTCGACGAGTGGAACTGCGGTGGCACGACATCGACGACCCGTTGTGCGGGAATGCCACGGACGGGTCCGGTTGACGACAGCGCAAACAAGCGGACCGCGGCGACGCCGCCGACGCGTCAGGCGACGACCCGGGCGACAAGCACTGTGGAGCTGCGGCTCACGATGGCGGGATACGCAGCGGCGTCGTTCGTCATCCGGTCGGGTCGTCACTGACGAAAGAGGAATCGCGGCCGGCGTTTTGGTCGCGGCTGATGAGGCGGCGGCGAAAGACGACAGAATGTGTGTTCGCGGCCGTCGGTTCGCCCGGCCGAGGGGCCGGGGCGACCATGCCACCTGCCCGCATCAAGGAGGCCCCAGAAAGGAGCACCCCTTCCGGAGAACCGGCCCAACAGAGCCGTCCCGGGGGTTCGTGCCACCGACACGCCGCCGCGGAGCACCGCGAAGAAGCACCTAAGTCAGCCGCTGGAAGACAGTTGCTTTCGCCCTTCGTGACCACGGCCCGGCAAACGCGACTTTCGAGCGAATCGTCTGCGACCGCCGTAACGCGAATCGGTAGAAGAAACGCTTGACACCCCACGACGCGTGTAGTAGGCTGGCCCTACGACTCCTGTAGTAGGATCCGTGTAAGGAGGTTGATCCGGTCATGGCCCCACCCGAATCCGATCTCGGAACCGCGGAGCTGGAGGTCCTCAGAACGCTGTGGGATGAGGGGCCGGCCACGGTGCGGGAGGTGATGAACCACCTCCATCAGCGGGGGCGGAAGGTCGCCTATACCACCGTGCTGACGTTCCTCACCCGCCTGGAGCAGAAGGGCTTCGTGACCAGCGACAAGTCGGGCCTGGCCTACGTCTACCGGCCCAGGGTGACCCGGGAGAAAGTCTCCCGATCCCGGCTGAAAGCGCTCCTGGAAGAGCTGTACGACGGCGCCGCGGCTCCCCTGGTCCTCCAGCTCGTGCGTGAGCGGCGTCTGAGCCGTCGCGACATCGCCGAGCTTCAGCGACTCATCGAGGAGCTGGATGTGAAATCCCGGCGCGGCAAGTCCAAACCTCCCAGAAGGTCCGGATCATGAACGCGTTCGCCACCGAGGAGATCTGGCGGTTCGCACTCGCGGCCATCCCCCTGGCCGCGGTGGTGGCCGTGGTGTGCCGCTGCCTGCCGTGCCGGCCGAGCACGCGGCACACGCTGTGGCTGACGCTGCTTCTGCTGTTCGTTCTTGCGCCGTTCCTGCCCCGGGCGCCGATTCCCGATCTGGCCTCGCTGGCCGGGGAGGAGTCCGGGGCCGCACCAGGGCTGCCGGACCTCGGCGATGATCCGCCTGTCACAACAGGCAAGATGGACAAGGGCGAGACTCCGACCGGCCGCGAATGGACCGGCGATGAAGAGGCCCCGTCGAGAAGCCGCGCAGCAGGCGCCACGCGCTTGGCAGCCGATCCGCAGCCGACGCTGATCATCGCACCACCGCTGTTCATCCCCACCGCGGGCGCGGGCGAACGCGCGACACGCGCCGACGCCGCGGCCGGCCCGGAAACCGCGGTCGCCGAATTCACCGGCGATCTCCCGGCCGATCGGGACAGCTGGGAAGCGGAACTCCCCGCCGGGCCGGCCCGGACCGTCGAGGCCTTCCGTATCCAGCCACATCCGCGGCATGATGATGTCTCGAGCGGCACCCTCGCCGACGGCGGGGCGACGGACGAGGATCCGACCGCCCCCGCCGGCGCGCCCGTCGAGTCGCCGATGGTGATTGGTGCGCGAGAGCCGGATCCGGATCACACCCTCACGGCCAGCCGGCAACCCGCTCCAAGTGCGGCGGAGAATCCGTCCACGTGGGGGCTGTGGCTGGCGCAATTGCGGACGATCCGTGATGCGGTAATGAGCCTCCCGCCCATTCCGGCGTCGATCTGGATCGGCGGAGCGGCCCTGCTCATCGTGGTGACGATCGCCCGCATGGTTCTCTTCCATCGCCTGCTCGCATCGGCGACCCCGGCCCCGGCCTCGGCCGTGCGCTGCGTCTCGGAGTCCGCTTCCGCGCTGGGCCTGCGCCGCGCGCCGACCACGCGCATGGTGGCTCAGCGCGTCTCGCCGATGGTGTGGTGCGGACGGCAGCCTCGCCTCCTGCTGCCCGAGGCGTTGTGGCGTCAGTTGGACGAAGCCGGCCGGCGGGCGGTGATCTACCACGAGCTGGCCCACCTGCGACGCCGCGATCATCTCGTCTGCTACCTGGCGATGATCGTGGGCTGCGTCTACTGGTGGCACCCGGTGGTGTGGTGGATCCGGCGGCAGCTTCGCGAGGAGGCGGACCTGTGCTGCGACGTCTGGGTGACCTCGCTCATGCCCGGCGCGCGGCGTGCCTACGCGACGGCGCTGCTTGAGGCCCGCAAGTACACCAGTGGTTATCGCCCGGCCGGACCCGCGGCCGGGCTCGGCGTGTCCACGATTCGTGCCAAACGATTTGCAAGGAGACTCACGATGGTGATGTCACATCAACTCACCCCGAAACTGACGTTCGGCGGCGTCCTGCTCGCGTGCACCCTCGCCGCGGGCAGTTGGCTGGTCACGCCGACGCTCGCCTGCCCAACCAAAGAGAAAGAGGCCCCGGGATCGTGCTGCGAGGCCGAGAAGCTGGCCGAAGCACGACAGGCGCCGAAGGCGCCGAGTGCCCCGGCGGCGCCCGTGCTCGTCGTGTCCGCGCCCGCGCCTCCGGCGCCGGCCGCCCCGCCGGCCGCCGGCGCACCTGCAGCGCCTCCGGCCCATCACCCCGCCGCCAAGCTCGAGAAACTGCTGAAGCTGCACAACCTCGGCGACCGCGACGACATGTCACTCGAAGAGCGCATCCAACTGCTCGAGAAGCAGCTTGACGTGTTCATGCAGCATCTCGAGCAGTGGTCGCAGACCGTCGATCTCGAGGGTCTCGAGATCCCCGAGATGCCGGAGCTGCCGGAGATCCCCGAGCACGTGATGCGCAACCCGCAGGTTCAGGCGGCGCTGAAGGCTGTTCCCAGGGCCGCCACGGGAGCGTACGAAAAGGCGATAACGACGTATCGCGCGGCGCTCGCCGGCGCCGGCGGTGAAGGCCCGCAGTTTCTCGTCGCCGGTCCGCAAAAAACTGAGACGCGGACCTATCCGTTGCCGAAGGGCAAGCTGGAGGCGATCACCAAGCTCATGGTCAGGGATGACGTGCCCGTGTATGTCAGTCCCGGCGAGGATGGGATCACCGTGCACGCCGGCCCCGCGCAACACATGATCTTCGAAGCGTTCTGCACGATGATCAACGGCGAGGACCAGGCCCGGACCTACGAGCTGTCTGAGGGCAAGCTCCAGGCGCTGTCGGAGCTGATGGTGCGACCCGATGTGCCGATCCTGGTCGATCCCGGGGAGGGCGCCATCGAAGTCCACGGCACCGACCTGGAGCAGCTCGTCTTCAAGGCCTTCCTCGACATGATCGAGCCGAAGCAGGCGCAGGCGGGGGACGGCGGAGGCGGCATCCGCGTCGTTCCCGCGCCCCCAAAGGCGCCGAAAGCGCCGAAGGCGCCGAAGGCCAAGGCCGGCGCGAAGTCCAGGAGCATGGAATATGAGTACAAGGCCGCCGCTCAGCTCCAGGAAATGAAGAAGCTCGAAGCCGCGCTGAAATCGCTCGAGAAGCAGGCGCTGGCCTTCGAGCAGAAGTCCGAGCAGCTCCGCCGGAAGGCCGAAGAGCTTGAAGAGAAGGCCGAGGAGCTCGAAGAGGAGGCCGAAGAGCTGGAGGACGAAGCCTTCGACGCCGAGGGCCGCGACCGCGTCCGCGCGATCCGGAAGGTCAACGAACTCATGCTCAAGGCGGCCCGGCTGGAGAACGAGGCACGCGTGCTCGAGGCGAACGCCGATGAAATGGAAGCTCGCGCCGACGCGCTGGACGAGAAAATGGACGAGCTCGACGATCGCATGGATGAGCTCGACGATCTCCTCGAAGCGATCGACGACGACGAAGATGAGGATGATGATGACGACGACCATTGATCGCGACGGCGCGATCGATCAGGGGCGCTCCTGACCCTGATGACGACTTGTAATATCTGACCGCGGAGCGGGCGCCCGAGCCGAACCCCACCCCGCCCGCTCCGTCTTTTTCTTTCCGTTTCCGTTCCTCCGGTTAACACGAGCACGCACCGGCGCGCGGTGGTCGTGCGCTGTCGGTACGAAAACGAGGCCCACCCATGATGCACCCGTCTATCCATCGAAGTCTGCATTCCGTCGCGTTGATCCTGCTCGTGCTGACATATCCCGCCGCGGCGAAGGATGCCGATGATGACGGCGCCGCGCTGCGGGCCTACTACAGCGCCAACGGACTTCTCAACCGCGGCCTGTTCGACCTCGCCGCCGCGGAGTATCGCGAGTTCCTCACGACCTATGCGGAACACGAGAAAGCGCCGATCGCCCGGTACGGCCTCGGCGTCAGCCTGTTTCGACTCCAGCGGTATGACAATGCGGCCGAGATGCTCCAATCGGCCCTGCGCGAGCCCGAACTGCCGTACCGGGCGGAAGCGGCACTGGTCCTGGCGCAGTCCCGTCTGGCGCAGGGCCGGTACGGCGATGCCGCCGCCGCGCTCGATCCCGTGCTCCGCGAGCATGCCGGTCACGAGTTGGCCGACGATGCGGCCGCCCTGCGCGCCGAAGCGCTGTATTACGATGAGCGGTACGAACAGGTCCGAGGGCCGTGTCATCTTCTCGCGAGCCGATGGCCGGACAGCCCGCACCGAGAGCGGACGGAATTGCTCTGGTCGATGTCGGAGATGGCGCTGGGCGAATACGGCGCCGCCGCGGAACGGCTTCGCGCGCTCTCGCAACGCTTCCCGGACGGCGCGCTCGCCGATCAAACGTCCCTCCTTCTCGCGCAGAGCCTGCATCGATCCAATGCGGTCCAGGCCGCGATCGAGCAGTACCGGCGCGTGATCCGCCGGGCCCACGATGCATACCTGCCGGATGCACTGTACGGGCTGGCCACGCTTCTGCACAAGGGGGACCAGCCCTCCGCCGCGGGGGAACTTCTCGATCGGCTGATCGCGCAGTGGGCCGACCACGAACTCGTTCCCGCCGCCCACCTGCTTCGGGGCCGCACCTGGTTTGATCTCGCCGACTACGAACGGGCACATCACAGCTTCACGGAGGCCGCCCGCACCGGTGATGCGTTCGACGATTCCGCCGGCTACTGGGCGGCGAAATGCGATCTGCGCCGCGACCGGCCCCGTGAAGCGGCCGATGCTCTCCGCCAGACCATCGGCGACCATCCCGACAGCGATCTCGCCCCGGAGATGATGTATGACCTCGCCGTCGCCCTGTCGCGCGCCGGCGATCCCGAAGGCGTCCTCGAAACCCTCCGCGGCTTTCGATCGCGATTCGCCGATCATCCGCTGGCCCCCGGTGTCGCGTACCTCAGGGCGGTGACGCTTCACGAGATCGAGCGCTACGCCGACAGCCTGGAGGTGTGTCGATCGTTTCAGCGCGACTTTGAACACACGGATCATGACGCGCCCGTCGCGTCTCTGGCCGGCGAGAACGAGTTCCTGCTCGCGGCGTACGAACGCGCGGCCGAGACGTTCCGCGCGTTTCTTGACGAGTTCGCTCAATCTCCTCAGCGCACTCACGCCGCGTTCCGGCTCGGCGTATCGCTCTACCGTCTCCGACGGTACGAGGAAGCCGAGCCGATTCTTGCGCCTCTCGTGCCCGCGGCACGGAACGAGGCGGCGTTGCGCACCGTCTTCCTCGCGCTGGGCGACCTTCATTTCCAGAGAGACCAATGGGGATCGGCCGAAGCCTTCCTCGAAGAATACCTGTCCTACGGCCTCGATCAGCCGTCCGCCGATGATGGCCTCCTGAAACTCGGTCTCGCCCGGCATCGGCAGGATCGCTTCGATGAAGCGCTCGAAGCGTACGATGAACTGCTCGAGCACTTCCCGGAGAGCGCCCATCGGCTCCAGGCACTCTTCGAGCGCGGGCAGGCCCTGGTTTCCCTCGGTTCGCCGCACGAGGCCGCCGACGCGTTCGAGCAGGTCCTTCAGGCGGAGGAAAACACCGCCTTTGCCGTGCATGCCCTCAATCACCTGGGCGCGATCGCCGTGCAGCAGCGGGCGTACGACGACGCCGCCCGGTTCTACGCGCGCGTCGTCAATCGTGCGGATCGCACCGAAATCGCCGGCGAGGCACTCTTCCGGCGGGCATCCGCGTTGATGTCCGCCGAGCGCTTCGACCTCGCGGCGCAGACGTTTGCATCGCTGCTCGAAGAGCACCCCGACTCGCCGCATCGAGCGCAGGCCCGCGCCCATCGCATCATCGCGCTCACGCGCCTCGAGAGGCATCCCGAGGCCCTGGCCCTCATCGACGAATTCGAGAAGACGGAGCTCACTCAAGTCGAACCGTCTCTCGCCGCCGCCGTCATCTACGAGAAGGCCTGGTCCCTGCGGACGCTGGATCGACCCGACGAAGCCATGGCCGCGTATCGCGAACTCGCCCGGAACACGGCCGATCCTCAACTTTACTGTCACGGCCTGCTGGAACTGGCGGAGCTCGAAGCCGACGGGGATCGGTACGAAGAGGCGACGCGGCTTCTTCGACGGCTTCTGGACGCGAAGCCGCCTTCGCCCCAGCCCGATCCCGACGTCCGCGGGCAGGCTCTCTATCGACTCGGTGTCTGCGAGTATAACCTCGAGCACTTCGAGCTCGCCGCCGATCTGCTCGGCGAGTTCATCGACGCGTCAAACGACAGCCCCCTCCTCCCGTCGGCGTATCTCCTGTGCGGAGAATCCCTCGTCCGGACGGGCGCGCATCAGCGCGCCGCCGTCCGTCTTCGACGCGTCGTCGACGACCACTCCGACAGCGACGCCTTCGCACCGGCCCTGCTCAGACTCGGCGAGTGCCTCGCGGTCCTTCAGCACTGGGCACGCAGCGAGGAAGTGTTCGCCCTGCATCGACAACGCTTTCCCCATTCCGACCTCTGGTTCAAGGCGCAGTTCGGCCTCGCCTGGGCCCGGGAGAACCAGGACCGACACCGCCAGGCAATTGAGACCTATCGCGAAATCGTCGCCGGCCACGACGGACCCACCGCGGCGCGGGCGCAGTTCCAGATCGGCGAATGTCTCTTCGCCCAGGGAATGCCCGAGGAGGCCGTGCGCGAACTCCTCAAAGTCGACATTCTCTATGCGTACCCCGAATGGAGCGCGGCCGCTCTGTACGAGGCGGGGCGCTGCTTCGAGGAACTTAACAAGCCCGCGGAAGCCCGCGCCCAGTTTCAGCAGGTACAGGAGCATTATTCCGACTCAAGCTGGGCGAAGCTCGCCTCCGAACGGCTCGCTCGTCTGTCCGCCGCCTCGTCTCTGCCCGGCCATTGATCCATGACCGCTCCGTTTTGTTCTTTCAATCAGGGAGTGCCTGTCGTGTCCTCACTGCTTGCCGATCTCGGCCTGATCTTCTTTGCCCAGGCGCCAGCGCCCTCCGAGGCCGCATCGGCGGTCGAGGTGCAGTCGGTATGGGACTTCGTCGCCAAGGGCGGCGTGATGATGATCCCCATCGGCCTCTGTTCTCTCATCGCGCTCACCGTCGTCATCGAGCGGGCCGTCAGCCTGCGGCGCCGAAAGGTCATCCCGCCCGGCTTCCTGCCCGGAATGAAGGAGAAGCTGAAGCACGCCCAGAATGACCCGGCGGAGGCGCTGGAGTACTGCCGCGACGACGGGAGCCCGATCGCGAACGTCTTCGCCGCCGCGCTTCGCCGCCGCGCCCGGCCGATCGAACTCATCGAGCGCCACATCCAGGAGACGGGTCAGCGCGAAGTGCTCAAGCTTCGCAGGTATCTTCGCGTGCTTTCCGTGATCGCGGCCATCAGTCCCCTGCTCGGCCTGCTGGGCACGATCTTCGGCATGATCACGGCGTTCCAGACCGTCGCCGCCTCCGCCGATGCGCTCGGAAAGACCGAGATGCTCGCAGAGGGCATTTATGAAGCCATGATCACCACCGCGGCCGGACTCATCGTCGCCATCCCCGTCCTCATCTGCTACCACTGGCTGTCCGCGAAGGTTCAGAAGCTGGTCATGGAAATCGATCAGACGACGCTCGCGTTCATTGAAGAACTGGCGGGCCGCCCGGCCGCCGCGGACGAGGCCGCGCTCCCCCGCCCCGCGCCGGCGCGCGATCGGCCGGACGATGCCGCGGCCATCGACGCCATTGACGGAATCGTCGCCGCCACCTGATCACGGAAGGCACATCATGATCCAGGCCAACGAACCGAAGAACGGCATCGCGATCGAGCTCACCCCGCTCATCGACATGGTCTTTCTTCTCCTGATCTTCTTCCTCGTGGCGACGACGTTTCACCAGACGGAGCGGGAGATGCAGATCGCCCTTCCCGCCGCCGCCTCCGCCGGCCCCATCACCACCGCTCTGCGCGAAATCGTCATCAACGTCGATCAGGATGGGCAGATCATTGTCGGCGGCCGCCGCATCGAGCCGGATGATCTCCGCGCCCTCGTCACCGAGGCCGTCGCGGCAAATCCCGAGCAGAAGGTCACCGTGCGCGGCGACCGGACCACCGCCTACGCCAACATCGTCCGTGTGCTCGACATCTGCAAGGGCGCCGGCATTCAGGAGCCGTACCTCGACACCGTGATCACCGAGTACGCCGCGCCCTAGCGGCCGAACACCCACACCGACATGAACCGGCGTGTTCTGCGAATACTGCTCCTCGTCACGATCGGCCTCGTTCTTCTCGCGGCCGCGTCGATCCTCTCCTACCAGCGGCCGCGGCATCGCGCGTGCTACACCGACGGAGACACGATCCGACGCGCGACCGATGAGACCGTTCCGCGCGACGTTCTCTGGCAGCCTGCCCGGACGCTTCCTGCTCCCATCAACAGCGACCGCGACGAGTATGAGCCGCGGCTGACCAACGACGGATTGATGCTCTACTTCGTCCGTGGCCGCGCCGGCGAAGATGCCGATCTCTACGTCTGCCATCGGACCAGCGCCGGCTGGTCCGAGCCGACTCCTCTCGATGACATCAACACCGACGCCGATGAACTCGGCCCCGAACCGGCGCCCGACGGCGCAGCGCTGTATTTCTATAGCGATCGCCCGGGCGGCTCGGGCGGCTACGATCTCTGGCGCAGCCGTCGCACAGAGACCGGCTGGACAACCCCCGTCAATCTCGGCACCGCCGTCAACACCGGCTTCAACGAGTACGGCCCCGCCATCACCCCGGATGGTAAGCACCTGATCTTCGCTTCCAATCGCCCGCGCGAACCCGACGGGGCATTGCCCGACCCCGACGCCTGGCCCGCCACCGTACGCGAGGATCATTATCATCGCGATTATGATCTCTACGCCGCGGCCGTAAGTGATCGAGGTCTCGGTTCGCCCGCCCCGCTCCACAATCTTAACTCGCCTTACAACGACGGCGCGCCGTGCGCGAGCCCGGCCGGTGATTTCCTGTATTTCACCTCTGATCGTCCGGGCGGTTACGGCGGATTCGACATCCTTCGTTCGCGAAGGCTGCGCGGCCGCTATCTTCCTCCCGACAACGCCGGCCCATCAGTCAACTCTCCTGCCGGTGAACTTGACCCGGCGCTTGCCGCGGGTGGTTTCGCCCTTTACTTCAGCTCCGATCGGCCGCCCCTGGCCTCCGTCGGCGGCGCGGCATCGGACTACAACCTCTTCGTCAGCAACTCCAGAGAGGTCTTCATCGAGACGGAGGAGTACCGGGCCTCCATCGACTGGAGCGCACTGCTGCCGTATCTCGTCTGGCTGCTGCTCACCCTCCTGCTTCTGCTCCTGCTTCTCCTGTTTGCGCGTCTGGTTCGGTCCGGCCACTACGGCAAGCTCAGCCTCCTCGCGCGCTGCGTGCTCGCCTCCGCCCTCGTTCACGTCATCGTTCTCGTTCTGCTGACGTTCTGGGGCGTAAGCTCGTCGCTTTCGCATTGGATCAACGAGCGCGGCGGAACACGTGTTGCGCTCGTCTCGCCCGCCGCGGGCAACGAGCTCGCCGCGCAGATCCGAGGCGACCTGACCGGACTCCGGATCGAGCCGCCCGCGGCGGAGCCGAAGTCGCAGCTTCGCACGCGATCTCGACCGCCGATCCCACTCGCTGTATCCGCCGTGCTCGAGGTCGCAAGATCCCGTTTGGCGACGAACGATGTCACGCGGCCCGAACAGCTCGAGGACGCACCGGCGCGCGCGCGCCCGACGGCCTCGACGCGTCCCCCGCCTCCCGTTCGCAACACGCACGCAGTCAACGTCAAACTCCCTCCCCCGGTGTCCCGGGGTCGGGAACAGGAAGCCGCGCGTCACATCAGCGCGACACCCGCCGTGTCGTCGAACGCGCGAAAACATCATTCACACGCGTCGGTCTTTGGTCCCTCGCCTTTCGCGGAAGAGTCCCCCGGCCCGGCGCCGTTGCCGAACATGGCGCCGGACCCGGCCTCGCGGGTTGTCGCGGCTCTTTCTTCACACAGGATCTCTCATCCCGAGCGGCCCACGCTCACGCCACCGCGTTCGCTTTTGCCGTCACGGCAGACCCTGCCTGAGATACCGCCCATCTCAACGGCGCCGACCAGCGCACAGGCCGAACCGGTCATCTCTGCCAGAACCGACCAGCCCTTCAGCACGAAACAGGACGCCGGGGCGCTCCATGTCGCCGACCGCCCTGCTGAAGCGATCCCTCGTCGTGTCGATCCTCCCCCGCAGACACCGGTGTCGGGCCACGCAGAATCCTCATTCGCGGCCGCAACGCCGGCGCCTTCGCCGTCGCGCACGATCACCGCGCCGCCGCCTCCGCCCCAGCCGGTGCTGCCTGCGCTTGCCGCCGACACTCCCGTGATGCCCGAGCACACTCATTGCGCGAGCGAATTGACCACCGCTCCGCCGCCATCGGCGATTGCCGGGGCCGCACGGCTCCGTCATCACGACCATCGAACGACGCCCGCCTCTCACGACCCGGCCATTCATGACTCCGGGCGTCCCGCGCCGACTCCGGGGCGGTATCCACGTCTTATTACATCTGATTCGCGCGACACGGATCCTGATGCGCTTCCGTCCGCATCGAGTGCGCGGCGGCCTGCCGGCATCGTTCTCGCGGCGGTGCCGCCGATCCCGATCGGTTTGCCGCCGGTCGGCGATCAGTCCGAAAGTGTCGCCACGGGCGAACAGACTCTGGCCGTGGCCCCCGACGACACACGCTTCTCCCATCGTCGCCGGACGTCGAATACCGGTATGCTCAGCCGGGCGTCCTCATCGTTGCCGTTCCGGCTCGATCCGTCATCTCCCGCGATCCCTGATGATCATCCGCGATCCGCGCTTTCTTTTCCCGTCAGCGACACCCAAGCACGCCGTGCACCGCGTTCCGACTCGCTCTCCTCGTCCACCCCCGTCTCTCTGCCGCGTCTCGTGTTCGAGCTCTCTGCCGTCGAGCCATCACGTCCTGCGCACCGCCTCGAGAGCACGTTCTCATCATCGACACCGCAAGCCATCAGGGCCCGACGTGCCCTCAGGACGCGCACGAACGGCAACCTCCACGTCGCGCCACAGGTTCCTCTGCCCGCCGCGGCGAGTATTCGGCGCGTCGCGCTGCCCGACGAATCCCGCCGGTTCACGGAACTGCCGCGCCCGGACATCGCCCCCGCCGGAGACCAATCGGGACTGTTCGCCTTTACGTCGACCCAACCTGCGCAACCACCGGCCATCCGGTTCCCTGCCGATCTTCCTCTCCTCCCCGACGAGGCGCCGGCCGTCGCACCCGAGCGCGCCGCGGTCGACATCACCGGCGCCGTGCGCGGCATGGTGCGCGACGCGCGGACGGGCGAGCCGCTCGCCGATGTCACTGTCCGGCTCGATCTCGCCGACCGTCCCGCGATCGCCGTGATCACCGGCCCGCAGGGAGATTACCTTCTGCTCACCCCGCCCGTTCCCGATTTCGTCGCCCTCTCCGCCTCCCACGAGGGGTACGTGCCCGAAACCGTGAACATCGCCGCCGACGAACTCGATCACGCCATTGTTACCCGTGACTTCCGCCTCTCGCCCAAACAGAAGGACATCATCGCGCTGGAGGCGGACCCCGATGTTCATCATCTCGGCGACGATCGTTTCACGGGCCGCATCAACAGCCGGTTTCAGAAGCGAAGTGAAGGGAGGCGCTACGCCGGCGTCTTCGAGCTCGCCGCAGACCAGCTTCCTCGCTCCGAAGGGCAGGCGAAGGTGCTTTTCCTCGTGCGCGGCGCGCAGCGCAACAATCGAATCCGAATCAACGACCAGCTTCTCGACACGCGGTTGAACCGCGCGCCGCGCGACGGCAGCTTCGGTCCTTTCCAAGCCACGTTCCCCGCTTCATGGCTCCGCGAAGGCACCAATACCCTCGAAATCAGAAGCGTCTACGGCGGATCCGACTACGACGACTTCGAATTCGTCAACATCCGGATCCGACTCCCCGGTGTCGACTGAACGCCGCCCTCAATCCGACCAGCGCGGGTCATCGAACCGCTGGATCTCGATGCGATACCCGTTCGGATCCCGGGCAAAACAATGATAGATCCTGAACCTCTCGTTGTATGACGGCGCCGTCTCGAAGACCACGCCACGCGCCCGCAGACGGGCGTACCAGCCGTCAACATCGCCCGTCACGAACGTCAGAATGATGCTCTCCGGCCGCGGCGTGTCCGGCTTCGTGCAGAACCCCAAAAACGCGCCGTCGACAACGCGGTAGATCCGGCACGACCCCTGGTCGAGCGCGAGCGAAAGTCCCATCGTCCCCTCGTAGAAGTGCGCCGTCGCCTCAAGATCCGGCGTGTAACAGAACGTGATCTGTGCGTCGAATGTCGTCATCCGGACCCTTCCGCAATCCTCACCGATCACTTCATCTCCCACGCCGGGATTCGTCCCGGCGTCCACGGCGCGCCCACGCGTTCCAGCTTCTCCTCGATCCGCACCAGGTCCTCTTCCATGAGAAGACGGAGTTCGTCGAGCACATCGGTGAACGCCTCACCCGCCTGGCGGTATGCGTCACGCTGGGTCTGCGTCGGCGCCGATGTGACGTTCCACTGGCCGTACACGATGCGGCTGACGCGCGAACGAATCGAACTCGGCGTCGGCTCGCGGTACGTGCGCTTCGTACGGTCGCCGCGCAACTCCCGGAGGATGTCCTCCAGGCGCAGGTCGAGTTCGTTCACCTCCGTGATCAGGCCAAGGCTTGCGTCGGGCGTGTCAAGAACCGCCTGACGAACGTGGTCGATGCGCTCCTGCGCCTCCCCGGCCGCGCGCAGCGCTCCCTGCACGGCTCGATTCAGATCCGCCACCTTCTTTCTGAAGGCGAGCACCTGCGCCCGATCCGCCGCCGCGAACGTCGCCAGCTCGAGCGGCAGCACTTCGAACGGCTGCGGCTCCGTCAACTCGCTCACCACGCCGTCCACTTCCTTCGCAAGCGTGACGGTATACAGGCCCGGCAACGCCAGCGGGCCGGACGGGCCGTCCCCGGAACGCCGCGGCCTGACCGGCGTGCGGGCCGGAAGACGGAGGTCCCACACCGCCCGGTGGATCCCCTCACTTCGCGACCCCCTCAGCCGTCGCACAAGTGCTCCGCTCTCATCGCGCACCAGCAGCAGGATGGTCGGCGCGCGCTCCTCCTCCTCGGCGCGAAGCTCCTCGATCGTCGGATACGGCGGCGTTTCACCCGCCTTGATCGCTTCCTTCTCCGCCTTCTTGCGGCGCTCCCGCCGCGTGAGCGGCTTTTCGTCAATGTAATACGTGAACACGGCGCCGAAAGGCGGGTTCGGCGCCCGGTAAAACGAAGCCCCCTGCGACCCTCTCCCCCGGCTGCGCTCGATATAGCGCAACGCGGGGCGAATCGGGAACACGCTCGGCCCGCGCTCCAGCCATTGCTCGTCCGCCAGCCGCAGCGGCGTGTAATCGTCCAGCACGTAGATCCCACGCCCGAACGTTCCGAGCACGAGGTCGGTCTGCCCGGCGTGTATGGCGATATCACGCACCGCGATCGTCGGCATCCCGCCTTTGAGTCTGATCCACCGTCCGCCCCCATCGGGCGTGAAATACACGCCGAACTCCGTCCCGAGGAAAAGCAGTTCCGGCTTCACATGATCTTCGGCGACGATGTACGCAATCTGCAGCTCCGCCAGGTCGCCGACGATCGACTCCCATGTTCGGCCTCGATCGCCGCTCCTGAGCACGTAGGGCTCAAAGTCGCCTTTCTTATGATTATCAAAGGTCGCATAGACCACATCGGCGTCGTGCTGCGACGCGGTGAGGCCGCTCACATAGGTCATCTCGGGAACGTCGGGGAACGTCTCGATCTTCCGCCACGTCTCCCCGCCGTCCTCTGTCACCTGGACCAGCCCGTCATCGGTGCCGACGTAGATCAGGCCCTCGACGAGCGGCGACTCGCTCAGGGCCACGATGTTACCGTAGTACGATGTGCTGTCGTGCTTGCCCACGGCATCCACCGGCCAGATCCGGCCCATCACCTCCAGGGTGTTCCGATCGATCTGCCTCGTGAGATCGCCGCTGATCGCCCGCCAGGTGTTGCCTCGATCGTCGGATCGGAAGAGCCGGTTCGCCGCGAAATACAGTCTCGTATGACTGTGCGGACTGATGATGAGCGGCGCGTCCCAGTTCCATCGATACGGGTCTTCGTCCGGCGCTTCGCGCGGCTTGATGTCGACGCGTTCCCCGCTGCGCCGATCGTAACGGACAAGCCCGCCGTACTGCAACTGGCTGTAGACGATGTTGGGATCCTCCGGGTCGACCTGGGTCTTGAACCCGTCCCCGCCCACGGTGACGAACCAGTCTTCGTTGGTGATCCCCTCGCGTCTCGTCGTCCGCGACGGACCGGCCAGCGTATTGTTGTCCTGTGTCCCGCCGTAGACATAATAGAAGGGCGTCGAGTTGTCGACGGTAACGCGGTAGAACTGCGTCACGGGCAGATTCGGCTTGAAGTGCCAGTTCTCTCCGCGGTCATACGTATCATAGACCCCGCCGTCGCAGCCGACGAGAATGTAGTCCGCGTTCGCGGGGTCGATCCACAGCGCATGATCATCGACATGACGGTACCTGCGCGGCATGCGCTGGAATGTCCTGCCGCCGTCGTCGGTGACGTGGAGAACTGTGTCGAGGACGTAAACGCGGTCGACATCTTCGGGATCGCAGATAATCTCGTTGTAATACTGTGCGCTGGTGGTTCGGTAGCCGCTGCGCTTCTGCCAGCTCTCGCCGCGGTTCGTGGAGCGGAAGAACCCTCCGCTGTCGCCCCTGGCGTCGATGATCGCGTACAGCACGTCGGGATCGGCGGGTGAGATGTCGAGGCCGATGCGGCCCTTGTCCCCGCCGGGCAGGCCGTGCGTGATCTTCCGCCACGTCGCGCCGGCATTCGTCGACTTATACAGCGCCGACTCGGGACCGCCGTGGATGAGCGTCCACACGTGGCGGCGGCGCTGATACGATGAGGCGTACACGATGTCCGGATCGCGCGGATCGAGGTGTACCTCGTTCACGCCGGTGTCGTCGCTGATGTGAAGAACGCATTCCCAGGTCGTGCCGCCGTCGGTCGTCTTGTAAAGCCCGCGATCACCGCCCGAACACCAGAGCGGGCCCTGCGCGGCGACATAAACGGTTTCCGAATCGCGCGGATCGATGGCGATCATGCCGATGTGCTCGGACTCCTTCAGACCCATGTTCTCCCAGTGCGCGCCGCCATCGCGGCTGCGGTAGACGCCGTCGCCGAAGGAGACGCTTCGCTGGCTGTTGTTCTCGCCGGTCCCGACCCAGATGACGGCGGGGTTGTTCGGATCCATCGCGATGCAGCCGATCGAATACGATCCCTGGCTGTCGAAGATCGGCGTGAACGTCGTGCCCGCGTTGGTGGTCTTCCAGACCCCGCCGGAAGCGACGGCCACGTAGTAGTGGCTTCGGTTTCCCGGCTCGACCGCGAAGTCGACGATGCGGCCCGAGGTCAGCGCGGGGCCGAGGCAGCGCAGCTTCAGGCCGGCGAACGTCCCCGCGGTGAGAACTTCCTCCTCGTCCTCTTCTTCTTCCCCTGTTTCCTCTTCTTCTCCTTCCGCTTCCTGATCGGCGCCTTTGCTCTCTTCGTCCGGTTCGGCGGACTCCTGTTTCTGAACGGCGACCTCTTCCGCCTCCTCATCCTGGGCCTCGGCGCGGGCGCTCGGAACAATGAGACAAAGCAGAAGGGCGAGAAGCACGATGAGTTGATTCGTCGTTTTCATGCTGGTGATCTTCCAGGCCAACAGTGATGCATCGAAGCGGCGAGCGCGGGAGGCGCCACCGCCGGAGAGGAACGGTCCACCCGCCTCCGGCGCGATGAACGACTCTGGTCGAGCATACCCGACGTGTCTTCCTCAACGGCCGGCGACGAGCGGCTCAGCGGCGGCCGACCGTCGCATATACCGCGATCTCGCCGGGCGGTTGATGAACCACGGGCGAGGAAGGCGGGAGAAGACGCGCGGCCGACCAGGCCGATCGACGCGGGGCAGATCGCACGCCGGCGGTCTCTAAATCCTTATTCAATAATGATTTACCTATTAACCCGGGACCGGCGACTTCCTTCGATCCGCCGCCTCCACCCCGCGCCGGCCGACCCTTTGACCGCGTCGCCGCACGGCGCAATGATCGTCTGTTTCCAACCTCATGCATGTGATAGTTCGACCTCCGGCTCCGGCGGAGTCAGGCCAGGGAGCACCTCGATGGAACCAGCCTCGATGAGACACCACCCAGCCGGCCGACCGATCGCCGACAGCGTCTCCGCCCTGCTGTCGAACATCATCGATTACGCCGGCCTCTTCCCGCCCGCGTCACTGGACATGCCGACCACCGTCGCGAACTACGCCTCGTACCTGGCGACCGACGATGCCTGGCTCCTGGAGCGACTGATCGTCCCCGCAGCGCGCCTCGATGAGTTCGAGGCCTGTGCGGCTGATCATCTTCCGACATCGGCGGAGGCCGATCCGTGGCCGATCTCTGCGCTCACCGTACCGGCGGGCGATGACCGGCTCGCGGCCGATCTGAAGCGCATCGCATCCTTCAACGACATCCATCGCACGCCCGAGCGGGGGCTGGCACTGATCGATGTCATCGAGCTCAAGGCCGACGCGGCCGAAGCGATCGATCACACGCTCGATCAGATCCCCGATGATCTCTATCCCTTTTTCGAGCTTCCGACCCGCGATGATCCGCGCGGGCTGATCGCGTCCCTCGTGGGTGGCGAAGCCGGCGCAAAGATCCGCACGGGCGGCGTGACGGCGGATCGCTATCCGAGCCTGCGCGACGTCGCCCGTTTCATCGCCGCCTGCGCGGCGGCGGATGTTCCGTTCAAGGCGACCGCAGGTCTCCATCATCCGCTGCGGCACCATTCCGAAGCCGTCGGGACGAAGGAGTTCGGCTTTCTCAACGTCTTCATCGCGGCCGCCCTCGCCCTCAATGCGGACCTTGCCGAATCGGACCTTCTCCCCGTCCTTGAAGAGGAGAGCATCGACGCCTTCGTCTTCGATGATGACGGCCTGACGTGGCGCGATTACAAGCTCACAGCCCAGCAGCTCGAGGACACGCGCCTGGCGCTGGCGATCTCCTTCGGCTCCTGCTCCTTCGACGAACCCCGCGCTGATCTCCGCGCGCTGGGACTTCTGTGATTGGAAACGCGGAGGGCCGCGGGGAGCCGCGGAGAGGCAGATAGAGTGTGCCTAACCTCGATCGACAGATCACTGACGCTTGCCAAACGTCAATCGACATTCCCAATACAGGTAGCAGTTTCTTCTCCTCTCCGCCGCCCTCAGCGGCCCTCCGTGTTTCATAACCGCAAGGTCGACGCATGACACAGCTTCTTGATGACACACACGACCCGCAACGGCGGAGCTGGATTGAATCCGCCGGCGATCCGGCCGGTGATTTCCCGATTCAGAATCTGCCCTGCGGCGTCTTTCGACGAGAGGGAAGCGACGAGGCGCCGCGGATCGGCGTCGCGGTCGGCGCTTCGGTGTTCGATATTCAGGGCGCGGTCGAAGCTGGCCTGCTCGATGAGATCGGGCCCGAGGCGCGCTGCGCGCTCTCCGCGACGACGCTGAACGATTTCCTTGCGCTGGGGCGATCTTCGTGGACGAGGACGCGACGGGCGATCAGCAACCTGCTCGCCGCCGACACGGCCACGCTGCGCGACAATGCCGAACTTCGATCCAAGCTGCTGATCGAGCAGTCTCAAGCCGAGATGCTCATGCCCGTCGCGATCGGCGATTACACCGACTTCTATGCCTCGATTCATCACGCGACGAACGTCGGGTCGATGTTCCGCCCGGACAATCCGTTGATGCCGAACTATAAGCACCTGCCCGTGGGGTACCATGGCCGCGCGGGTTCGATCGTCGTCTCCGGCACGCCCGTGCGCAGGCCGATGGGGCAGACGAAGGCGGATGATGCGGAGACGCCAACCTTCGGCCCCTGCCGCCTGCTCGATTACGAGCTGGAGATGGGCTTCTTCACCGGCCCGGGCAATGAGATGGGCGAGCGCATCACGATGGAGCGCGCCGGCGAGCACATCTTCGGCCTGTGCATCGTCAACGACTGGTCGGCGCGCGACATCCAGAAGTGGGAGTATCAGCCGCTGGGGCCGTTCAATGCGAAGAACTTCGCGACGACGATCAGCCCGTGGGTGGTGACGCTCGATGCGCTGGCGCCGTTCCGCGTACCGGGCCCACCGCGCAGCGCCGACGATCCGCCGCTGCTCGACTACCTCAAACCCGTCGATGACTTCGGCCTCGATATAACCTGCGATGTGTTCATTGCATCGCCGCAGATGCGCGACCGGGGGCTGGACCCGCATCGCGTCAGCCGCGGCAACTTCCGCGACATGTACTGGACGATCGCGCAGATGCTCGCGCATCACACCTCCACCGGCTGCAACATGCGCCCGGGCGACCTGCTCGCCTCCGGCACCATCTCCGGCCCCGAGGAATCCGCGCGAGGGTGCCTGCTGGAAATGACCTGGCGCGGGCAGAATCCGATCCAGCTCCCCGACGGCACGGAACGCAAGTTCCTCCAGGACGGCGATGAGGTGATTATCAAGGCATACTGCGAGCGCGAAGGCGCCGCCCGCATCGGCTTCGGCGAGTGCCGCGGCGTGGTGCTGCCGGCGGATTGAGAGGATTCGAAACGCGGAGGGCCGCGGCGGTGAGACAGCGATCACCGCATCGCAATCATCGACCCAGCCCTTCGCGCCGCGGAGGGTTCAGAACGATGTCCACGTCCTCGGGCCGGAATATGAGTTCAATCGTCGACGGTGGCTGTTCGGGCAGGGCCCCGTCGTCGACTCTGTCGGGACCGAGGCTGTAAAGCACATAAGCGCGGTTGTGCGGATCGTCGTCAAGCCGACGATACCCGAACGGCTCGCCGGAGAGCGGATCGTTCGGCAGCGTGTCGAGGAATCCCGGCGTAAGCTTCCGGAGCGTGTCCGGTGGCTGCTGATGGCGGGCCGTGTACCGCTCGATTGCGGTCATGATTAACGTCGCGCCGCGCTGCAGGTCAAGCACATCCTGCTCATCGACAGCCCGCTCGATCTTGGCCAGGAAGTACGCAAGAACTGCGTGTCGCGGGTCCTTGATGGCGGCGCTGAGTTCGGCGGGCGGCCAGTCATCCCAGCGCGACGGGAAGGGGCGCGCCGCGCGCGAGGCAAGACCGTCGTGCCAGCGATCGGCGAGGGCGATGTTCTCGGCGTGAGTCGCCAGATACCATCGAGCGATCGCCGCGCGCATCAGCGTTCGTTCATCGTTCTCCGGATCGACGGGAGTCATCCCCACGAGTCCTCCCGATGTGACGACGCTGTCAAACAGCGTCACCAGGGGCAGAGCGTAGCCGCCGGCGCCGTGTGTCCATTGCAGGGCGTCCCTGGTGTCGAGATGGTTGATCTCGACGGCTCGCTCGCCGGGAACATCGATGAGATCCGACACAATGTCGGAGATCTGCGCGGCCGTTTCCGAAGACAGACCATATTCGTTCAGCAGATGCCTTGCCTCGGTGAGAGCCTTTGTCTGGATGTCAGCACCGACGAGCATACAGATAGTGCTTGGCTGCACCGCGATGGCATCTCCGAGGCGCGCGCAGAGTCGGAAGGAATCGACAGCGGTCGGCCAGTGGTCCGACACGGCGGCGAGGCGGGCGCGCTCCGCGAGGGCATCGCCAAGGGATCGCGCAGGAGAAACGAACGGCAACATCTCGGTCATGATCAACATGCCCTCGGATCGCCATGGTCGGATGAATCGTGGTTTCGCCAGCGCTGCGCGCAGGTCGTCGATGAACTGGTCATCTTCAAGAAGGGACTTCGCTTGAGCGATCCAATCGCTGCGCCGCTTCGACGCGATCCAGCACGGCAGCCAGCGGGATCCAGCCGTTCGCGCCGGGCGGCTGCCGGGATTCGCAAAGAGCGGTCAGTTCAGCGCGACTGTCGATGGTGACGGCGGGTTCGGCCGTGTAGGCGCGCCATGTTTCGAGGACTGCCCACCCGCAGACCAGCAGAATGACGAGCACGATCGCGAGGATCACGTTCCGCGGGCGGTACCAGGGTCTGCGACGGCCTTGAGACGAATCGGTCATGGCGGGGTCCCCGTGTCTGTAAGCGCCATTACCATAGCCGCGGATGGAAATCCGCGGGGGCTTCGGTCCACATTGTCGCGAAAGAGATGGCCGCACGACGCGGAGCGTCGTGCCACCTCCGTGCAAGCCGAGCGTGCGCCGATCAGCCGCTGGTGTCGACGGCGGCGGGTTCGCGCTGCGGCGTTGGCGCGGCCGGCTCGGCTTCGCCGTTGGGAGCGTGTGTGCCGGCGGTCGTCGGAAAGTGCTCGCCCTTCCAGCTTTCCGGATAGGCCGGGTCGTCCAGCTCCAGCGCGGCCTTCGTCGGGAAGAGAGGCCGGAAGGTGTCGCACATCACGGCCAGTTCCGTCGTCCACTCCTTGCCCAGCGACTTCTCGACGGTGCCCGGGTGCGGGCCGTGCGGGATGCCCTGCGGGTGGGCGGTGATGGAGCCGACCTCGATGCCCTTGCGCGCCTTGTAATCGCCCTCGACGTAATACAGCACCTCATCGCTGTCGAGGTTGCTGTGGTTGTACGGCACGGGGACCGCCTGGGGATGATAATCCAGCCGCCGCGGGCAGAACGAGCAGATGACGAAGTTGTGCGCTTCGAAGGTCTGATGGATCGGCGGCGGCATGTGCAGCGCGCCGGTGATCGGGCTGAACTCGTCGATGTTGAACAGGTACGGGTAGTAGCAGCCGTCCCAGCCGACGACATCGAGCGGGTGGTGGTCGTAGATGTAGCTGTGCACGCAGTCGCGGGCCTTGATGCGCACCTCGAAATCGCCCGCCTCGTCGTAGGTCAACGGCAATTCCGGGGGCCGGAGGTCGCGCTCGCAGTACGGAGCGTGCTCGAGGAATTGAGCCGTCTTCTTCGACAGATACCGCGGCGGAGGGAGGATGTGCGAACCGTTGACGGTCTCGATGACGAGGAATCGCGGGTTCGGCTCGCCCGCCGGCTGGTCGTCGAACACCATTCGATAGATGGTGCCCTTGGGAATGATGATGTAGTCCTTGCGGCGGAAGCGCAGGGTGCCGAAGGAGGTGTACACGGTGCCCGAGCCGTGGTGGATGAAGATGCACTCATCGCCCTGGCCGTTCTTGAAGTGGTACTCCATCGGCTCGGCGGGCGCGCAGAGGCTCATCTCGCAGTCGCTGTTTCCGAAGAGGACGACGCGGCCGGTGATCGGATCGCCCTTCGCGGGCATGGGGGCGGTCTTGAGGTGCCGCATGCGCATGACGTCCGTCTCGACGTACTCGGCCTTCGTGGAGTAGACGGCCTTCCAGCCCGTCACCTGCGTGGGCGGGTGGATGTGATAGAGCGTCGAGGTGGGGCCGACGAATCCCTCGGTACCGAAGACCTCCTCGGAGTAGAGGGCGCCATCGGGGCGGCGGAACTGGATGTGCCGCTTGGGCGGCAACTGGCCGAGGTTGGTGTAGTACGGCATGGTGATCAGGCCTTGTCTGGTGAAACAGGATGCGGCAATCGATCGCCTCTTTCTAACGTCACTTGTCCCCCGTGGCATTCCCCGAATTGGGCGGCGCCGGCGGGATGAGAGCCGCGGCAGAACTTTTCAGGATAAAAGCACGAGAAAATCCTTGACAGCGTGCCCCATCGGCGCATGATGCGGCCTTTCCGTTCCCTGCAAAGGCTCAAGCCATGCGTCTCCTGAAGCCAGACCATCACGGTTCAGGCGTTCGCCCAGCCCGGCTGGGCGAGGAGATGCCGCGCGCCGGTCGATTACGCGATCTGGCGCCGGGCTGACCCCGTCCCAGACGGACGCCAATGGTGATCAGGCGGCGGCCCGAGGCGGTCGCACGCCCGGTCTGTCTGTCTCCGAGGACCCTCTTCGGCAGGGAACCTGTCATGGATCACAACACCGACATCGCGCGTAAGCTGGCGCCGGAGGACATCCGCGAAGGGATGTGCGTCACGGTGCTGTACTGGATCAGCGAGTTCGCGCCGCCCATCGTGCGCTGCGAGGAGGGTCAGTGGCGCTCGCGCGAACCGATTCGCGTGCGGTGGCTGCCGTCCGATCCGTTCCCGCCGATGAAGGTCAAGGCGGTGTGTCTGCCGCACGTGTTCGTCCGGCTGCCCGGCGGAGAGATGAGAACGCTGGACGTGCGCGAGTGCGAGTTCGCGACCGTGTCGGAGTCGTACGCCCGCTGCGTGTTCGAGGCGGCGCGCGGAAAACGGAAGAAACGATCGAAGGAAAAGCATCGATGAAGGACACCCCGGACGTCGATCGTCCGGGGTGTTCTTCCAGGGCGGTTTCCTGATGATCAGAGGTTCCCCCGGCGCTCCTGCTCGAGTTCGAGGGCTTCGAAGAGGGCCTTGAAGTTGCCCTTGCCGAAGGACTGGCTGCCGCGGCGGCAGATGATCTCGAAGAACAGCGTCGGCCGGTCCTGCAGCGGCTTCGTGAAGAGCTGGAGGAGATACCCTTCGTCGTCGGCATCGACGAGAATCCCCAGATCGCGGATGCGCTCGTGATCCTCGCGCACCGGCTCATGACCGTGCTCGCGGAGCATGGTGTCGACGCGCTGCCAGACGGTGTCGTAATAGACCTCGGGTATGGTGAGGAAGTCCACGCCGCGGTTGCGAAGGGCGGCCACGGAGTGCAGGCCGTCATCGGTGCGGAAGGCCAGGTGCTGCACGCCGGGCGTCATGTCGTGCCACTCCAGATACTCGAGGATCTGGCTCTTCTTCTTCCCCTCGGCCGGCTCGTTGATGGGCATCTTGATGAGATGATTGCCCGAGGCCATGACCTTGGACATGAGGGCCGAGTACTCGGTCGAGATGTCCTGATCGTCGAAGTGCTTGAACATCGAGAACTCGAGGACGCTCTCGTACCACTTCACCCAGTCATTCATCTTCCCTTCCTCGACGTTTCCCACGCAGTGGTCGAGGAACATGAGCCCGCAGGGGTTGGCACGGTTGTACTCGTTCAAGGCGGAGTGGCCCGCCTCGCGGAAGCGGGGTGCGAAGGCGCCGCCGCGGCGGACGTTGTCCAGCGCGTACCCGCCCGAGCGGCTGACGAAGCTGTGCACCACCCGGCCGTAGGTCTGAACACCCGCCATGACGATGCTGCCGTGCTCGTCGGCAAACTCGACGGGCGCGTAGGCGCTCTCGCCGCCGTTGGCGGTCGCGCGCTCCCACGCCGCGGCCGCATCGTCGACGGTGAGGGCGATGTCCTTCACACCGTCCCCGTACCGGCTCACCTCCTGTTGGGCCGGATGGTCCTTGTGCAGGCCGGAGGTGAGCAAAAGACGGATATTGCCCTGCGTGAGCAGGTACGATGCTTCCTCCCGGCTGCCGGTCGTCAGGTCGCTGACCTGCTCGATCTGAAAGCCGAAGGCGTAGGCGTAGAAGACCGCGGCCTGCCGGGCGTTGCCCACATAGAAGCGCACGTGATCAACATCGATCAGATCAAGCGGATTGGTCGTCGTTCGGATCCCGGGCGTGGTGGTCGGACTGCCGGTCGTCGACATGGGGAAGGCCTCCTCCTCGCGGGTTGCGGCGAAAGGAATCGCACCGGTCCGATATGCGGCCGGCTGGAGGAGCCAACCCGTCTGGGGCGGGTCATATTCATGGAGGGAGAGTGACCGCCCGCCTGCACGGCCCGTGGTCCGCGGCCGGGAACCCTTACATGAACCAAAAAGAGTGACCGAGGCCAGGGCGGTGATGGTCGCCGTGCCTCAGACAGCGCAGAGACAGCCCGCGGCCGGCGACCGCGGGCGCGTCCCGATCAGACCTTCTGAGAGAAAAGCACCCCGTAGGGGACTCGAACCCCTGTTACCGGGATGAGAACCCGGCGTCCTAGGCCACTAGACGAACGGGGCGCAGCAGCGGACATGAGGATAGCCCGAAGTTCGGATCGGTCAATCGCCAACCGGCGGGATCGAGCCCCGGCAGGCGTCGTCCAGCGCCGGCCCCTGGAGCCGACGATTCCCGGTTGACCGGGCCCCCGTATTGCCTACGATGGTCGCCACGTGGATTGATCCCGATCGGGCGAAAGCGCGATCGAAGGAGGTTTTCAATGCTCCCGAAGGCTCCGCCCCGCACGGGGCAGGTCGGGTTTCTGTACGTGCCCCCGTTCCGGGTGCAGGGGATCAGTGTCGCCGGTGAGCAGACGGTGGTGCAGGTCCCGGAGCTCGATGTCACCTTCGACATCGGGATGTGCCCGCGGATCGCGCTGAGCAGCCCGTACGTGGCCCTCAGTCACGGCCACATGGATCACATCGGCGGGCTGCCGTACTACTTCAGCCAGCGGATGTTTCAGCGCATGGGCCTGGGAACCTGTCTGTGCCATCCCGCGCTCGCCGAGCCGCTGCGCCGGATGATGCGGAGCTGGATCGAGCTGGAGCAGCAGCACACGCAACACGAGATCATTCCTCTCGAGCCGGATGCCCAGGTCGAGATCAAGAACAACATCTTCCTCCGTGCCGTCGAAATGAGCCATACCGTACCCGCACTGGGGTTTACGGTCGTCGAGCGGCGGAGCAAGCTCAAGGAGGAGTTCTACGACCGGCCGCAGGAGCAGTTGCGGGATCTGAAGGCCCAGGGGGTCGAGATCACGCGAACGCTGGACATCCCCCTGGTGGGCTACACGGGCGACACCGAGCTGACCCCGGCCCTGTACCGGGACGAGTTCGTGCACGCGAAGATCATGATCTCCGAGTGCACGTTTTTCGAGCCTGATCATCGCGCCCGGGCCGCGGTGGGCAAGCATCTGCACGTGGATGACATCGCGGCCCTGCTGAAGGTCTGGGAGGCCGAGGCGGTCGTGCTCTGCCACCTCTCCCGGCGCACCAACCTGCTTCGGGCGCGGACACAGCTCGTCAGGCTCATCGGGGAGGAGCAGGCTCAACGCGTCCACTTCCTCATGGACCACCGCAGCAACCGGCAGCGCTACGAGCAGCAGGCGGCGGAGGTGGCGGAGAAGTCCGGCTCCTGACGTGTCCCGGCCGGGCCGCCACTGCGTGGTTGACGATGCCGGTGCGCCCCCGTAGATTGTGTGCACCTCCGCTGCACGAGCACGTGCGCCGCACCCGAACCGGCTGGTGGGAAGCCGGGTGCTCGCCAGCGATCATCCACCTGTCACCGATCCCCTTGTCGAGGCAGCATTGATGGGGCGACCGGATCCACAACTCAGGGATGCGATCCTTGCGCACCTGAGAAAGCACCACGCCAGCATGTGTCGTCACTGGTTTGACGACATCGAAGCCCTGGAGGTTTCCGGCGGGACGCTCAAGCTCCTCGTCCGCGAGCTCGTCCAGCTCAAGTACCTGCGGCGGTCATGCGTGAGGCAGTTCCAGGAAGCCGCCCAGGCCGTCACCGGCAGGCTCCTGGTGGTTCGGTTCGTCGGTGAGGACGAGCTGGCCGAGGAGAGCCGCGAGCACGACGCCGCCGCACCCGCGACGGCGGAGAGCGGCGCCTACCGCCCCCCGACGGCCTTCGACGAAGACATGCTGCTCAGCCCCGACTTTTCGTTCGAGAACTTCATCGTCGGGCCGGGCAACCGACTCGCCCATGCCGCGGCCAGCGCGGTGGCCCGCAAACCGGGACGCGCGTACAACCCGTTCTTCATTCATGCCGGCGTCGGCCTGGGCAAGACGCACCTCCTCCAGGCCATCTGCCAGACGGCGATGCGCGCCAACGCGACCCTGCGCATCTACTACACGTCCTGCGACGGGTTCATGACGCAGTTTCTGGACGCGGTGCAGGCGGGCCAGATGGCAGGCTTCCGGCATCGCTTCCGCAACGTCGACATGCTCGTCATCGACGATATCCACGACCTGTCGAAGCGTGACCGAACGCAGGAGGAATTCTTCCACACGTTCAACTGCCTCTACCAGGGGAACCGGCAAATCGTGCTCAGTTCGGACGCACCGCCCAACGAGATCCCCGACCTCGAGGAGCGGCTCACCAGCCGATTCAACTGCGGCCTCGTCGCCCGGATCGACAAGCCCTGCTACGAGACGCGGACCGAGATCGTCAGGAGCAAGGCCGCCCTGCACATCGTCCGGGAGGCGGAC
>JAXHTH010000276.1:0-3166 GCA_034211115.1 Planctomycetota bacterium | reverse complement strand
CCTCGGGCGTCAACCCGGCGGTCATTCCGCTCACGCTCGCGCTGTGCGGTCTCTTCGGCGTGTTCTTCCTCCCGGTGTTTCTTGCCGGCTGCGGGCGCCGGCTGCGGGCGGATGCGCTGCTGTGGGTCGCGCTCATCATCGCCGCACTGGCGGCGCTGCTCATCCCGACGGTGTATGACCAGGAGGCCGGTCGCTACGGCGGACTGTGGGATCTGACGCGGCATCTTCCGGCGATCGGACATTGCTCGATGCTGTTCCCGCCCGCGGCGATGCTGGGGGCGATGGTGGTGGTGTTCGCCGGCCGGGCCGCGTTCGCCGCCGGGCACGGCCGCGCCGCGACGTTCCTGCTCCTGTCCCTGCTCGGCTGGCTGGCCGCACAGAGCTGCAACTCCGAGGCCTGGCAGCGCTACTGCGAGCCGATCGTGCTCATCGAGCTGATCTGGCTGGCGTCGCTGGCCGCATCGCCGGTCGCGCCCGGCGCGCCGCGTCCGATGCGCCGTTGGTGGATCGGCCCGCTCCTGCTCGGCCTCGTGCAACTGGCGCTGTCGGGCGCTCTTGTTTATGTCGATGCGTACCGATCGCTTCTCGGATGATTCCTCCTGATCCGTGACACGTGATTCGCACTTCGCGCCTTGTGCCGGAGATTGCTCAGGCGAGCTGAAGGTCGGCGATGAGGTCGGCCATTCGCCGCGCCGCCTCGCCGCGATGTGAACGGGCGTTCTTCTCGTCCGCGCTGAGCTCGGCCACGGTGTGGCCGAGCTCGGGCAGGTACACGAGCGGGTCGTATCCGAAGCCGCTGGTGCCGCGCGGCTCGTCGGCGATGACGCCCTCGAGGGTGCCGCGCGATTCGGCCAGGATCGCTCCCTCCTGATCGGCGAGGCACATCGCGCAGACGAAGCGGGCGGCGCGCCGATCGGGCGGCACGCCCACCAGTTCGCGCAGCAGCCGGGCGTTGTTCGCCGCCGTTTGCTCGGCGCGGGTCTCGCCGCTTCCCGCGTACCGCGCCGACACGACACCGGGCGCGCCGCGCAGGGCATCGACCTCGAGCCCGGAATCGTCGGCCAGGCACGGCCGGCCGGTGGCCTGCGCGTAGCCGATCGCCTTGATGCGTGCGTTGGCCTGGAACGTCTCGCCGTCCTCGACGGGCTCGTCCGGCCGAACGTCGAGCGCGTCGAGGCCGATCACCTCCATCCCCTGCGGGGCGAGGATGGCGGCGACCTCCTCGATCTTGTGCGGGTTCGACGTGGCGAAAAGAAGCTGCATGGGGGGGAGTGTAGCCGCCGGCCCCCGCCGTTGCGACGTGCACGGGTTTTCTCACCGCATCGGTCAACGGCCGCGGATGCATACCCGCGGGAAGCTTTCTGTTGGAACGTCACGGTGGATCGCCGCCGCACGACGCGGAGCGTCGTGCCACCGCGGTTCGCACGACGCGGAGCGTCGTGCCACCACCGCGGGGCTAGAACGCCTCGTACATCGTCTCCTCGATGAGCAACTTCAGGTTCCTCGTGGCGGTGTCCTCATCGCCGCTGCGGATGGCGGCGTCGGCGGCGAAGTACGCCACGGACGGCTCGTCGAGCAGGTAGCGCAGGGCGGCCACCATGAACAGGGCATCGAGATCCCCGAAGTCGCGGCGTGCCCGGTCGGCGTAGAAGTCCAGCAGCGACCGGAGCCGCTGGCGCAGGGACGCATCGCGGGGGACGGCGCGGAGGGCGGAGGGCTCATCGCGCATCGCGCGCCGCATCGCCGATACCGCGGCGCTGTCGCGATAGAGCAGGCCGGAGGCGAGGGCGTAGCCGATCCGCGCTTCGCCCTCGTAGGGAAGCGCGTAGACGAGATCGCTGAACATGTCCCGGGCCGTCTCGAGATCGCCCCGCCTCAGCACGCCCCATGCATCGTCAATGTTCGGCAGCGCCGGCTGAGGCTTCTCGACCACATAATACACCGGCGTCGAGACGCGATACGACAGGTACCAGTCGTTGCGCGGCGCCGACCAGTCGTCGTACCCGGGGTGGTACTGCCAGGGCCACCGGGAGTGAAGGTAATAATGCGGCCGGTAGTGCCGTCTCAGCCAGCCGCGCCAGGGCCGATGGTAGCGCACGTAACACCCGTCGTAACGGAGGCGATAGTGCCGCCAGGGATGGCAGTATCCCCAGAAGTCATCACCGAAGCTGAAGGAGAAGCTGAACCACCATCGGCAGGATCGGCCGCCCCAGAAGCTGAACCAGAATGACCAGCCGTCCCACCCGTCGCAGTACCACCAGCGCCAGCCGTGCCACGGACGATGGCCCCAGCGCCAGTGATGCCAGTAGCCGGGGCCGCAGTCGAGGAAGTTGTAGTGGTAGTGATGATGATAGTGGAAGTCGTCGCAGATGACGTCTTCGATGACGGTCTCCGGCGGGTAATGGTGCCCGCCGCCGTAGGGTTCGTCGTCATCGTGGTAGTCGTCGTCCCCGTAATCGCCGCCGTCCTCGTCATGCTCGCCGTCGTAGCGCGGCCAGATGTGCGGCGGATCGGGTTGGAACCGGTCCAGGTCGTTTCCGGGATCGGCATCCCGATCCAGGCGCAGGCCCGGCGGGGGTGAAAGCTCGGGCGGGTCGTCGTCGTGAATCACCGGCGTGAGGTTGGGCGTGATGCGCGGCCTGACGGTTCCGCCGCCTCCGGGGGTGATGGTTGGCGTGCCCGGGGAGGAGAGCGTGTCGCGGCTGGTCCATCGATCGGGTCGGCGGCGGAGCACTTCGCGCGAACCCGGGCGGTCCGGGCTCGTGCCCGGCGGCATGATCACGATGTCCGGCCCGCCGCGCGGCGACGTCCGCGGCGACGTCCGCGGCGCGTCGGACGGACGCGAACGGAAGCGGGAATCGCCGGTGTCACGGCGCGGATCGAGACGCGGCGGCCGGATCGAGCGCCGGTCTTCCGTCGTGCGCGATCGCGTATCCGGCCGCGTGCGCTCGGGGGAGGTTCTTCGCTGGAGTTCGGGTCGGGTGGAGCGTTGTGCGTCTCGTCGGCGCGCCTCGTCCTGGCGGCGCTGCTGCTCGAGGCGACGGCGAAGGTCATCGGCGCGCTGTCGCGCCTCCTGGCGTCGACGGAGCTCATCGGCGCGCCGCTGCGCGTCCTGGCGCCGGCGCGCGTCATCGGCCCGTCGACGCGCCTCCTCGCGTTCTCTCAG
>JAXHTH010000275.1:0-4969 GCA_034211115.1 Planctomycetota bacterium | reverse complement strand
GGGGGGCTGTACGCCGGGATGGGCGCTAGGCCTTCCTCGGCGCTTTTCGGCGGCCGGACTTGGCGCCGGTGCCGAGCAGGCCCAAGTCGATGAGCACGGCGAGGACGACGATGACCAGGCCCAGCCCCGAGACCGAGCCCCGGGCGTTGATCGCCCAAGCGTAGGCCAGGGTCGTGGTGGGCATGAAGATGAATCCCAGCAGGGGCCAGAGCACCGTCTGGTAGGCCTGGCCCAGGTAGTCGCTGAAGATGACGACGAGGATGATCGCCAGGCGGGGCGTGAAGAGGGCGAGAAGGCCGACGAGGCAGGGCATGGCGGCATTGTGCGGCCGGCGCGGCCTTGAGGCAAGCGGCGGGAGCGTCTAGGCTCTTGCCGATCCGCCGCGGGCCCCTGGCCGGCGGGTGGATCGAGCAGGAGGACCGCCGTGCTCAGCCTCGCCGTGGATCTGTCGACCTATCTGCCGATCGGGATTCTCGTCCTGATGGCGGTGGTGTTTGCGGCGGGAAACCTCATCGCCACCCATCTGCTGGGGCCGCGTGCGCGGGGCGAGGTGAAGGAGATCGTCTACGAGTCGGGGATGAACCCGGTGGGGACGGCCCGCAAGCGGTTCAACGTGCGATTCTACATCCTCGCGATGACGTTTCTCGTCTTCGACGTCGAGATCATCTTCCTGTACCCGTGGGCGGTGACGTACACGAAGCTGCCGCCGGGCAGCCCGGAGGCGATGCTGTTCCTGGGGCGGATCATGTTCTTTATCGGCACGTCGGTGATCGCGTACGTGTACGCGTGGCGGAAGGGGGTGTTCCGGTGGGATTGAGGGGGGTGCGGGGGCGTGGGGTGGATCGGGGGTGACCCGGGGCTTCGCTGCGCTGCGCCCCGGCGTGAGAGCGCCGCGCCCCAGTCGTCGACCCTCCGGGCTCAAGTCTGGTGACTCCAGGCTCATCGCTCGCAAAAAAATCCCCCGAAGCGGCGGTGGGGACCGCTTCAGGGGGAGGGAAGAGAAGAAGCCCAATTGCCTCGTGGAGAGGCGGGCTTCCCCAGGCGCAATGGTGGTCATCCATGAACCACCCGCGGGAATCGTCGCGATGGGCCGCCGGCGTCGGAGAAGGTTGCTCCGATGGTGATCGGAGAATCGGGATCAACCCGTTCCGTGGTCGCCCGATCTGTGCAAGTCAGTTCCATCCACTCGCCAACCGTAAGAGCTCTCCAATCCTTGCCCGCTTTCCCATCGCGACCGAAAAGGCCGGGCGGCTCTCGGAGCGATGAGCCGCCGGCCGGACAACGAAGGTCCGTCAACTGCAGCCCATGGAGTGGCCGCAGTTCAGGCACTTGTAACACGTTCCGTTGCGAACCATGATCGCCCCGCAGACCTCACACGCCGGCGCGTCGCTCTGCATCGCGGCGTTGGAAGCGTCCAGGGCGCGGGCGACGGCGGTGGTGGCGGGCGAGGCGGCGGTCGTCGCGGCGGAGGTGCCGCTGGCCGGCACACGCCGCGGGCCTTTGCCGCCATTGCCCGTCGTATGCCGGGCGGCGTCGATCCTCCCCGGGTCGACGCCGGCGCCGGACGATCGATCCGCCAGGCGCGGCATCCGCTCGTCCGGCCCGTGATCCGATTCGCTCTTCGACCATTCCTTGTCCTCCTTGACCGGGTTGTTCGTATCGGTTTGAGAGGGCGCCGCGGGCTCGCTGCGCTGCGGCGCGTTCGCCTCCCGGTAGCCGGGAATGAACGTCATGCCCATCCAGCGGAAGATGTAGTCCACGAGGCTCTTGGCGAAGGGGATGTCGCGATTGGTGGACATGCCCATCGGCTCGAAGCGCTGATGGGCGAACTTGTTCACCAGGCTCTCGACGGGCACGCCGTACTGAAGGGCCACGCTGATCGCGGTGCCCAGGCAGTCCATGAGCCCGCCGATCGTCGAGCCTTCCTTGGACATGGTGATGAACAGCTCGCCGGGCGCGCCGTCCTCGTAGAGCCCGAAGGTGAGATAGCCCTCGTGGCCCGCGACGTTGAACCGGTGCGTGATGCTCTCCCGCGTGTCGGGCAGTCGGCGGCGCATGGGGCGTTCGATGATCCGCTCGACGATCTTCTCAACGCACGCCGGCTCCTCCTCCTCCTCGGCCTCCTGTTCGTCTGACCCGGAGGAGATCGGAGATGTCGATATCGCAGACGCCACGGCCACAGCTTCGGTTGATACTTCCCCCAGCGCGGCCTCCAGCGCTTCCTCCTCTTCCGTTTCCTCGACGTCCGCATCGCAGCGGGCGCTGAGCGGCTGGCTGAGCTTGGAGCCGTCGCGGTAGAGGGCGTTGGCCTTCAGTCCCAGCGCCCAGCTCAGCCACAGGGCCGAGGCGATGTCGTCCACCGTCGCCTCCCGCGGGAGGTTGATCGTCTTGGAGATCGCGCCGGAGATGAACGGCTGGGCCGTGGCCATCATCCGGATGTGTCCCTCGGGCGGGATGAAGCGCCGGCCGATCTTCCCGCACGTGTTGGCGCAGTCGAAGACGGCGAGGTGCTCGCCTTTCAGGTGCGGCGCGCCCTCGACGGTCTGCGTGCCGCAGATTGCCCGGTTGAGCGCTTCGATCGTCTGCGGAGAGAGGCCCAGGGCGCGGAGACCGTTGAACTGCCCGTCGGCCCGCGCAGACTGCGGATCGACGCCCGCCGCTTCCAGCACGTGCTCGGGCATCGACCACGCGTTGAATGCGAAGGGAAGCTCAAAGACCATCGGCAGGTGGTTCTCGACCTGCACGAGTTCCTCGGAGGTGTAGCCCTTCGATTCGAGGAACGCGCGGAAGGTTTTCGCAGCCGTCTCGTCGTTGTCGGGCATGGACACATCGATGCCCAGCGTGCCCATCACGTAGGTGATGATCTCGTCGATTTCCTCCCGGGCGTATCCCAGCGCGCGAAGGGCGGGTCGGAGCGACGCGTTGGCGATCTTGAAGTATCCGCCCCCCGCGAGCTTCTTGAACTTCACCAGGGCGAAGTCGGGCTCCACGCCCGTCGTGTCGCAGTCCATCTGGAGGCCGATCGTGCCCGTGGGGGCGATGACCGTCGTCTGCGCGTTGCGGAAGCCGTACTCCTCGCCCCGCTGAAGCGCTTCGTCCCAGCCGCGCACGGCGCTGTCGAGCAGATCGCCGGCGTTGGCGATGCGGATCCGCTCGCCGGCGAAGAGCTCGTGGTCGATCGGGACGGGCCGGATGGACAGATCCTCGTACTCCGCATCATCGCGCGGCACCCCGCGCGCGGCCCGGCGATGATTGGCGATCACCTTCAGCATCGCCCGGCGATTGCGGTAGAAGTGCGGGAACGGGCCGTGCTCCGCCGCCATCAGCGCGCTGGTCGCGTACGACCGGCCGGTGAGGATCGCGGCGATCGCGGCGCACAGCGCCCGGCCTTCGGCGCTGTCGTAGGGGATCCCCGCCTGCATGAGCAGCGCCCCGAGGTTGGCGAAGCCCAGCCCCAGCGTGCGGAACTGGTAGCTCTGCCGGGCGATTTCACGCGCGGGGAACGACGCCATGAGCACGCTGATCTCGAGCACCACCGTCCACAGCTCGATCGCGTGCTCGAAGGACGGCACGTCGAACGTACGGGTCTCGGCGTCGAAATACCGCAGCAGGTTCAGCGACGCGAGGTTGCAGGCGGTGTCATCGAGGAACATGTATTCGCTGCACGGATTCGAGGCGTTGATCCGTCCGCTCTCCGGGCAGGTGTGCCAGGCGTTGATCGTCGTGTCGAACTGCACGCCCGGATCGGCGCAGCACCACGCGGCGCGGCAGATCTGCTCCCACAGATCCCGGGCCCTGACCGTCTTCATCACCGACCCGTCCGTGCGGGCGGTGAGCGGCCAGTCGGCGTCGGCCTCGACGGCCTCGAAGAAGGCGTCGGTGAGGCGAACCGAGTTGTTGCTGTTCTGGCCGCTGACCGTCGCGTACGCCTCGCCGTTGAAGTCGTAATCGAGCTGAAGCCCGAGCCGGTCGGCCATCTCCCTCTGCGTGCCGTCGAGGCGGTCGGCGCCGCGGGCCATCGCGGCGACCTTCAGCTCCTCGCGCACCTTCCAGTTGACGAACGCCTCGATGTCGGGGTGATCGGCGTCGAGGCAGACCATCTTCGCGGCCCGGCGGGTGGTCCCCCCGCTCTTGATGGCCCCCGCCGCGCGGTCGCCGATCTTCAGGAAGCTCATCAGCCCGCTGCTTCGGCCTCCCCCGGACAGCGCTTCGCCCTCCGCCCGCAGGGACGAGAAGTTCGTGCCCGTCCCCGAGCCGTACTTGAACAGCCTCGCTTCGCGCACCCACAGGTCCATGATGCCCCCTTCGTTGACCAGGTCATCGGTCACCGACTGGATGAAGCACGCGTGCGGCTGGGGATGCGAATAGGCGTCGTCGGCCCGCTGCTGGACGCCGGTCTCGGGGTCGGTGATCCAGTGTCCCTGGGCCGGGCCGGTGATGCCGTACGCCCAGTTCAGCCCCGTGTTGAACCACTGCGGGCTGTTGGGGGCGGCCATCTGGTGCAGCATCATGGCGCAGAGTTCGTCGTAGAACGCCTGCCCGTCCTCGGGCGTGTCGAAGTAGCCGTGCTTCTCGCCCCAGTAGCGCCAGCAGCCGGCGAGGCGGTGAATGACCTGTTTGGCCGACTTCTCCGGCCCGGTCTTGCTCCCTCTCCCCCTGGGAGAGGCCTGGGGTGAGGGTTCTTTTGCTTCATCGCCGGCCCTCGCATACCCCGGGTCCGGCATCCCGTTCGGCCCCCCATCCTCCGGCACGCCCGCCTTGCGGAAGTACTTGCTCACCATGATGTCCGTCGCGAGCTGGCTCCAGTGCTCGGGCACCTCCGCATCGGACATCTCGAAGACCACCGACCCGTCGGCGTTCGTGATGCGACTGGTGCGCTTCGTCCACGTGACGGTGGAGAACACATCCTCGCCGGCCTTCGTGAATCGTCGGTGAATCTTCATCTACGTATCTGCCTTCCTTGCGTCCG
>JAXHTH010000274.1:0-10464 GCA_034211115.1 Planctomycetota bacterium | reverse complement strand
TCCCGATGATCTCCTGTGCCTTCGCCGCGTCAAGCTCGGCGTAGACCTCGGTGATCGCCGGCGACCTGTGGCCGAGGACGATCCGCGCCACCTCGATGCCGAACTCCTTCCTCAGCCAGGTAGCGGCGTTGTGCCGCAGTTGGTGGGGATGCCAGCTCGGAATCTCGGCCTTGATGCAGGCCCGTCTGATCGCGTAGCCGTAGCTCTGGGGCTTGTAGTGGTCCCTCGGGGGTCTTTTCCGCTCGCCGCGCTCCGCCCGGCGCTGGGCCCGGTCCGAGCGCTTCTGCTGGGAGGGCGTCATGGGGCTCCTGCGGTTGCGGCGCCGCTCCGCTTGCCGCTCGGCATCCGCGTCGGCAGGGCTGAAGAGGTACGCGGTCACATCCGGCTTGAGGAACGGGCGGATGATCGCCTGGGCTCTGGGGCCGACGAAGATCTTCCGGGCATGGCCGTGATGCTCGGTTTTGTGCGCGGCCGGGGTGTAGATCCAGACCTTGCCGGACGTGTCGAGATCACAGCCGCGCATGATCGTGACCTCGCCGGACCTCATGGCGGTGAGCTGCTGGAGTTCGATCATCGCCCAGATCTGGCGCGAGACATGGGGGCGGACGGCCTCGATGTGCGCCTCCGGCACGGGCTGGACCGGAGTAGTCTCCCGCGCGGCGGTTCGGCCGCGCTTCAGACCGTCAACAGCCTGCAGACCATGGAGGACGGAAGGCGGGATCATGCCTTCGGCGACGGCCCACTTGAACACCCGCCGGATGATGTTCACTCGATCGTTGATGACCTTGCGGGAGAGATCCGCATCGATCATCGCCTGCCGCACGGTCTTGAGTTCCAGAGGTCCGAAGTCCCGGGCGAGCGTGCTGCCATACAGCTTCTTGAGCGGTTTCAGAGCGCCTTTGATATTGTAGCTCTCTGCCGTCGATTCACCGTTCTTCACGTAGTAGCCCTGAGCATGCCTCCAGTATGCCGCTGCCAGCTCGACGATCGTGAGATGCTGGCTTCTATCTGGAAGGCGATACCCGTTGGCTGTCCACTCCGCGATTAATCTGGCGTAACGCTGGCGACTGTCCTCGGAGCCGTGCTCGCCGAGGTAGTGATCGCGGCCGTCAAGCGTCACGATCGCCTGACCGGTCGCCTTGTGCAGTCGATACGAGGGAATACGCGTGGGGCTCTTCGTCGTGTTCATTGCGGTCTCCGGTAGCCTACCGTTTTGGATAGGGCATTCCGGCCGCACTGCACGACGCATGCAGGTACGCTAAGTCCAGCGTTCAGCCAAGGTTGCGTGAATCGGGGTGACTGGATTTGAACCAGCGACCTCTTCGTCCCGAACGAAGCGCTCTACCAAGCTGAGCTACACCCCGTCTCCGGAAGAGCTCTCGACGGGACGCCGTATGCGGGCGGCGGCGAACAGCCCTTCCGGGGATCGGTTTCTCTGTCAAGTGGGCGGAGCAGGATTCGAACCTGCGAAGGCATACGCCAACGGGTTTACAGCCCGTCCCTTTTGGCCACTTAGGTATCCGCCCCAGTGGCAAGCCGGCTACTGTATCGGCCGGCCGGGGGTCGATCAAGAGGCCTTCGGCCCCGCCCCCGGAAGACGGGCCCCGCGTCTGCCGGAGGACCGGGATGGCCCGGGGGCTGATGACCGGTGCGGGGGTCGGTCACGGGGGCGAGCCCCGTCGCGAAACGGGCCCGACCCTCACGCCTCCCGTTCCCCAAGCCTCCACGCCTCCCGTTCCCCAAGCCTCCACGCCTCCAGGCCTCCACGCCTCTTCCCAACAGCCACCGGGGGGACTCGAACCCCCAACCTCCAGATTACAAGTCAGGCGCTCTTCCAGTTGAGCTACGGTGGCGCAACTCACAGCCTACGTCTGCCATCGGCGAGGGGCAACCGATTCTTCAGCCACCCCGGCGGATGCGACCGCCTGATCGGCGACCGGCGTTACCGGGCCGAGGCGGGCACGTTCCCGCGGCGGATCGCCACCGCGAGCAGCGTCACATCCGCGGGGTTGACGCCCGCGAGGCGGGAGGCCTGCCCGAGGGTGGTGGGGCGGAAGCGATCGAGCACTTCCGCGGCCTCACTCCGCAGGCCGGGAATCGCCCGCAGGTCCAGCGAAGGCGGGATGGGCTTGTCATCGGCCTCGGCCCGCCGCCTGATCTCCGCATCCTGCCGGGCGATGTAGCCTTCGTAGCGGATCTCGGTGACCACGCGCTCGAGAAGCCGCGCATCGGCGCCATTGCCGAGCCGGACCATCAGCTCGCCCGGCGGCACGTCCGGCCGGCGCGCGATGTCGCGCAGCGGCCGGCCGTCAACCGTCGTCCGGGCGAGTCGGCGGCGCAGCTCATCCAGCGCCGCCTGCCGACCCCGGAAGAGACGCCACCGACGATGACCGACCAGCCCCAGCTCGCGCCCCAGCGGGGTGAGGCGCTCATCGGCGTTGTCGGCGCGCAGCAGCAGGCGATGTTCGGCGCGGCTCGTGAACATCCGGTACGGCTCGCGTGGGATCTTCGTCACGAGATCATCGAGCATGACGCCGATATAGGCCTGATCGCGCCGCAGCCGCACGGGCTCCCGGCCGAGGACGAGTCGCGCGGCGTTGAGGCCGGCGATGAGCCCCTGTCCCCCCGCCTCCTCGTAACCCGTCGTGCAGTTGATCTGGCCGGCGAGGAAGAGGCCGTTGATGCGCTTGGTCATGCACGTCGAGTCGATCTGGTGCGGCCAGACCATGTCGTATTCGACGGCGTATCCCCAGCGGAGGATCTTCGCGCGCTCACAGCCGGGCATGAGATGCACGATGCGCTCCTGCACATCCACGGGCAGCGAGGTGCTGATGCCGTTGCAGTAGATCTCGTTCGTGTGCCGCGATTCGGGTTCGAGGAAGACGTGATGGCTGTCGCGCTGCTCGAAGCGCACGACCTTGTCCTCGATGGACGGGCAGTAGCGCGGGCCGCAGTCGGCCTCGATCTGGCCCGAGAAGAGCGGGGCGCGGTCGAGACTGGCGCGGATGAGATCGTGCGCGGCCGGCGTGGTGTGCGTGAGCCGGCAGTCGACCTGCCGGCCGTGCGGGAAGCGACCACGCGGCAGGGCGCCGGGGGTGAGATCACTGAACGGCAGCGGCGGATCGTCGCCGACCTGCCGCGTCAGGCCGTCCCAGTCGATCGATTCACGGGCGAGCCGGGGCGGGGTGCCCGTCTTGAGCCGGCCGAGCTCGAAACCGAGGCGCTGAAGCGCGGCGGACATGCCGACCGCGGCGCCTTCGCCGACGCGACCGCCTTCGGTCTTCTTCGCGCCCGTGTGCATGAGGCCGCGGAGGAAGGTGCCGGTGGTGAGGACGATGGCGGGAGCGCGGAGGGTGTGCGGATCGGGGGAATGCGAAGACGCAAGCGGCGAGCGGGCGTAGACGGGTCGGGCGGGGGCGGAGTCGGCGAGGTTGTGATCGATGGCGCGTTGGTCCGCGGCAACGACGTGCGCGCCCCCGGAAAGGACGACGCCGATGATCCGGTGATTCTCGATGACGAGATCCTCCACCGTCGCCGCGATGACATCGATGCCGGGGCGGGTGGAGATGAGGCGCTGGACCTCGGCGGCGTAGGCGTACTTGTCGGCCTGAGCGCGCGGGCCGCGGACGGCGGCGCCCTTGCTCATGTTCAGTTGCTTGAACATGATCCCGGTGGCGTCGATGGCGCGGGCCATGAGCCCGCCGAGGGCGTCGATCTCGCGGACCATCTGCCCCTTGGCCAGCCCGCCGATGGCGGGGTTGCAGGACATCTGCCCCATGCACGCAGGGTCCATGGTGACGAGGGCGACGCGTGCATGGACGCGTGCCGCGTCGAGGACGGAGGCCGCGGCCCAGGCCGCCTCGGTCCCCGCGTGTCCCCCGCCGATCACGATGACGTCATAGCGATCACGCATCTCCGGCTGAATATAGGGAGCCGCGGCGGCGAATTCGAGAGTCGGAGGGGCCGGGGGCCGCGGAAGCGGTCGCGCCGCGGGCCTATGCTCAGGCGATTCGCCCCGCCCATCCGAGGATTTCTCACATGGCCCGCAACGTGCTCGGCACCGAACTCATCCCCTGCTCGAAGGACCCGCTGACCGGCTTTCGCCGCGACGGCGCCTGCAACACGGGTCCGGGCGATGTCGGCCTGCACATCGTCTGCGCGCAGGTCACCGATGCGTTTCTCGAGTTCTCGAAGGAGCGGGGCAACGACCTGATGACGCCCAGCCCCGCGATGCAGTTCCCGGGCCTGAAGGACGGCGACCGGTGGTGCCTGTGCGTGGCGCGGTGGAAGGAGGCGCTGGAGGCGGGCGTCGCTCCGCCCGTCGTCCTCGAGGCCACGCACATCTCCGCCCTCGAGTTCGTCACGCTCGAGGAGCTCAAGGCGCACGCGGTGGAGAGCAGGCGCTGACCAAGGGGGAAGACCCACGGTCGAAGACCACGGGCTTTGTCGGCGTGATCGGCGATTCACCCGCCGCGAGAGCGCGACATCACCATCGCACCGTGTCGGTACACCACACCCTGTCATCCCTGAATTCGACGACCTCGTAGAGGACGAACAGGGCGTTGGACTGGTAGAGCCACCGTTGCACCCGCGGCCCCGGCGATTCGATGCTGTCGGGGCGGCCGAGGATGTCGCGAACCTCCTCGCACGTCATGCCGGGCTCGATCGAGTCGAATCGTGCGTACGTGAAGCGCGGTCCGGTGTGACGGGCAACCGCGACACCGACGATGAGGATGATGGCGCTGCCGACAATGATGCGGCCCGGCCAGGCGCCCCAGATCAGACGCGTGAGGGGCACGGCGCCAATCAGGCGCCCGGCCGACGGGATCCGAGCCGGATCGGTGTATGTTCCCCAGTCCAGTCCGCACTCGGGGCAGCGGCCGGTCGCGTTACCTTCGAGGCTGTAGCCGCACCGGTGACAGCGTGCCGGTCGGATCGGGCGGAGCGTGTTCGGCAGGCACAGCCACGCCACCGCGCTCAGGCCGACGACAGCGGACATCGCGGGCAGCGACGCCACGAGGGGATCGAACCGCCATGCATAGAGCACGATCACGCCGGCCGTTGGGCCGAATACGAGCGGCAGGGCGATGCCCAGGTCCTTGCGCTCCAGCGCGAAGGGTACGATGAGCGCCGACAGGAACCCGAAGAACGCGCCGACGATGACCGCAAGCGCATCGCTCGCGGCATTGGGCGGCCCCCAGGCGCGGCCGCTCACCGACTCAACGACGATGGCGAGGAAGCCCCCCAGCGTCCCGGCCGCGATGGCGAGTGCCATCAGCGCCTGACGCCGACGGCGCAGCACCAGCCGCATCGCGTGGTGGTACTCGTCCAGCTCCAGACCGAGGTCCGGACGATCGGCGGGGGGCTGATCGGACGAGTCGATCACGGTCATCATTCTACGTGGGGCCGGATCGATGCGTTCGGCGCGGCGCGAGAAGAAGCCCACGGTCGGAGACCGTGGGCTTTGAGCGGTCATGAGATCGTGAGCGTCGCGCGGAGCGGGAGGAGGATCAGTTCTCCTTCAGCGCCTCGGCGAGCTCGTTGAGCGCCTTCTTGCCGTCGCCGAACATCATGAGCGTGTTGTCCATGGCGAAGAGCGGGTTGGGGATGCCCGCGAAGCCGGGCGAGAGCGAACGCTTGATGACCACGCAGGTGCGGGCCTTGTCCACGTCGATGATGGGCATGCCCGCGATGGGGCTTTCCGGGTTCGTCCTCGCGTCGGGGTTCACCACGTCGTTGGCCCCGAGCACGATGCACACGTCCACCTGCTCGATGTACTTGTTGACCGCGTCCATCTCGTGAAGCTGGTCGTAGGGGACATCGGCCTCGGCCAGGAGTACGTTCATGTGCCCGGGCATGCGGCCGGCCACGGGGTGGATGCCGTAGGTCACCTCCACGTCGTTCTCGATGAGCATGTTGGCGATGTCACGGACCACGTGCTGGCTCTGGGAGACGGCCATGCCGTAGCCGGGGACGATGCACACGCGCTGCACGCCGTCCAGCAGCATCGCGACTTCGTCGGGGCTGGTGGACTTGACCTTGCCCGCGTAGACCTCGTCGGCGGACGGTCCGCCGCCGGCCTCGGCCATCACGCCGAAGAACGTGTTCGTCCACGACCGGTTCATCGCCACGCACATGATCTGGGTGAGGATCAGTCCCGAGGCGCCGACGAGCGAGCCGGAGACGATGAGCACCGTGTTGGAGATCACGAAGCCGGTGGCGCAGGCGGCGAGGCCCGAGAAGCTGTTGAGCAGGGAGATCACCACGGGCATGTCCGCCCCGCCGATGGGCATGACGAAGAACACGCCGCAGATGAGGGCGCTGACCGCGACGGCCCAGTACAGCCAGGTCGTCTCGGGCGAGAGCACCAGCCACACGCCGAACGCGACGGCAATGAGGAAGAACAGGCCGTTGAGGAGCTTCAGCGTGGGGTTCGTCGAGGCGCCGCCGAACTTGCCGCGCAGCTTGAGGAAGGCGAGGAACGACCCGCTGGCGGTGACGGCCCCGATGATGCCCGAGACCGCGGTGGCGATGTAGGTCTGCATGGGGTCGGCGTTCTCGGCGCGGATGGCCTCGCCGATGAGTTCGGCGGTGACCCCGCCCTCGCCGGCCATCCCGGCGGCCTTGTGCGCAAAGTGCATGAACACCGCGCCGGCCACGAGCATGGAGGCGGCGCCGCCCGAGCCGTTGTACAGGGCGACCATCTCCGGCATCGCGGTCATCTTCACGAGGCGGGCGGCGATGAGGCCGATGAGGGTGCCCACGATCCCGCCGGCCACCCACCAGTACCACCCGGCCCAGACGCTCATCTCGCCCTTGTACATGAGCAGGGTCGCGACCATGGCCAGGAGCATGCCGCTCAGCGCGCGGAGGTTGCCGTTCACCGCGGTGCGGGGATGGGTGAGGCCCTTGATGCCGAAGATGAAGAGGATGGCCGCGATGACGTAGAGGATGTTCTGCACCGGCACGACCCAGCCGGCCGCCTCGACGCCGGCGCCGAAGGCGCTGGTCACTTCAGATGCGTTCATTGCGTTGTCCACGGCGTCAACCCTTCTTCTGGAACATCTCGAGCATGCGATGGGTCACGGCGAACCCGCCGGCGACGTTGATCATGGCGAAGATCACCGCCCCGCAGGCGATGATCCCGATAAGAGCATCCTCGCCCAGCGGGGTCTGCCCGGCCACGATCAGGGCGCCCACGATGGTGATGCCGGAGATCGCGTTCGCCCCGGACATGAGCGGGGTGTGCAGCGTGGGCGGAACCTTCGTGATGATCTCGAATCCCACGAAGATCGCCAGCGCGAAGATCGTCAGGTAGAGCGTAAACATCAGGCTTTGCTCCCTTCTGTCACGGCTTCCTCTGCCTTGGCGTCCGCTTCGGCGGAGGCGAGCGGCGGAAGGCCGAAGATTTCACGGGCCATCTTGTGAATGATCTCGCCGCCGTCCGTTTCCAGCGTGCCGACGATGATCTCGTCTTCCATGTCCAGCTCGAGCTTGCCCTCCTTGATGATGAGGGCGAGGAGGTTCGCCACGTTCTTGGCGAACATCTGGCTGGCGTGATAGGGGATGGTGGCGGCCATGTTGGTGGGCCCCAGGATGGTCACCCCGTTCTCGACCACCGTCTCGTCGGGCTTGCTCAGCTCGCAGTTGCCGCCCCGCTCGGCCGCCATGTCCACGATGAGCGCCCCGGGCCTCATGCGGCGGGCGACGTCGGCGGGAATGAGCATCGGGGCCTTCTTGCCCGGGACCGCGGCGGTGGTGATGACCACGTCGCTCTCCGCGATCGTCTCGGCCATCAGCTCCTGCTGCTTCTTCTTCTCCTCGTCGGTGAGCTCGCGGGCATAGCCGCCCTCGCCGCGCGCATCGGCGACCTCGATCTCGACGAACTTCCCGCCCAGCGATTCGACCTGCTCCTTGACTTCCGGCCGCACGTCGAACGCGTGGACGACGGCGCCGGCGCGCTTGGCGGAGGCGATGGCCTGGAGGCCCGCCACACCGGCCCCGAGGACGAACACCTTCGCCGGCTTGATCGTCCCCGCCGCGGTCATCATGAGCGGGAACATCTTCGCCAGCGTGTCCGTGGCGAGGGCGACGGCCTTGTAGCCGGCCACCGTCGCCTGGGAGCTGAGCACGTCCATCGCCTGCCCCCGCGTCGTGCGGGGAATCAGTTCCAGCGCGAACAGCCGTGCGCCGGTGGCGGCGATCTTCCTGATCGGCTCCGGCTCGGTGAGCGGCTCGGACAGACCGATCAGCACCTGGTCCTTGCGGTACAGCTCCAGATCGCCGGTTCCCTTCTCGGGGTTGGCGCCGGAGGTGCGGATCATGCAGACGATGTCGGCGGATTTGAAGATCTCGGCGCGATCGGAAACGACCTTTGCGCCTTTCTCTTCATACTCCTGGTCCGGAAAGCCTGCCTCGAGTCCCGCGCCGGCTTCGACGATCACTTCGGCGCCGGCCTTCGTGATCGAAGGCAACACGCCCGGCACCAGCGCCACGCGCCGCTCGCCGGGAAACGTTTCTTTGACGACTCCAACGATCATGCGATCCTCATCCGGTTCTTGATGGTGGTCGGGAGAGACACGAATGCCGGGGGCGATCCGCCCCTTGACGGAAGCCCGGCAGTAACATCACGAGCGGGGAACGTAACACGTTCACCTGGTTGTTTGAAGCCTCCTCACGGTGCGGCCGCAGCCCCGCGGCGGCGCCCGTTCGGATACGCGACAATCACGTCGGGATTATTCCGCCTCCCCCCCGCCAGTCAACCGCGCGGGCGGGGCAAAATGCCCCTTTCAACCGGCCCGCAACCGGTCACATCCATGTCCATCTCACCCCGCTTCCCCGGAGACGGGCGGGGTGCACGGCGGTGCGCGCGGCCGGCGCCGCCCGCCGCCGGTCGCTGGACTCATCGACGGGTTTTTCCGGCACTCCGCCTCCGGGCCGGGGCGGGATTCACCTCATCCCCGCGCCTTGTCTGAAGACTCATTCCGAACCCGGGATCCACCGTGCGATGATCTCCTCGAGCCGGCCCGTGCGCTTCCACTTCTCGAGCACATCGTTGATTCTCTGTCGCAACGCCGTCTCGTCGCGCTGCACCGCCCACGCCAGCGATTCCTCGGTGAATCGGCCCGGCACGACGAACAGATCATCGTCGGCGTGCTCGCGCGCCAGCCAGAGGATCGTCGGCCGATCGTGGATCACGACGTCCACGTCATCCAGAACGAGGGCGTCCACCGCCTTCGACACGATCGGGAAGCTCCGCCGCGTCGCCCGGGGCATCTGCTCGGACACGAATCCCTCGCCCGTCGAGGCGACCTCCACGCCGATCGGCCGGCGGGTGCCCAGCACCTGCCGGGCCGTCCCCAGCGAAGGTCGGTCCGCGGCGCGGATCAGCGCCGCCTGGCCGGTCGTCAGGTACGGCTCGGCGAACGCGACCTCGCGCTTGCGCTCGTCAGTGATGGACATGCCGGCCATGATGATGTCGATGCGGCCGGCCCGGAGCTCGGGGATCAGGTTCGGCCAGTACATGGGAACGAGCCGGGCCTTCATCCCGAGGGCGGCGGCAAGCTCGCGGGCCAGGTCCGCCTCCAGCCCCACCGTCTGACCGTCCTCCTCGAAGATGATCGGGGGCACGGTGCGCGAGGTCCCCACGTTCAGCGTGGGCAGCGCCGGCTGAGACGCCGCCTCCATCGCCGGCTCATCCGCCGTCGGCTCGGCCGCACAGCCGATGATCAGCCCCACAATCATGAAGGCTGCTGCAAGGCATCTGCCGGATCGAATCGCATTCATGGTGGACTCCTTTATCGAACCCCCTCGCCGGCCCGGAACGCCGGCTGACCGTGGTTCTCCCGCCGCGGTCGGACGCCATCCGCGCGGCGTCGATCCGCGACCGCTGTCATGTACTGTAACCGATGCGACGCGGCGGCTGAAGTCGCCTCGACCGGCCGGCCATCGATTAACCGAGCGCTCTTCCGACCGGGCCGATCGATCAGGCGAGATCGGCGACCGCCTTCTGCGTGCCGTCGTGGATCTTCAGCAGCCGATCGAGCTTGGTCAGCTTGAAGACCTGCCGGATCTCCTCGCGCACATTGGCCAGGCACATTGCCCCGCCCTGTTTCTCGACGATGACCTTCCGCAGGGCGATCAGCATGCTCAGGGCGGAGGAGGAAAGATGCTCGACGTGGCCCAGATCAACCACGATGCGCGGGGCGTCGACGGCCCTGAGATGGTGGTAGATCTGATCGCCGAGCCGCTCGATGTAATGCGCATCGACCACGTCGGAGCGCGAGAACCGGATCACGTGGACGCCGGCATCGAGACGCGCAGAGAAGAGGGCCTTCTCGACGCGTTCGGCGGTGTCGGCTTCCCCGGCCTCGGGCGGAAGAGGCGCGGCGGCCTCCGCCGGTTCGGCGTCGGCCGCGTCCGCGGGCACGGCGGTCGGCTCCGCCTTCGCGGGCACGGCGGTCG
>JAXHTH010000273.1:0-14637 GCA_034211115.1 Planctomycetota bacterium | reverse complement strand
GAGATCGCCTGATGCGCCCACCGAGCCGCGCGAGGGAACGATCGGCGTGATCCGGTGATTGAGCAGCTTGAGAATGGCCTCGATGAGTTGAGGCCGGCATCCGGAATGGCCGCGGCAGAGACTCGCGGCCTGGATGAGCATCATCGCCCGCACGATCTCCTCATCGAGCGGCTGCCCGACGCCCGCGGCGTGGGAGCGGATCAGGTTCCGCTGGACCTGCCGCACGTCATCGGGCGGGATCCGGACCCGGGAGAGGGAGCCGAAGCCGGTGTTGACGCCGTAGATCGGCTCCTCGCCCCCGGCACGCTCGTCGATCACGGCTCGGGCGGCGACGACGGCCTCCCGCGCGCCGGCGCCCATCGAGACGCGCCGATGCCCACGGGCGACCTGACGCACCTCCTCGATCGTCAGCGCTTGCGTGTCAAGGATGAGGTTTTCGTCGGGCATGGCTTCAGTAGCGTAGCAGGGGAGGCGACGGCGTCGAAGTCAGCCCGTCGCGGAGCCGAGGCCGGCGGCGGATTCCCACTCCGAGTTGTCAGATCCGGGCATTGCGGATAGAGAAGGACCATGCTTCACGCGATCGCCCGCAACACGGTCCTGTTCGGCTCCCTCGCGGTGGGTGCGGTCGTCTGCGGCCTGACGTCGCCGATGCTGCTGTCGGCGCGGGGTGCGTACGGCCCGACGGTGGTGGAGGCCCTGTCGCCGGGGCGGGCGCTCCTGGCCGTGCTCATCTGCCTCGCCCTCTCCACCGGCCTGGCGATCCTCGTCGCCCGCGTCTGCAACACCGCGGTGGGGATGTTCACGCTGGGCGGGAGCCTGTTCGGCCTGGCCTGGCGGCTGGAGACGATGGAGGAGTTCGCGCACATCGGCGCGCCGGCGTGGCTGGCCGTCGAGACCCTCATCTGGGCGGTGCTCGTGCTCGCGGCGACGATGCTGGTCTTCCGCCTCGGCGGGCCGATGCCGGACGTGCGGACCGATGAACACGGCGGTCACCCGCATCCATTCTTCAGCGTCGACGCCATGAAGGCGGCGGGCGCGGGCCTGCTCGTGCTGCCCGTGGTGTGGGTCGTGGCCCAGTCGCCGATGAAGGGGCAGGTGATCGGGGCGGCGGTGCTGGGGGGGATGGCCGCCGGCGCCGCCGGACGGGTCATTGCCCCGCACATCCAGCCGATGCTGCTGTTCGTCTCGCCGCTCGTGTTCGGGGCGATCGGGCAGGTGATCGGGGCGGCGGTCCTGAAAGCGCCGCTGGAGGAGGCCTTCGTCGCCGACACGATCCCGGCGCTGCTCCTGCCGATGCCGGCGGATTACGCGGCGGGCTCGATCATGGGCGTCGCGATCGGCCTCGGCCTCGTCAAGTCGCACGTGCATCGCGAGGAAGACTGAGGCCGACGACGGAGGATGAGGCACAGAACGGGTGGAAGGGTGGGACGGCCGTCCCGGCCGGCCGTCATTCCGGCACCCGCCACCCGCCACCCTCGGAGCACGACCTGAGAAGTGCGGCTCGAATCTGGTTCCGCCGCCCGACGGCCATCGCTTATCTCATTGTCCACTTCCGGGGGCCGGGCTACGATGCCCCACTTGTCATTCTCGGGCCGCGACAGCCACGGCGCGAAGGGAACGGAGCGAGGACATTCATGGCCAGACTGCACGAATACCAGGGCAAAGCGCTGCTTGCCGAGCACGGCATCGCCATCCCCCGCGGGCGGGCGGTGACCTCCGCCGACGAGGCCCGCGCCGCCGCCGCCGAGATCGGCTCACGCGCCATCCTCAAGGTCCAGGCGTGGACGACGAGCCGCAAGGCCAAGGGCGGGATCGTCTTCGCCGACGCGCCCGACGAGGCGGCCGAGGCCGCGGCGAAACTGCTGGGGATGACCTTCGGGAACTTTCCCGTCACCGAGGTGCTCGTCGAGGAAACCCTGGACATCGCCGATGAGTTGTTCGTCTCCCTGAGCATCGACGATGCGGCCCGCGCGCCCGTTCTCCTGCTGGACTGCCACGGCGGGTCGGGCATCGAGGACCGGGCGCAGGCCGTCGCCCGTCTGCCCGTCAGTGCGACGGAGGGCGTCGATCCCGCCGCCGTGCGCCCCGTCGTCGAGGACTCGAACGTCGACACCTCCCTGCACGAGCAGCTCGTCGACGTCATCGTGAAGATCGCCGACATCGCTGGCCAGGTCGAGGCGAGATCGCTGGAGATCAACCCGCTGGTGACGACGCGGGACGGCCGCATTGTCGCCGCCGACTGCCGCGTCACCGTCGATGATTACGCCGTCTTCCGTCATCCGGAACTCGGCATCGAGATCGCGCGCGAGCTGGATCATCCCGCGACAGAACTCGAGCGGATCGCCTACGAGCTGGAGAAGAACGACCATCGCGGGACCTTTTACTTCGCGCAACTGCCCACGGAAGGCGCGTCCGACGGCCGCGGGCTGATCGGCTTCCACGGCGCGGGCGGGGGCGGGTCGATGATGTCCATGGACGCCGTCACCAACGAGGGCTTCACCATCGCCAACTTCTGCGACACGTCCGGCAATCCGTCGGTGGCGAAGGTCTATCGCGCCGCCCGCATCATCTGCTCTCAGCCGGGCCTGGTCGGCTACTTCGGCTCCGGCAGCGGGGTGGCCAGCCAGGAGCAGTATCACTCCGCCTACGGCCTCGCCAAGGCGTTCATCGAGCTGAACATGAGCATTCCCGTCGTCGTCCGGCTCGGCGGCAACAGCGAAGATCGCGCCGTCGACATCCTGCACGATGCGTGCCGGGACCTGCCCGCGACGATCGAGTGTTACCGCAAGGACGATACGCCGGCCTTCTGCGCGCAGCGCTTCCGCGACCTCGTCGAGCAGTCGGGCGGCGAGTCGGTCGAGATGCAGCGCCGCGTGCCCGACTTCGTCGGCCGCGACGATGCCTACCACTTCCCCATCGCCGGCGGCACCGTCTGGATCGATCACCGCAACTGCGATCCCGAGACGAGCGCGTTCGTCCTCGAGCACGCCGCGGACCTGCTGGAGCTGAACCAGAACGGCAAGCCGGTGCTCGCGGTGAGCGAGGAGGACGTGTCGGGGAAGGACTCGGAGCTCATCGCCTGCGAGATCGAGTGCCTCCGCGCGGGCCGGCGCGTGCTGTTCGTCGACATGGCGATTCCCGTCCTCGACACCGCCGAAGCCGCCGCCGCGTGAGTCAGGAGTCAGCGATGACCGCCGACGAGGCGAATCTCGAGATCAACTTCATGGTGCGCCAGCGCATCGAGCGCCCGGCGGCGGAGGTCTTCCAGGCCGTTGTCGATCCGGACAGGCTCTGCCGGTACTTCACGAAGACCGCCGGCGGGCCCCCCATCGCGGGCCAGACCGTCCGCTGGACCTGGGCGGACGGCGAGGAGGCCGATGTCCGCGTGCTCGAACTCGATGTCAACCAGAAGCTCGTCTGCGCCTGGCAGGGCTGGCAGGTCGAGCAGTCCACGACGTGGACGATGATCTTCGAGCCGCTCGACGCCGGCGCGACCCGCGTCTCCGTCCACGAAACCGGCTGGCGAAGCGATCAGCGCGGACTGGAAAGCTCCTACGCGCACTGTCACGGCTGGACGCACATGCTCCTGTGCCTCAAGGCGTTCCTCGAACACGATATCGACCTGAGGGACGGGCAGATGTAAGCGATCCCCGCCTGCGGCTTCGCGCACGCCGCCGGCGCCCACGAATCACTTCTTCTTCGCAACACGCATCCGCAACATCGAAGGTTCCCCATGGCCATCATCATCGACCAGGACAAACGCGTGCTCGTGCAGGGCATCACCGGCCGGGAAGGCCGGGCGCGGACGAAGCTCATGCGGGAGTTCGGCACGAACGTCGTCGCCGGCTGCACCCCCGGAAAGGGGGGCCAGGATGTCGAGGGCGTGCCCGTCTTCAACACCGTCAGCGAGGCGATCGACGACGTGGGCGAGGTCGACATCTCCGTCGTCTTCGTCCCCGCCCGGCTCGTGAAAGGGGCGGCGATCGAGGCGATCGAGGCCGGCGTGAAACTGCTCGTGCTCGTGCCCGATCGCGTGCCGCTCTGGGATGCGATGACCATCGCCGCCGCCGCGGACAGGCACGGCGCGCGCTTCGTCGGCCCCAACACGCTGGGCGTCATCAGCCCCGGCCGGGGCGTGCTGGGCATGATCGGCGGACGCGCCGCCTCTGCCCGCGAGTGGTTCAACGAGCCGGCCCCCGGAAACACCGTCGGTGTCATCTCGCGGTCCGGGGGCATGACCAGTTCCTGCGGGTATTACCTTTCGCGCAAGGGCATCGGGCTGAGCACGCTCGTGCACGTGGGCGGGGACAGCGTCATCGGCCTGCCCATCCCCGATGTCGCCGAGCTGTTCGAGGCCGATGCCGACACCGATGCGATCGTCATCTTCGGCGAGATCGGCGGCAGCCAGGAGGAGCGCCTCGCGGAGCTCATTCAGGCCGGAAAGGTGACCAAGCCCGTCATCGCTTACATCGGCGGCAAGGCGGCGAAGGAAGGCACACGCTTCAGCCACGCCGGGGCGATCATCGAGGGCAACCGCGGCACGCACGCGGGGAAGGTCGAAGCGCTGCGCAACGCCGGCGCGACCGTGGTGGACGGCTTCGGCGATCTCCCCGACGCCGCCGCCGAAGTCCTCGCCCGCCTCCAGCCGGCGACATAACAATTCAAATGTAATAATACACCCCGTTTAGCCGCGACCCGCAGGGGAACGCTTCCCCCGACCTCCAAGCCTCCGGGTCCCCAAGCCTCAAGCCCCAAGCCCCAAGCCCCAAGCCTCAAGCCTCAGGACTCAAACCTCAAATGCCCGACACCAATCCCAACGCCTGGACCACCGCGATCACGCAGATCGAGCCCAACCACGTCCGTGTGCGCGGCTACGACATCGCCGAGCTGATGGGCAACGTCAGCTTCGGGGCGATGGTGTATCTGATTATCCGCGGCGAGGTGCCCGATGCGAAGACCGGCCGCCTGATGGACGCGATCCTCTGTTCGGGCATCGATCACGGCGCGACGCCTCCTTCAGCGCTGGCCGCGCGCACCGTGGCCTCGACGGGGGCGAACATCTCCGCCGCCGTCGCCGCGGGGATCATGAGCATCAACCGGCATCACGGCGGGGCGATGGAGAACTGCGCCAAGGCGATGAAGGATGTGCTCGCGCGCGTCGAGAGCGGCGAGGCGATGGACGCCGCCGCCGCGGGCGTGCTCGATGATTACAAGACCGCCGGGCGACGCATCGCCGGCTTCGGCCATCGCATCCACACCGCCGATCCCCGGACGAAGCGGCTCTTCGAGCTCGCCAGGGAGTGCGGGGCGTTCGGCCAACACTGCGAGGCGGCCCAGGCCGTCGAGAACGTCTTCGCCGAGCGCGGCAAGGCGCTTCCCATCAACGTCGACGGCGCGATCGGGGCCATCCTCGCCGACCTGGAGTTCGAGCCGGCCGTGATGAACGGGCTGTTCATGATCGCCCGCTGCGCGGGGATGGTCGCCCACGTGCGCGAGGAGCAGACCCGCATGCGGCCGATGCGGAAGATTGATCCCGTCGCCCACACGTACGACGGGCCGGCGCCCCGAACGTTGTCCTGAGTGGTTTTGAAACACGGAGGGCCACGGAGGGCCACGGAGTTGATGAGAGGGAAATGAGTCAAGGTGAGGATCAGGCCCCTGTTTCGGGCCGATATGTGGCTTTCGATCACGAGTTACCATGTTCCCCCTCTGCGTTCTCTGCGCCTCTGTGGTGAATGTCTTTCGTGGATCAACCCTCGATTGAGACCGATCGCCTGATTCTCCGGCCGTTCACGGTTGACGATGCGCCGGATGTGCAGCGGCTGGCGGGGGACCGAGCCGTCGCGGACACCACGCTGCTCATTCCGCACCCGTATCCGGACGGGCTGGCCGAGGACTGGATCACGACGCATCGACCGGTGTTCCAGGCCGGGGAGGGTGCGGTGTTCGCCATCACCCGCCGCGATGACGGCGCGCTCGTCGGGGCGATCGGGCTCTCGATCACCCCCGCCCATCAGCGGGCGGAGATGGGCTACTGGGTCGGCCGGCCATACTGGAATCAGGGCTACGCGACCGAGGCCGCGGCGGCGGCGCTGGACTACGGCTTCCACACGCTGCGCCTCAACCGCGTCCACGCCCATCATTTCGCGCGCAACCCCGCCTCCGGCCGGGTGCTGGAGAAGATCGGCATGAAGGCCGAGGGCGTCGCGCCGCAGCACGTGAAAAAGAAGGACCGCTTCGAGGATCTCGCGCTCTACGGCCTGTGCCGCGATGAGTACGATACTGCTTCATCCACATAGCCCCGGGCTTGCCCGGGGTGCGTTCCCGAACGAGGACATGCCCGCGATGACGTACACGACGAAAGATATCGCCGAACTGCTGCCCGAGATCATGCACATCGCCGACCCCGCTCTCCGCGAGAAGGTCGCGGCCGTGTGGAGCGAAGCCATCACCACCGGCTGCGGCGGGAAGGGCTGGACGTTCGATGAGCTGCGCGCGGTGAAGTTCACCCTTCTCGCCGGCGACATCGACCTCACCTACATCGATCACCTTCGCTCCTGCGCGCGGCAGTGCCTGGCGATCGCCGATGTGCTCAACGAGATCTTCGGCGACAAGATCCCGATCAATCGCGACCATCTTCTCGCCGGCTCGCTGCTCGCCGATGTGGGCAAGCCGCTCGAGTTCGACAAGGATGCGTCGGGCGAGGTCATCAAGGGGCACTACGGCGAGATGCTCCGCCACCCGTTCTCCGGCGTGGCGATGTGCTACAAGCACGGCCTGCCCCCGGAAGTGATGCACATCGTCGCGACGCACAGCCACGAGGGCGACAAGGTCCAGCGGTCCATCGAGTCGATCATCTTCCATCACGCGGACTTCGTCGACTTCGATATCGCCAAGTATCTGGGCGCGCAGGCGGCGAAGAAGTAGGGCAAGGGGAGAGACGGAGAGACAAAGAGACGAAGAGAAGCGACGGAGCGACGGAGCGACGCAGCGACGAAGGGGGCAGCAAGCCGGCCCGTCCCCGGGCCCGGGCGCCCTGGGAGGAGGGGAAGGCACGAAGGCACGAAGGGAAGAGACGGAGAGACGGGAAGACGGAGAGACGAAAAGAGGTAGCGACGAAGCGGCGAAGGAGATCCTGTACCTTTGCGTGTCATCCCGGATGAGGAACCCGACTTTCACGGCGCGAGCACCGCGCGGTGGCCCTGGGGGCCGGAGTATGTCCTCGTTCGATTCCGGCCGCGGGATACGATCCCTCTTCTTCTGCTCGGTCCTCTGCTTGTCCTGTTCTTTCCCTTTATCCTCATCATCAACCTTGGTCCCGGGCGATCGGTGAGCGGGGCGCTCGTCGGACTATGCGGTATCTGTCTTCTGCCTCTCCCGTTCTGGGTCCTCATCAGACGCCTCCGCCGGCGTGCCGCTGAACGGCGGCTGCTGCAGTCGGTCGCCAGAGATCCGGCCAAGCCACGAGGCCGAAGCGGTCGTCGCAAGGTCATCGAGGCTCTCGTCGGCTGTCGTCGCGTGGAACGGGGGCTTCCCGTGACCAGCGCGTGGCGCTGGGACTACGAGCGGTTCCTGGACCAGTGCCGTGCGCACGGCGTCGATCCGCCCCGGTGCCTTGTCGACACGCGGCTCGTGCGCCCCCTTCGGCGGGTCCCGCAGCAGACGGAACTGCTGGAAAGCGAGGTGATCCGCGATCCCGCCATTGCGGGCAACCTGGTCGCCGGCGTCACCTTGGCCGCGTTGGGTCTGGCCGTTCTTCTCTTCGGCCGGGCATCATGGAACTGCTGTGCCGTGCCCGGGGCACTGCTCATGTTCGCCGGCGCCGCGCTCGCACTCACCGAGGTTGGCCAGGCGTTCTCGAACTCCGCCAACGAAGCTCGCCAGCGCCTCGTCGCGTGCGGCGTGTTCGCCACGCCCAAGATGGTGATGCTCCCCGCGGACACGCTGACGGTCGTCCGCGCTGACCGGAGCGGTGTTGGCATTGATCTCGCGAATAGCCAGGGACGGCTGAGACTGAGCTTCCGCGGGGTCTCCTCCCCCGGGTTCATCGACTTCTGGCAGCGCTGGATGCATCCGCGGCCGCGGCCGGAGCTGTGGGGCGGCGAATCGCGCCTGTAGCGTGTGAGGCAACGCCGTGCGGGGGGCGCGTGGCGGGGGTCGGGCCTCCCCCCGGCCGAGCCGCGGGTCCATCGTGCCCTTCGCGCCGCCCGGCTACAATCTCCGGCCATGATGACCTCGCATTCGACTCCGCCGCTGACCCTCATCGAGAAGATCGCCACCCGTCATTCCGTCCCCGGGAATGCTGCCGCCCTCGCCGGCGACATCATCACCATCCGCCCGCGGCACGTGATGACGCACGACAACACCTCGGCCGTGATGGGCAAGTTCAAGGCGATCACCGGCGATGGCGGCGCGGGGAGAATCCACGATCCCCGCCAGCCCGTCTTCGCAATCGATCACGACATCCAGAACACCTCCCCGGAGAACCTCGGCAAGTACGCGAAGATCGAGGCCTTCGCGCGGGAGCAGGGGGTCGATTTCTATCCCGCCGGCACGGGGATCTCCCACCAGGTCATGGTCGAGGAGGGATACGTCGTCCCCGGAAGCATGGTCGTCGGCAGTGATTCGCACAGCAACCTGTACGGCGCGATCGCCGCGCTGGGCACGCCGATCGTCCGCACCGATGCGGCCGCGATCTGGGCCACCGGCCAGACATGGTGGCAGGTTCCGCAGGTGGCGCGGGTGACGCTCACCGGCGAGCTGCGCCCCGGCGTGGTGGGCAAGGATGTCATCATCGCCCTGTGCGGGCTGTTCAATCAGGACGAGGTCCTGAATCACGCGGTCGAGTTCCATTCCGGGGGCGGGGGCGGGGTCGCGTCGCTGACGATGGATCAGCGCATGAGCATCGCGAACATGACCACCGAATGGGGCGCCCTCGCCGGCGTCTTCCCCTTCGATGAGATCCTCCTCGATTTCCTGTATGAGCGTGCGGACTACCTCGCCGACCGCTACGGCGAGGCGGCGCGCCACAGCCGCACCGATGTGGATGCGTGGTATGAGAATCGCCTGACTGCCGATGATGATGCGCACTACGCCGTCGAGTTGACGCTCGATCTGAGTACGGTCATTCCGCATGTGTCGGGGCCGGATCACGTGAAGGTCATGCACGCGTTGCCGGAGATCGAGAAGAGCCGCGTGCGAATCAACAAGGCGTACCTGCTCAGTTGCGTGAACGCGCGGCTGGAGGATCTGACGGCCGCAGCGCGCGTGGTGGACGGGAAGAAGGTCGCGGAGGGGGTGGAGTTCTACGTCGCCGCCGCGTCGGCGAACATCCAGAAGCAGGCTGAGGATCTGGGGCACTGGCAGAAGCTGATGGATGCGGGCGCGATTGCGCTTCCGCCCGGGTGCGGCACCTGCATCGGACTCGGCGCCGGCACCCTCGAGCCGGGCGAGGTCGCCATCAGCGCGACCAACCGCAACTTCAAGGGACGGATGGGCAGCCGCGAGGCGGAGGCGTATCTCGGCTCGCCGGCCGTCGTCGCCGCCTCCGCCGTCACGGGCTACATCTGCTCGCCCACCGGGTTCGAGGACATCGAGGCGAAGACGAAGACGATCGTGCACGGCCCGCGAAAGCGCGAGGCAGGCGCCGTCGAGATCATCGACGGCTTCCCGAAGAAGGTGACCGGCCGCGCGCTGTGGCTGCCCGTGGACAACCTCAACACGGACGGCATCTACTCGGGCAAGATGACGTATCGCGATGACGTGACGGAGGAGGAGATGGCCGCGGCTTCGATGGCCAACTACGACCCGAAGTTCAACGAGATCGCCCGGGAGGGCGATGTCATCGTGGCGGGGCGCAACTTCGGCACCGGCTCCTCGCGCGAGCAGGCCGCAACGTGCCTGAAGCTGCGCGGCATCCGGTGCGTCATCGCCGCCTCGTTCAGCGAGACGTACAAGCGCAATGCGTTCAACAACGGGTTCATCGTGCTGGAGTGCCCGGAGCTGAGCGGGCACCTGCGCGCGGAGTCTGGCGCGGGAGCGGGAGCCCCCTCACCCCAGGCCCCTCTCCCGGGGGGAGAGGGGAGCGAGCCCACCATCGTCGGCCCCGATCTCGAGATCGACTACGAGCGCAGCGTCATCGCCTGCGACGGAAGGGAATTCGGCTTCTCCCCCCTGAGCACGACGGCCCAGCAGCTCATCATCGCCGGCGGGGCGGAGAACCTGGTCCGGGAGAGGCTGACGCGGCAGGGGGGATGATTCCGCTCGCCTCGCCTGTCCCCGCAGCTATACTTCCCGCACAATTCCCGCCCCGCAGACGCCTTTTCACACGGAGACGGACCACGCTATGGCCACCTACAAGATCGCCTGGATGCCCGGGGACGGCGTCGGACACGACGTCATGGAAGCCGCCCGCATCGTCCTCGATGCGATGAAGTTCGATGCCGAGTACATCCCCGCCGACATCGGCTGGGAGTTCTGGTGCAACGAGGGCGATCCGCTGCCCCAGCGCACGATCGATACGCTGAAACAGACCGATTGTGCCCTGTTCGGGGCGATCACGAGCAAGCCGCGCGACGAGGCGGCCGACGAGCTCAAGCCCGAGCTGAAGGACAAGGGCTACGTCTACTTCAGCCCCATCGTCCGACTCCGCCAGCTCTTCAACCTGCACACGAACCTCCGGCCGTGCAAGGCCTACCCGGGCAACCCGCTCAACTTCCGCCCCCGTTCCGGGGGAAACATCGACCTCGTCGTCTTCCGCGAAAACACCGAGGGCATGTACGGCGGCGTCGAGTTCCATCCCGTCCCCGAGACGATCTTCAACGCGCTGTGCGAACATCCCAAAATGGAGAAGTTCCGCGCGAAGGGACTCGACAACCTCGCGCTTTCCACGCGCATCATGAGCCGTCAGGGGTGCGAGAGCATCGTCCGGCAGGCGTTCGAGTACGCGAAGCTGCACGATCGCCGCTCGGTGACGGTCATCGACAAGCCCAACGTCCTGCGCGAGACGGGGGGCCTGATGATCCGCACCGCGCGCCAGGTCGCAAAGGACTATCCGAACATCCCGCTGTGGGAGACGAACATCGACGCGATGTGCATGTGGATGGTGAAGAACCCGGAGGATTACGATGTGCTGGTCGCGGAGAACATGTTCGGCGACATCATCTCCGACCTCTGCGCCGGCCTCGTGGGCGGACTGGGCTTCGCCTGCGCCGCCAACATCGGCGATGAGTACGCCGTCTTCGAGCCCACGCATGGCTCGGCGCCGAAATACAACGGCATGTACAAGGTCAACCCGATGGCGATGCTTCTGACGGTCAAACTCATGTTCGACTGGCTGAAGGAAGATGAGCTGGCCGCACGCCTGGAGGCCGCGATCGCCCGCGTGATCAAGGAAGGCAAGGTGGGCACGTACGATGTGAAGAACGCCCCGGGCGAGACGCCGAACACGACGCTCGAGGTCGCCGAGGAGGTGGCGAAGTACGTCACGGAACCGGCAGCGGTGTAGCCGCGACCCGAGTCCGCGCGGGGAGCGCGGCGGCGGAAGCGACGGAGCGACGGAGCGGGCAGCGAGCCCGGCCGTCCTCGGCCCGGGCGTCCTCGGGACAGGGCGGGCGCTCAGGCACACAGGCACAAACCTGTAAAGCCGCGGTTGGCAACCGCGGGAAGGGTGATCGCGCGCACCTGGGTTGTCGATCTCATGGACGGCGGCCGCGCCCCAGTGGGCTCGCGCGGGATCGGGAATGCGGCAACATCCGATCGTGTCCTGCGTTATAACACGCGTTGAAGGAGACGGGCGATGAAGCACATCATCAGGTCGGCACGTCCGCGCCGCCGGCTGGGCCCCGGTGCGGCGTTGTTCCTCGCGATCACCAGTCCCTCTTTGTCGGTTCTGGCTCAGGAGGGGACGAAGCCGCCTCCGCCGGGCGAAGCCGGATCCGAATCCGGATCCGCCGCCGACGCGATCGCGATCATCGACCGCGCCATCGAGGCCATGGGTGGCGAGAAGGCCATCGAGAGCATCGAGTCGGCGCGCTACACGCTGGAGTCGAGATACGAGGACAAGGTGATCGTCCGAAGCGCGATCACCGTCTCACCCGACCTGTATCTCGTGAAAGAAGAGCCCGAGCACGGGCGCTCGGAAGTCGCCTTCAACGGCGACATCGGCTGGTCCGTGCACGTGTTCGAGGATACGTACATGTGTGTCGCCGTCCTCCCCAGCCGGTTCCGGGCCTACCGGCAACTGCAGCCGTGGGACGGTTTCACCGCACCGCACCGGCGGGTGTTGAGCCTGCGCGACAGCGTCGGGGAGGCCGAAGCTGCGCACGTCGCCGGGCGCATCCGGTTCGATGGACGCGACTGCTGGAAGATCGTCATCCCGCAGCGCCACGGGGGCGAGACGATCGCCTGCTTCGACGCCGCCACCGATCTGCTGACGGGGATCGAGACGGTGCAACCCGCCGGTGAACAGACGATCCGCAGCACGACCGTCTACGAGGACTGGCGGCAATGTGGCCCAATTCGGCTTCCCATGACCTGGAGCGATGAGGGCGGCCTGCGGCCGAACTCGTCGAAGACGACGATCACGGACTTTCAGTTCAACACCGCCTCGCGCAGCGAGCTCGGGCCGCCGCGGCCTGCGATCGAAGTCATTCGCGTCCGACTCCTCGACCGGCCGGAGGATCAGCGCCCGCCGCTGCGCACGCCCGAGGAGATCGGCCGGATGACGATCGAGGAAGTGCGACAGGCGCTGACCGAGGTCGCGACGCTGCGCAGACAGCATCGCGGGGGCGATGAAGCGGTCGTCCTCTGGCTCAAATGGGAGTTCCGCTGGCTCATGGATCATCTGAAGTCACTGCGGAACCGGTAGGATCGGGTAAGGCTCTGCGAGATCCACCGGTTGTGCCGGGTGCACGCTTCAACCGCGGAGCGGTGCCCCGTGTTTTGCGGGACGATCCGGCTCGTTCGACGGCAGGATGTACTGGCCGGTCATGCTTCGCCCTTCGGGTCGAAGCATGCCACCCGGCGCGTGGGATGGGTTGAGACGCTGCGAAAGCCACCAGCCGTGCTGGCGAGGCGAGGACCGGCCCGGACCGGGCCGGTCGCGGCGGCTACAATCCCCGCTCCGTCGAACCCCATTCGCGCGGCCCGCCGCGCGACCCCCGGTCCTCCGATCGAGAACACGTCATGGCCTCACACGACACCTCGAAGAAGCACACCGACTTCATCTCCCACGCCCTCGCCGACTGGGCGGCGAAGCTCGACTTCGCCAACCTCAGCCCCGAGGCGATCCACAGCGCCAAGCTCTACCTCTTCGACAGCTTCGGCTGCGCGCTGGGCGGCTCCCGGCAGCACGATGTGCAGATCGCGCTCGATCACTTCAAGGAGATGGGCGGCACGCCCGCCTGCACCGTCCTCGTCGACGGCTTCCGCACCAACCCGGTCGATGCGGCGTTCCTCAACGCCCTCATGATCCGGGCCATGGACTACAACGACATCTACTGGAAGGCCGACCCGTCACATCCGACGGACATCATCCCCGCCGGCCTTTCCATCTGCGAGCGCGACGCCCCCGGAAATGAGGCGGGCCGCATCGGCGCCGGCAAGGCGCTTATCCTGGGGACGATCATCGGGCACGAACTGGAGATGCGGTTCTGCGAGGCGGGCATTCCGGGCATTCGCGAGTACGGCTGGCATCACGCCACGCTCACCGCGTTCGTCTCGCCCATCGTCGCCGGCCGCATGCTGAGGCTCACCGCCGAGCAGATCCAGCACGCGATCGGCATCAGTGCTTCGCATTCCTGCTCGCTGGGCGCGGTGACGGCCGGGAAGCTGACGAACATGAAGAACACGGTCGATCCCATGTCCACCGCGGCGGGCGTCGAGGCCGCACTGCTCGCGAGGCGCGGCTACAGCGGGCCGGAGCACGTCATCGACGGCAAGGAGGGGCTCACCCACGTCTTCGGCCACGACTGGGACCTCTCCAGGCTCACCGCCGACCTGCCCACGAAGCCCGAAGACCATTACAGGATCCTCGACTGCTCGATGAAGAGTTTCCCGATCGAAGCGCTGAGCCACGCGCCGCTGACCGCGATGATGAAGATTGTCGCGGAGGAGTCGATCAATCCCGATGATGTGGCGGAGATCAAAGTAGAGGTCATCGCCCGTGCGGCGGACATCCTCGGCGACCCGGCCAAGTACCGCCCGACGAGCAAGGAGACGGCCGACCATTCGCTGCCGTATTCGCTCGCGGTGGGGCTCGCCGACGGCATGGTCACGCCGCTCCAGTTCAGGCAGGAGCGGATCGAAGATCCCAAGCTCATCCCGATCATGGACAAGATCAAGGTCGTCGCGAACGAGGAGTTCGAGAGCCTGTTCCCGAAGTTCCAGCCGAGTCAGGTAACGATCACGCTTACGGATGGGAAGAGTTTCCAGCAGCGCGTCGATGTGCCGAAGGGCGATCCGCGCGACCCGATGACGGAAGAGGAGATCGCGGTGAAGTTCAACGCGCTGGGCAGGGATGTCATCGGCGAAGCGCGCTGCGACGAGCTGCGCAAGGTCATCATGAGGATCGAGAACGAGGCGACGTTGGGGAGGTTCTTCGAGCTGACGAAGGCGTAGGGGGGTGTTGCTCAGGCA
>JAXHTH010000272.1:0-2553 GCA_034211115.1 Planctomycetota bacterium | reverse complement strand
GTTGCGGGCGCGGACGGACAGCTCGAAATCGGTGACGGGCGTGTCCAGCAGGGCGTTGCGCTTGGCCAGGTCGCGGGCGAACTCCTCGTCGTAGTACATGTCCCTCGAGGCCTGGACGTCCTTCCAGAACAGGCGGGCCCGCGCGTGATTGGGGTTGGTGTCGAGGATCTGTTTGAGGCACTTCTCGGCCTTGTTGACCTCGCCCCGGTCCTCGTAGACCACGGCGAGGTTGAGCAGGGCGTTGATGTGGGGTCGCTCGCGCTGGGTGATTTGCTCGTAGAGGGCGACGGCCTCATCCTCCTCGCCCACGAGATCGAGCATGTAGGCGAGCTTGAAGATGTACTCGGCCTTCCCGTCGAGCCTGGCGGCCTGGCGGAACGCCTCGATGGCCCGCACGCGATCGCCGTCCGCCTCGGCCTGGAGGCCGTCACGGAAGTGGCCCTCCGCCGCCTGAGGGTCCTGCGCCTCCTGCCCGGCCCCGATCATGGTGTCAAGGATGTCCTGATTCACGGAGAAGCTCCCGCCTCGCGGCGCTGGTTCGGAACACAATCGAACCCAATAGGTTAGCGGCCGGCGCGAGCGGCGACAAATCCGCCCCGCGGCGCGGGCGGAGGATCGGCCGCAGGCGCCTCAGGCGGGCCGCGTCGGGTCGGGGGAGCCGCCGGCCTCGAGCGGCTCGTGCGATCCGGCGGCGTCGGTGAGATCGTAGACCGCGCTGTCGGGGCTGGTGGCGGGCGGCGCGGGGCCCGCGGGCGCCGTCTCCGCCGCCTCCTCACGCAACGTGCTCACCAGCCTGATCTTCCGCCAGGCCCCGGACTCGAAACGGAAGGACATCGCGATGCCGAAGACGATGATGAACGCCGCGGCGCCGATCCACGGCCCGACCGACTCCCATTGAGGCACGTAGACGGCCAGGCCCCAGCCGAGGCCGATGATGAACGCCCAGGAGCAGACGATGGTCGCCACGGAGGGCCAGAGGGTGTCGCCCGCCCCGCGAAGGGCGAAGCTGTAGACGATGCCGAAGGCGTCGAAGAGCTGGAACACCGCGGCGCAGATCATGATCCGCCCGCCGATGTCGATGATCTCCCGCACCTGCTCGGGCGGCGTGTCCCCGCCCACGAAGAATGACATGAGCGGATGGCGGAAGAAGAAGAACATCGCGCCGCAGAAGGTCATGTAGCCGACGGCGATCACCAGCCCCAGCCGGGCCCGGGCCACCCCCGTGTCCGGCCGGCCCGCGCCGATGTACTTGCCCACCAGGCTGCTCACCGCGGTGGCGATCCCCACCGTCGGCATGAACGCCAGGTGCATGTAGCGCAGGGCGATCCAGCCCGCGGTCATGTGCGCTTCGCCGAACGTCCCGATGATGACGCTCATGAACAGCGACCAGCAGACGATCTCGTTGCCCCACTGGATGGAGCAGGGCCAGCCGAGTTTGATGACCTCGCGGAAGGTCTTCCACCGCGGCCGCCACGTCGCCCGGCTCTGATAGAGCCGGTTCCACTTCGGGGAGAGGAAGACCGCCAGCGGGATCGCGAACTCGACCGCGGTCCCGATGATGGTCCCCACCGCCGCGCCGTAGACGCCCATCGTCGGCGCGCCGGGCACGCCGGGCAGCGAGAAGAGGATCGAGCCGTCATCGGCGTAGGCGGTCAGTCCTCCCTCGCCGAAGATGAGGATGTAATTGAAGATGACGTTGGTGATGTTGCCCGTGACGGTCGCGATGGTGATGATCTTCGGCCGGTGCATGCCGAAGAAGTAATGCCCGATGCCGCGGGCGCAGAGCATGAGCACGGACCCGGAAAGCAGGATGCGGGCATAACCGCTCTCCATCCGGACGAGCTCGGGGCTGTGGTCCTTCATCGCGCCGAAGAGCAGGGGAACGAGGGCGGCGGCGGGGAGCATGAACAGCGCCCACGCGGCGACGCTGAGCCAGATCGCCGTCCAGCCGTACTTCGAGCCGGTCTCGGGCCGGCCGGCCCCGAGGTGCTGGGCCGTGTAGGTGTTCACCACCGTCAGCGCGCCCATCACCCAGGCGAGGGGGGTGAAGGTCCACACGCCGCCGTTGTTCTGGGCCGTCAGCTCCAGCGGCCCGACCTGCCCGACCATCAGCGCATCGACGAACTGCATGATGGTGTAGCTGGTCATGGTGAGGATGGTGGGCCAGGCGATGGACCACACCTCCGCCAGCGGGCTCATCTGGCCGAGCGCCGGATCGGGCCGGGAGATATGTCCGCCGTCACTCATGATCGTGTCGCCTGCCTGCGAGGTCCGATGCGATCTGCGTTTGGCGCCGAAGGGGGCGGGAAGGGCGAGCCGCGGCGACGCGGGCCGACGCGGCCCCGGACCGCGATCCCGGGGACGAGGGTCCGGATTCCGGGGTGGGGCCGCGTGCCGGTCGATTCAGATCATTGGCCAGCGCATGCTCGATGTCCCTTCGCCCGAGCCTGTTCCCGCCGCGATCAGGTCCGAAGGCGGGGAGACGCGGCCGGGATCGGCGGCGTGGCGCCGCACGCCCGGTCGCCTTCGGGTGCCATATACCCGATCGCCGAT
>JAXHTH010000271.1:0-11954 GCA_034211115.1 Planctomycetota bacterium | reverse complement strand
GCGGGCGGAAGACCGTCGATGGTGCGAAGCGCGTCGGAAAGCATCGGGCGGCGATTGTACGGCCGCCCGCGCCTCCGCGTCGCCGGCCCATTGCGGCCCGCCCCTACCCGCCCGGCTGACGATGCAGCGCCCCTCGCACTACACTGCCGGTTCCGTCGTTGAGCGGGAGGAGGCTTGAGGGCGATTGGCTGATGGCACAGACGCCGGACAAGGGGACGCTCCAGACAACGCTCCGCCGGGCCGCGGAGGGCGATGAAGACGCGTGGTCCGTGATCGTCGAGGCCTACAGCCGGCGCGTGTTCGGCCTCATCCGCGCCCAGTGCGGCGATGCCGACCTCGCCGAGGAGATCACCCAGTCCACCTTCTGCACCATCGTCTCCAAGATCGGCGGTTACACCGAGCTGGGCCGATTCGAGGCCTGGCTGTTCCGCATCGCGATGAACCGGCTGCGCGATGAGATGCGCCGCCGGCGCCGCCAGGCCATGCCGATGGAGGAAGAAACCCTCAAGGGGCTGGCCGGGTCGGCCACGCGCGCCGACGCGCCGCCCTCGTCGGATCCGTCGGAGATGCAGGCCCTGCGCCGGTCCCTGGGGCAGTTATCGGAGGCCGACCAGCGCATCATCCACCTCCGACATTTCGCGGGGCTGAGCTTCCGGCAGATCGCGGACCTGCTCGAGCAGCCGCTGGGCACCGTCCTGGCCCGCCAGCACCGGGCGCTCCGCAAGCTCAGGGACCTGATGGGAGGTGAGAGCGATGAAGGCTGAAATCGCCGGCCGGCAACATGTCGATGAAGGCAATCAAGGGCCGGGTGAGGCGTTTGTCTGAGCAGGGATCATCCGCCATGAAGCTGCGACCCGATCAATCTCCGAACTTCGATTCCGCCCCGCTCGCCGGGCCCGGCCCCGCGCCGCGGCACCCCGAGCCGCTGCCGGGAGGCTTCGAGCCGGAGCTGCGCGCCATTGACGAGCTGCTGGGCCGGCATGCGAGCCGAGCCGAGGCCCCGGCGGGTCTGACCCGACGCGTCTTCCGGGCCAGCGTGGGCGACCTGCCCGCGCGCCGGCCGGGGCCGGGGCGCGAGTCGGCGCCCCAGCCGTTGCGCGCCCGCCGGCTGTTTGCAGCCTCGGCCCGTCCGCAGTGGCGCGGCGGGCTGGCCCTGGCCGCCTCGCTCGGCCTGGCCTTCGTCATTGCCGCCCTGTACCTGTCCGGTTCGCACGCCGATGCGACGCCGACGCCGTCGAGTCTCGACGAAGCGCTGGCCTTCGACATCGACTGGCAGGTGGCGGATGTGGATCGCGAGGTGGAGTATCTGCTGGAGACGGCCGCCCTCGCCACCGAGGCCGACTTGACCGGCGAGCTGGACGGCCTCTTCCCCGAGCTGGATCTGTAACCGACGTTCGCGCCGGGCGCGAATCGGAGCCGTTGCGATGAAACGCCTCTCCGACGTCTCGATGATCTGCGTGGCGCTGGCCCTGGCGGTGGCGGCGCTGGTCGGCCCTCCGCCGGGCGACCCGGATTCGCCGATCGCCTCTTCGCCTTCGACCGCTTCGACCACCGCCGCCCCCGCGCCGGATCGGGCGGAGGAAGATCGTGCGCAGCCGCGGCGCGAGCGGTGGACCGATCGCCGGGACCCCGATGTGCTCGACGTGCAGCCCGAGCCGTGGTCGCGTCGGGCCGATGCGCCTCGCTTCGCGCGGAAGACGCCTCCGCAACTGACCCCGGAACTGATCGACGCCTGCCTCGCCGTCGCCCGGGATCTCGATCTGCAGCTTGCCGCGGAGCTGCGCCGCATGCGCAAGGAGGATCCCGGCCAGTTCGAGCGGCGGTTGCGCCACAGCCGGCGTCTCATCGCCCTCGCCGAACTCCGCGAGCGCGATCCGGCCCTCTATGACCTGAAGAAGCTCGAGCTCAACGTCGATGCCGAGGTCGTCCGCCTCGCGCGCGAGACCCGCACCGCCCGTCGCGAGGGACGCCTCGCCGATGCGAAGATCCTCGAAAAGCAGCTCCGCGGCCAGGTCATCCTCCAACTGGGCTTCGCCATCAAGAACCGCGAGGACTATCTCTGCCGCCTCCAGGAACTCGTCGAGAGGCTGGAGCACGAGCTGGCCCGCCAGCGCGAGCCGGAGAACTTCGATCGGGCCGTCGAGCTTCGCATGCAGCAACTGCTGTCCGACCCGAGCGTGGACGAGCGTGACCGCCCCGCCGGCGGCGGCGAGCCGCCCCCGCGCTGATCGCCCGCCGATGCCCGTCCCGGCGCGCGGTACGATGCGCTGACGATGCCCCAGGCCACAGCGCCCGTCACCCGGAAGCTGCCCGGCGCCCGCTCCGCCCGCATCACCGGCTGGGTGGGTGCGATCGTGGTCGGCGTGATGTTTCTCACCTGCCTCGCGACGCTGCCGTACACCCTCGCGCCGGTGCCCGCCGGCGCGTTGCCCGAGAGCGACGAGCCGGCCCGCGCGCTGCCGCGACGCTTCGAGGCGACGAACCTCGACCAGGCCCTCCTTCCCCCGTTCTGGGCGCATCACGCCCCCGATGAACGCGCGCGGCTCGACGCCGCGGCAGAGGCGACCGGGCGCGCGCCCCATCACCTCTTCGGCACCGATCGGCTGGGGCGCGACCTGTTCGTCCGCTGCCTCGCGGGCGGGGGGATCAGCCTCGGCATCGGCCTCACCGCCGCCCTCGTCGCCGTCTTCATCGGCACCACCTACGGCACCGTCTCCGGGTACATGGGCGGGCGCATCGACGCCGGCCTCATGCGGCTGGTGGACATCTTCTACGGCCTGCCCAACGTCCTGCTCGTGGTCCTGCTCGCCGTCGCCGTCGACGGCCTCGTCGCGCGGGCCGGCGTCGATCTCGCACCCGCCGCGCGCCAGGTCATCAACGTCCTCACCCTCCTCATCGCCATCGGCAGCGTGACGTGGCTGACGATGGCCCGCGTCATCCGCGGCCAGGTGCTGAGCCTGAAACAACAGCCGTTCATCGAGGCCTGCCGCGCCACGGGCGTGCCGCTGAAGCGGCAGTTCTTCGTCCACCTGCTCCCGAACCTGCTGGGGCCGATCATCGTCTACGCCACGCTCACCGTGCCCGCGGCGATCCTCTCCGAATCGTTTCTGAGCTTTCTGGGCATCGGCGTGAAGGAGCCGCTGCCGAGTTGGGGCAACCTCGCCGCGGCCGGCCTCAACGAGCTGAACATCGTCCGCAGCCGGTGGTGGCTTCTCTTCTGGCCCTGCCTGTTCATCGCCCTCGCCCTGCTGGCCCTGAACTTCGTGGGCGAAGCGCTGCGCGAAGCGTTCGACCCCAAGCGCCGCCCGGCCCGGGCGTGAAGCGGGAAAGGCATCATCGGATCATGGGATCAAGGCATCAAGGGACACCGCAGGGTCCGCTGTGCGGACCGGGAGGCCGTGCGGCAATGAGCAATGAGCGATGAGTGATGAGTGATAAGTGATGAGTGAGCCCGGCCGTCCTCGGCCCGGGCGTCCCTCGACGAGAACGGGCGCTCGTCGCGCGCTGCACGCGGTTTCGATTTGCGCCAACGAAGCGCGTGATGTTCGAAGGTCGCCCCGCTCGAGGACGAGCGGGCTCGCTGCGAGTCCTACTGCCGCGGCTGCTGATCCGCGCGGCGCCTGATAATGAGCGTCTCGATACTCGCGGCGATGATCGCGCCGAGCATGGCGAGGGCCGAGTCCTTCTGCGCATCCCACATGTCGCCCTGCTGGCCGTTGTAGCTGTCGGCCGTCTCCGGCGCGAACACGATCGACACGAGCCACTCCAGGTGCTCGTAGACGGCGCTGAGCGAGATGATGAGAAGCACGGCGATGAAGTACGACCACCCGCCGCGGACCTTCATCACCCGCTCCGTCCCCACCCGCAGGGGATGGAGCAGCAACAACCCGAAGCAGAAGTGGACGAGCCGATCATAGTGGTTGCGCTCCCAGCCGAAGGCGTCGGAGATCCGCACCCCAAGCAGCGACTGGGACCAGGCATCGTACGGCACGCGACTGTAAAGGTAGTGCGCGCCGACGAAGTGGAGGAGCAGGTAGATGAACAGCAGCGTGTAGGAGGCGTTGTCCAGCGGCCGGCGGAGGCCGGTGACGATCAGCACGCCCAGCAGGATGACGGTCGGCGTGTGCTGGAGGAAGACCTGGGTCGCGGACGCCGCGCCCAGGCAACTGAGCGGCAGGAGGAGAAGGAGGATCGCCAGCAGCCAGAGGCGGTAGGGGACGTCGGTCAGGACCCGCCGGGCCGGGGGGATGACGCGGCCCCGGCCGGCGAGGCGGGGGAGGGTTGGTGATGGCCGGGGCTTGGGCCGGCGGTGACCGGCGATCGGCTCCTGCATGTTAGCTAGTATAAACTAATCAAAGCGATCCGTCAAGCGAGCGCTCCCACCCAATCGCCGGGCCCGGCCGCGGGTCGCCTTCGATCATCAGGCGGCTGTCGCCGCGCGAGAAGAGCACATGACGGTGTGGCGCGACCCGCTCGCGAGGACGCGGCGGCTCGCTGCGCTGCCGGTATACTCCTCACCTTCGCCCTGATCCTGAGAGTGGATCTTCCATGAGCGGACACGATGCTCAGGCATCACGTGCTGCCCCGACGCTGGAGATTGCCGATCTGGCCGTGTCGTTTGACGTGGCCGGCGGGCAGCGCGTGCAGGCCGTCGACGGCCTGAGCCTGACGATTCATCCGGGGCAGACGCTGGCGCTGGTGGGCGAGAGCGGGTGCGGCAAATCGGTCACCGCCCTCTCGATCCTCCGTCTCATTCCCCAGCCGCCGGGGCGCATCGACGGCGGATCCGTGCGCTTCGAGGGGCGCGAGCTGACCACGCTCACCGAGCGTCAGATGCTCCGCGTTCGCGGCGGCGAGATCGCCATGGTCTTCCAAGAGCCGCTCACGAGCCTCAACCCCGTCTACTCGGTGGGCCGTCAGATCATCGAGGCCATCCGGCTGCATCAGGACGTCAGCCGACGGCGGGCGGTGGAACTGGCCGTGCAGGCCATGCGCGAGGTCGGCATTCCGCATCCGCAGCGGAATCTCGAGGCGTATCCGCACGAGTTCTCGGGCGGGATGTGTCAGCGGGCGATGACGGCGATGGCCCTCGCCTGCCGGCCGCGTCTGCTGCTGGCCGACGAGCCGACCACGGCGCTGGACGTGACGATCCAGGCCCAGATCCTCCAGCTTCTCCGCGGCCTCCAGCAGCGCACGGGGATGGCGATCATGCTCATCACGCATGACCTGGGCGTGGTCGCGCAACTGGCGGACGTCGTGTGCGTCATGTATGCCGGGCGGGTGGTCGAGTATGCCAACGTGTTCGATCTTTTTGATCATCCGCATCATCCGTACACGCGGGGGTTGTTCAGTTCGATTCCGCGTCTGGACAGTCGCCGGCATCGATTGCTGACGGTGGGCGAGCTGGTGTCCAAGTCGGGCGAGTTTCACAGGCTGCCGGGCGCACGGTACGGGATCGTGCCGTGGTGGCCGGGCGGGGCGCCGCCGGAGGAGATGTCCGCGCCGCTGAGCACGGGCGCGGCCTACACGCCGCCGACCGATCACAGCCTCGTCGAGGTCGAGCCGGAGCACTGGGTCGGCTGCTGGCGCACCGAGTACGTGGCGAATCACCCGACCCGCCGGCCGGATCTCGACTTTCGTCGCGAGGACCCGCGCCGCACCATCGCACCCACAGACGGAGCCGCCTGATGCCGCTGATTGAAGAAGGAAAGAAGGCCCCCGCGTTCACCCTGCCCGATCAGGCGGGGAAGAAGCATGCGTTGAAGGACTATGCCGGCAGGCCGGTTGTCCTCTATTTCTACCCGAAGGACAACACGTCGGGCTGCACGAAGGAGGCGTGCGCGTTCCGCGACGGGCAGCCGAAGTTCACGCGAAGCAAGGCGGTCGTGCTCGGCGTGAGCCCGGACAGCGAGAAGAGTCACGCGCGGTTCGCCGAGAAACATGGACTCAACTTCACGCTGCTGGCGGACGTGCCCGGCGCCGGCGGCACGCCGAAGGTGTGCGACAAGTACGGCGTGTGGCAGGACAAGTCCATGTACGGGAAGAAGTACAAGGGCGTCGTGCGCACGACGTACCTGATCGACGGCAGCGGCAAGGTCGCGCGGCGGTGGGACAGGGTGAAGGTGGACGGCCACGCCGAGGACGTGCTGGAGGCGATCAGGGGGCTGTAGGCGGGCGAAGTGCCGGCGATCCGCTCAGCGCGGTTCGAGGATGTACTCCCGGCCGGCCCAGGGGATGGGTCGGCGATGGGTGAGATCGCCGGCGCCGGCGAGCATGATCCGCGCCACCATCCAGCAGCCCGCCGGATAAAGCAGGGCGGCGAAGTGCGGCGCGCCGGCCAGGCCGTAGATGTGCATCAGCGTGAAGAGCTGCGTCAGCCACCCGCCCACCGTCAGCGGCACCAGCGCCAGCCCCAGGTTCGGCGGGTGCGAGAAGAGGATCATCACGCCCACGATCAACGCCGCGGCCTGGATGATCGGCATCACGAGCCCGTTGGCGAGCAGGCGCAGAGCGTTCTTGCGCAATCGCGCCGGCTTGCGCTTGCACGCTTCGATGAAGATGCGTTTCCAGCCGAGGTTGAACTCGGCGGGTGATTCGTACATGGCGCAGGTGAGCATGCCGTCGGCGAGGAAGATGCCGCACTGCCCGCCGGCCTCGTGCAGCGCGCGGGCGAGGGCGATGTCCTCAAGCAGCGCGTCCTTCACCGCCGCGTGCCCGCCGATCTTCTCGTACCAGGCCCGGTCGAAAAGCATGAACTGGCCGTTGGCGAACGGGCGGCCGCGGCCGGGCTCGGCGCGCGGGCGGTTGATGCGCTCGAGGGGATACATCCGGATGAGCGTCAGCGACGCGACGGGCTGGGCGATGCGCTCGAAGGCGCGCGTGCAGCGCAGCGTGCTCAACAGGCTGAGCAGGTGGATGCCGCGGTGGACGGCGAGGGCGACGGAGGCGCCGACGAGATCCGGATCGAAGACGGTGTCGGCATCGGTGAAGAGCAGGTAGTCGCCGCCCGCCTGCCCGGCGCCGAGCCGCGCGGCGTGGCACTTGCCCGCCCAGTCGTCCGGGCAGGCTTCGTTTTCGATGAGCACGATGCGATCGTCGGCCCCGGCGTGGCGGCGGAGGATGTCCGCCGTCCCGTCCGTGCAGCGGTCGAGCACGAAGATGAGCTCCAGCTCGTCGTAGCGCTGTCCGCGGAGGGCGGAGACGGATCGATCGATGAGATGTTCCTCGTTATGGACGGGGATGATAATGCTCACCTTCGGCCACGTGGCTTGTGCGTCGACGGCCGGCGGGGCGGGCAGTGCGAGGCCGGCGCGGACGGTGGGATCGCCGCGCATCGATCGACGTACGCGCCAGGCGACGGTGAGCCAGAAGGCGAGGCCGGCGGCGACGGCGATGAGCAGAATCCAGGCGATGAGCTCGAGCATGCGCGAAGCGTCCGAAGGGCCCGGCCCGGGCGGCGATCCCCGGGTCGGGAGCGGAGATGCGCTCAGTGTACCCGCGGCACGGCCGCCCGCCGCTTCGGGAGGCGCGATCCCGCCGCGTCCGTCGCCTCCGTACCGGACGGAAGGCGACGGTGCTAGACTCTTCCACCATGACAGAGCCCTCCTCTCAACGACACGACGGCGGCTCGCGCGGCGCGATGGACGCTCCCGCTCCACCCGGACCGAAGGCGTTCATCCTCGATCGCGCCTCGGTTCGATCGATCGATCGGGCCGCGATCGACGAGTACGGCATTCCGGGTATCGCGCTGATGGAGAATGCTTCCCGCGCCCTGGCCCGGCAGGCGCTGCGCCTCCTGGACGAGGCCGGTGCACCCGCGGGGACGGTGCTCATCGTCTGCGGGTCGGGCAATAACGGCGGGGACGGCTGGGCGCTCGCACGCCACCTGCACAACGCCGGCGCCCGGGTGACCGTGGCCGTCCTCGGCGATCCCCGCCCGGAGAGCGATGCCGGCATCAACTGCGCCATCTGCCGCAAGATGAGGATCAAGGAGATCTCGATCGACGAACTCGATGCGCACGCGGGGGCGGATCTGGTCGTCGATGCGATCTTCGGCACGGGACTGGATCGCGAGGTGGGGGGCCGGGCGCGTCAGGTCATCGAGTGGATCAACGCCGCGAATCGGCCCGTGCTGGCCGTCGATGTTCCCTCGGGCCTGGACTGTGATACGGGCAGGCCGCTGGGCGTGGCCGTCCGCGCGGCGGTGACGGTGTCCTTCGTCGGCCACAAGCCGGCGTTCAACACGCTGGAGGCCCAGCCGTTCGTGGGGGAGGTGGTGATCGGGGAGATCGGGGTGCCGCGCGAGCTGATCGAGCGGCTGGGGACGCCGGCGGATCTCGCCCCCCCGGATCCGCATCGTCGTTCCAACAGCGCGGCGACGGGCGAATGAGCCCGACCGCACGCCGCGTTGTTGATGTGCCGGAGGCGCTGAGCCCGATGTGATGATGGTCGGCCGGGGCACGGTCATCCCTCGCCGCACAGCGGATACACTGCCCGCTCTTCGTTCCCTCCGTCGCTTCGTCGCTCATTCCCCCAGTCCCTCCCCCATGTACCACATCCTCCTCACCAACCGTTACCTGACGACGCGTGTCATCCCGCTCATCGCGGTGGCGGCGGTGGCGTTGTGCGTGGCGCTGGTGATTATCGTCGTCTCGGTGATGACCGGCTTCCTGGACATGGTCAAGGACTCGGGACGGACGCTGATGGGCGATGTCGTCGTGTCCTACCCGGTGAGCGGGCTGCCGTATTACGATCGGCTCATCGAGCGCATCGAGGCGCTTGATGAGGCGGAGGCGGCCACGCCGCTCGTCGACGGCTGGGGCCTGCTCAAGATGCCCTATCCCGAGGGAAGGCGAAAGGAAACCGAGACCGTGCAGTTCTGGGCCGTCGAGCCGCAGAGCTTCGGCGATGTGACCGGCTTCCGCGAGACGCTCTACTGGCGGCCCCCGGAAGAGGATGAAGTCGGGGCGATGGGGGATGGCGATTTCCGGCGCGAGCTGCTCGAGGCGATCGGCGAGGAGGGGATGGAGCGGGCGTATCAGGACGCGCTGCAATTGGAGTATCACGACGCGGAGGGCCGTGCCACCCCCGGTGTCGTGCCGGGCATGCACGTCTCGGCCGGCAACGAGCGTCAAAAAGACGGCAGTTACCGGCCGGTTCGCGATCGCTGGTGGATGCCCCAGCACGAGGTGATCCTCACCGCCCTGCCCGTCGATGCCATCTCGGCCCCCGAGCCGGAGAGCGCCGTCCTGCGGGTGGTCAACGAGTTCGTCTCCGGCGTGTTCCTCATCGATGACAAGCGCATCATCATCCCGCTTCAGGTGGGGCAGGACCTGCTGCATCTCGATGAAGCGCAGATCGTCGATGAGGAAGGCGAGGAGACGGGGTTCATCGACCCGCCGAGGGCGACGATGGTCCTCGTGCGCGCCGCCGAGGGCGTCACGCCCGAGGCGCTGCGCGAGCGGATCGCCGGGGCGTACGAGACCTTCCGCGGCGACCTGCTGGCCGATCACTCGGTGGCGATGGAGCTCATCCCGCCCCCGGAGGGGTTCGGCGTGGGCGTGCAGACCTGGCTTCAGCAGCAGCGGCAGTTCATCGCGCCCATCGAGAAGGAGCGCGAGCTGATGCGGGTGCTCTTCTCGATCGTCTACCTCGTCTGCGCGGGCCTGGTGCTGTCGATCTTCTGGGCGATCGTGTACGAGAAGACGCGCGACATCGGCATTCTCCGCAGCATCGGGGCCTCCCGCATGGGGATCAGCCTCATCTTCCTGCGCTACGGCGCGATCATCGGCGCGATCGGATCGATCGTCGGGCTCGGGCTCGCGTTTCTCATCGTGCGCAACATCAACTCGATCCACGGCGCGATGGGCAAGCAGGCGCCGATGTGGTTGTGGATCGGGCTGTTCATCCTCGCGGGGCCGGCCCTGCTGATGACGGTGTGGCGGGCCCGGAAGGGGCTGCTGCTGCCCGTGGTGATGTGGACGCTGATCACGCTCGTCCTCGCCGGGCTCGGCGTGGGACTGATGTTCCACAAGGGCACGCTGATCTGGGATCCGAGCGTGTATTACTTCAGCGAGATCCCCAACACGATGGATCCGTTCACCGCGGTGACGACGATGATCGGGGCGGTGATCTTCAGCGTGCTCGGCGCCTTCTTCCCCGCGGCGAAGGCGGCGGATACCGACCCGGTGAGGGCGCTTCGTTATGAGTGATGTCAGGATCGATCAGCGCGAGGCGGGGGATGAGGCGACGCGAAGCCGCCGGCGTCACCCATCGCAGGCGCTGATCAGCGCGGTCAATCTGCACAAGACCTATCGCCTGGGGCGGGTCGATGTCCCCGTCCTCAGGGGCGCTTCGCTGGACGTGAGAGAAGGTGAATGGGTCGCCGTGCACGGAGCCTCCGGCTCGGGCAAGAGCACGCTTCTCCACCTGATGGGTGATCTCGATCAGCCCGATCCGGGGGCCGGGGAGGTGCACTTCGACGGCCGGATCGTCACGTCCATGTCGCGCGGCGAGCGCAACCGCTATCGCAATCGCTCGATCGGCTTCGTGTTCCAGTTCTATCACCTGCTGCCGGAATTGAACGTGCTGGAGAACACGTTTCTGCCGGCGCTGGTGGGGCTGACGCGGTTCGGGTATTACGCGCAGCGGGGGGAGATCCGCAATCGCGCGGCGGAACTGCTCGCCGCGTTCGGCCTGGATCATCGTCTCGCCCACCGCCCGCGCGAGCTGTCCGGCGGCGAGCGGCAGCGGGTGGCCATCGCAAGAGCGCTGGTCAACCGGCCTCAGGTTCTTCTCGCCGATGAACCGACGGGCAACCTCGATGAGAAGACGGGTTCGGAGATTCTCGACCTGCTCGCCGAGCAGCACCGGGGCGGCCTGACCATCGTGATCGTCACGCACGACCGCGCCATCGCCGCCCGCGCCGACCGCGTCGTCGAGCTCCACGACGGGAAGGTCGTGGGGAAAGCTGGAACGTGGAAAACTGAAAGCTGAAATACGCCCGATCGGCCGCAATCGCCCGACAAGAGAATTTCAGTTTTCAGTTTTCCACGTTTCAGCTTTCTCTCAATCGTTCATCATGTAGTACCGCGTCACCGTCTGCACCAGCGCCGCGCGGGGAACGCCGAAGTCTTCGGCGAGGGACGTCTCCCAGTCGATGCCTTCCTTGACCGCGCTGACCCACTGCGCGAAGCGCTCGGGCTGCTCGCGGATCATGACTTCGATGACCAGGGCGCCGACGGCGGAGGCGAGGCGGAAGCGCTGCGGTGACATCTTCTCTTCGTAGGTCATGTCAAGAACGCCGGCCACGTCCCCGCCGCGCCGGATGAACGAAACCGCGGCGCCGCGCCGCTCCCGGTCCAGGGTCGTGTTGCGGAACACGACGGACGAGTAGTACTCGGCGATCCCCTCGTTGGCCCACGCGGGCAGGCGGCGGGGGGTGCGGTGGCGATGCATGAAGCCGTGCACGAACTGACGCACGAGCACGTCGCCAAGCCGATCGTCGTCCTCGACGCGATGGCAGACGATGAACACATCCGGCCCGACGGGATGACAGATCCCGTCCGTCGCGTCATCCACGAGCTGGTTGAACGCCTCGGCTTCCACGAGGCGGAAGCGATCGCGATCCGGGATGATGAACACGACCGCCTTGCCGTGGAAGACGTTCGCGCCGGCCGGCAGGTTGACGCGATCGGCGAGCAGGGTGTACGTCTCTTCCAGCCGCTCGGCCCAGTGCCCGGCCCGCTCTTGCGACATGGAGCAGTAGAGCAGCAGGTGATCGGTCTCGGTCGCGACGAGGGGCAGGCCGGCGTGTTGGAGGATCTCCCGGGCCCGGCCCTGGATCTTCTCCAGCGCCTCGGCCTGCTCGCTGGCGGTCAGCGCCGGCCAGGGCGTGGCGGGGCGGTCCTTCGCCTCGGGCGAGGCGGTGGCGAGGCGCTGGGCCCTGGCGGCGG
>JAXHTH010000270.1:0-5842 GCA_034211115.1 Planctomycetota bacterium | reverse complement strand
AGTACAGCTCGGACTCGAAGGAGGGGTCATGGGCGCGGGTGTCGGCCCAGATGACGTCGATGCGGCCGGTGGGGGCGACGGTCATCGTCCCAAACCACTGCCACGCGTTCGTGCCGGACGGATCATCGTTGATGCGCACGGGATCGCTCCAGGTCGCCCCGCCGTCCGTGCTTCGCGCGAACATCACGTCCAGCGGATCGTCGCCCCAGGGATCGACCGAGCAGAGGTAGTAGACATAGCCGCGGTAGGGGCCGTCGGACTGATCGACGGCGACGTAGGCCTGGCCGAGCAGGCCTCCCGGGTTGGGCCCGTCGCCGAAGGTGGGATTGCCCCCCATATCCACGCCGGCGACAAGATCCCATTCCAGCGGAAGGTCCTCGTCCTGTACCGTGGTGGATCGGACGACGAAGAAGCCGATGCCGGCGATGAACAGCTCCCCGTCGGGCCCCACCGCGAGCGTCCCCCACTGCGGCTCATACGGCACGTCGGCGCAGGGTTGCCAGGAGTAGCCGGAGTCGTAGGAGCGGGTGAACTGGCCGTCGCAGTCGCTGAAGGCGCGGGTCCAGTTGGCGTACATGTTGTTATGCCCCACGCCGCCGGTGCGATCGATGACCATCCACTGCTTGTCACCGCCGTAGGCGTAGATCGGGTCCGACCAGCTCACGCCGCCGTCGTGCGAGATGAAGACGTGGCACTCGAAGCCGGTGCCGGCGTAGAGGCTGTTGTAATAGAAGTTCCCGTTGGCGTCCGCGTCCAGCACCGGATCGGAACGGAACACGCCCGGGGTGATCGTGCCGGGGAAGGTCCAGGTTCGCCCGCCGTCGTGACTGTACGCCCACCCCGCCTGACGGAAGTTGCTGGCGATCGTGTCGAACTGGCGCCAGCCGATCACCATGCGATTGGGATTGTTGGGGCCGACGGCGATGGAGGGTTCGTTGGCCGCGTCGCCGACGATGTTGTTGCCCTGCCCGTCGACGTTGACCTGCACGCTGACGAAGCCGTCACGAACCCACTGCCGGGCGGGGCTGGACCGGCGCGCTTCCGGCGGGACGGGAACGTACGGGTCGGCCGGCACCTCCCAGTGGCCCCCACGCGAACCGTCCGCCGGCGCGGCGTCCGGCGCGGCCGCGTCGGCCTGGCCCGGAGAGGCCGACCCGTCAGTGCCGGCAACAGCGAGGGTGACGACGCCGAGCAGAGCGGCGCCGACAGACAAAGCGAACGCGTGATGCGCATTTCGACGGAACATGCTCATCCTCCTGGCGGCAAACCGTCCATTTCTCTTGTTTGGTGTTGCAAGAACGTTTCTGAGCCAGCGATGTGATACCGGGCACGCGGGGACGGGTTCCGAGCAGGGTCCGACCCGGTGCGGTTCCGGACGACATCACTATCCGGCGTTGACGACAAACCGCGGCAAGTGCGGCGAAAACGCCGCGGATCCGCCGTCGCCTGCCCTTTGGCCGTCCCGACCCCGGCCGGGCGACGACGGCCCGGCACACCGAATAAAGCGAGCACCGCCCCGGGGCGGTGCTCGCGCAAGCTGTTCAGAAAGCCGTTACCCGAATGAGCGGGATCACGGACAGGAGCCGTAGTGATCCTCCAGTTCCACGAGATCCAGCCCGTCGACGACGCCGTCCTCGGTCAGATCCCACGGGCACTCATCAGGCGGATCGGGGCAGTCGCCCCAGTGATCCAGGAGGATGTCGCGATCGGCCTCATCGACGACGCTGTCGCCGTTGAAGTCCCACGGGCACGGCGGACGCGGGCAGTCGCCCCAGGCGGCGAGGAGGGCGAGCAGGTCCTCGGTGTCCACGTCGCCGTCCTCGTCCACGTCGCCGTCCGGTCCCGCCGTGCCCCACGCTCCGAGAAGGATGAGCAGGTCGGCGGTGTCCACGTCATCGTCGCCGTCGAAGTTCCCCGGGCAGTTCTGCGGAACCTGCAGGGCGAGGCTGGGGTTGCCGAACAGCGCGCCCCACTCGAAGGTCTCGTACTTGGTGTAGTACCAGAGGCCGTTGGTGTACATCTCGCGCATCGCCACCTGAAGTGCTTCACCCTGCGTCATCTCGCCGGAGGTGACGGCGGTGGTGAAGAAGTAGTCCAGCGACTGGCTGGAGCCGGAGTTGGGCCCGCTCCAGCCGGGCATGCCGAAGGCGACCTTCGTGGCGCCGACGAACCCGACGCCGCCATGCTGAAGCATCGCCCGGCCGATGTTCGCCTCGTCCGTGTCGGAGTTGCTGCACGCGTCGGCGAAGATGATCGCCGGGTAGTCATCGTTGAGGTAGCCGCAGGTATTGGTATCCACGAACCCCTCGCCGGTCGAGTAGTAGATGTGGCTGGACCAGGGCGAACCGTGTCCGGCCCAGTTGACGAAGGCATACTTCCCGCCCGACCAGACGTTCTTGACATTCGTCCAGCGCAGGTTGTAGTCCATCGGGTAGTTGGAGTACCCGTCCTCGTACATGCGGGTCATCGTCCAGTCGACCATCCAGCTCTCGTCGACCTTGCGCTCCATGAGCACGGCGTTATCCGTGTCGGGCCAGAAGAACGCGCCGAGGAGCAGGATGTTCTTCTTGAACTCCAGCTCGTCGTTCTGCTCGTAGGCGATCGACTTCTCGCAGATGTGAGAGACGGCCGCGGTCCCGCTCCAGGGGATGCGGCCCACGTTGACCTCGGCGTAGAAGTCGATGGGATCGGAATCCTCGCCCCAGCGATGATCGCCGTCCGAATCCCACGACTGGCTGTCGGGATAGGACAGCTCGGCGAAATAGAAGTCGGTCTCCGGCCGGCCGTAGCCCACGTTCTGCCAGCCGAGGCGCATGGGCACGTCGTCCCAGTGGCCGATGATGAGCACATCCTCGATGCCCCATTCCTCGGATGGATACTTCTCGCGGAGGAAGTTGCGCATCTTCTCGGCGAGGTCGTAACCGCTGTAGTTGCCGCTGATCCAGGAGGTGGTGACCACCTGGACGGTGCGGCCCTTGGACAGCTCCCAGTCCACGAGCGGCTGGATCGAGGCGGTCAGCGAGTCCAGCGTGATGATGACGAGGTCGTAGAGCCCCTGCCCGAGCGGGGCGGCCGGGCCGTACCAGCCGGCGGCCTCGTCGTAGTTGAGGATCATCTCCGACGCCACCCGCTCGGTCCGGCGCAGGTTGTCCATCATCATCGGGGCCGGGCGATCCGGCAGCTCGTAATTCACCTGCACCGTCACGTCCGGGTAGTACGTGAGCCGGCCGGACTGCGGCCGGTAGGCGAAGGGTGTCACTCGAATGTCGACGAGGTTGTACTTCCGGTAGCCGGCGGTGCGCACGAACTCCGCCACTTCCGCGGGATAGGCATCGTCGCTTCCGTAGACGGTTCGGTGGTTCCGCTCGTAGGCGGCGCGCTCGCGGGCGTAGACGGCCGGACGCTCCTGCCCGATCACCCGGGGCAACTCCGCCGGAGGGAGGCGATAGGCGCCGGGCAGCGTCACGCCCTCGCCGGTCTGATAATCCACCCCCGTCACCTTCGCCCCGGGCGGGATCGCGATGGCGAAGATCTTCGAGGGCAGGACCGGCTTGCCCGGGACGAGCAGGGCGCCGAAGTCCGGGATCCTCACCTCCCGGCCGCGCGCCGAGCGCTCCAGGTGATAGGAACCCACGGGCACGGCGACACTGACCGTTCCTTCCTGCGCGGCGCGGCCCGTCACCGACGGCGACTGGGCGAATCCCGGGCCGGCGGCGAGGCACGCGGCGAGAATGAACGTCGACGTGGTCAGGCGCATCAGACGCCTGCGACTGGATGCAATGATGTTCTGCATTCCTCTTCTTTCCTTTTGCTGGCGTGTTCCGCGACGAGGGCGATTGGCTAGGGGGTTGTTCGAGACGAGCCGCCAATGAGATCCGGATATCTGAATACTAGTCGGGTCGGTGGCGGCTGCGGATCAGGATGCTCCGGTCCTTTGTTGTAGGGGCATCGGCCGATTGCCGCAAGGGCAAAAGGCGACACAAGCGCTTTGTTGACAACATGTTATCGGCTGAAGCGCGCAACCGCGGCGACCCGCGCCGCCGCTCAGGTTCTACCGCCCGGACCTCAGACGCGTTGCGAGCCACCCCTCCGACGCCGGACGATCGCCGCACGGCCGCCCGGAGAGCCCCGGACGACACCCCCCAGTGCGGCGGTCAGCAGCCGGCGCACCGCGGCGCGCCGGGCGCCCGGCCGGCGGCCCCGGCCGCGTCGTCGTGTCGCGTCTGGACGCCGGCTCGCCCCGCCCGCTCCCGCGCGGAGGAGGCTCAGTCACGTCGCATTCGAGGCGCGGCGCGGCGTTGCGGACAGAGCGCCGCCGGGGCGCTCTCAAGGGACGATCCCGCCCCCGGCGGCGCGTTGAGAGCGCCCCCTCCATCGCCTGCACGGCGGGATCGTCAATCGGCATCGCGCTAGAATCCCAACTGTTTTCCGTCGACTCGCAGGCCCTCCCGCCCCCCGATCATCGGCCTGTTCCACGCCCTGACCGTCGCGGCAGGAGACCGGCGAACGCCCTACAATCAGCCGCCCGTCCGCACTTGCGGCGCCCGGCATCCATGTTCGAGGAATGTCCATGAAGACGAAGGTGTACAACTCGTTCGAGATGGCGCAGGCCCAGTTTGACGGCGTTGCCGAACTGCTTCAGCTTGATGAACCGACGCGCGACCTTCTGCGCTGGCCGTTGCGCGAATACAGCTTTGCGATTCCCGTCCGGATGGACGACGGCAGCACGAAGGTGTTTCGGGGATTCCGGGTCCAGCACAACGACGCCCGGGGACCGAGCAAGGGGGGGATCCGATTTCACCCGATGGAGACGCTGGACACCGTCCGCGCCCTGGCCACCTGGATGACCTGGAAGTGCGCCGTCGTCGACATCCCCCTCGGCGGGGGCAAGGGCGGGGTCATCTGCGATCCCCACAACCTCTCGATGCGCGAGCAGGAGCAGGTGTGCCGCGGCTTCGTGCGCCAGGTGGCCCGCAACGTCGGCCCGGACCAGGACGTGCCCGCCCCGGACGTGATGACCTCCGCCCAGCACATGCTCTGGATGCTCGACGAGTACGAGGCGATTCACGGCCGCAAGCAGCCGGGTTTCATCACCGGCAAGCCCGTGGGCATGGGCGGGTCGCTGGGGCGCACCGAGGCCACCGGGTTCGGCGTGGTGTTCACGATCCGCGAGGCGCTGAAGGAACTGGGCGTGAAGGCCTCGGACACCGTGGCCAGCGTGCAGGGGTTCGGCAACGTCGCCCAGTACGCCATCCGCCTCTACAACCAGCTCGGCGGGACCGTCATCTGCGTCTCCTGCTGGGACCAGGACGATCAGACGTCGTATGCCTATCGCAAGACGGACGGGATCGATCTGGACGCTCTGCTCAAGATCACCGACCGCTTTGGCGGCATTGACAAAGCGAAGGCGGCGGAACTGGGCTACGACGTCCTGCCCGGCGAGGCGTGGCTCGAGCAGGAGGCCGACATCCTCATCCCCGCCGCCCTCGAAAACCAGATCACCCTCGAGAACGTCGGCACCGTCAGCGATCGCGTGAAGATCATCGCCGAAGGCGCCAACGGCCCCACCTCCCCCGATGCGGACAAGGCCCTGCACGAGCGCGGCGTGTTCATGATCCCCGACCTGCTCGCGAACGCGGGCGGGGTGACGTGCAGCTACTTCGAGCAGGTGCAGAGCAACATGAACTACTTCTGGGAGAAGGATGAGGTCCTGGGCAAGCTCGACGTGAAGATGACCTCCGCCTTCATCTCGGTCAGCGAGCAGGTGCAGAGCAACATGAACTACTTCTGGGAGAAGGATGAGGTCCTGGGCAAGCTCGACGTGAAGATGACCTCCGCCTTC
>JAXHTH010000269.1:0-7351 GCA_034211115.1 Planctomycetota bacterium | reverse complement strand
GTCGAGGGTCGGGGATCGGGGGTCCGCGGTCCGGGGTCCGGGGGCCGGGGTCAGGAATCCGGGGGCGAGGGCGTGGCGCCGGGCTCCAACTTCCGGGGGCCGGCGGGGCGGCCTCCCTTGCGGCCGTCGCAGGCCGCGCGGATCCCCTCGCGATCGATGCGGATGAGCTGCACCACGCCCACCTCGTCGCGCCGACCCGTCTCGTGCCCCAGCTTCCGCAGCGCCCGCATCGTCTTGCGATCCTCCCACCGCCTCTCGAACTGAAGCACGTTGGGCATCCACTGATGATGGAACCGCGGCGCATCCAACGCCTCCCCCGGCGTCATCCCGTACCACAGGCAATTGAGAATGCACTGGAGCGTGCCGGTGATGATCCGCGGGCCCCCGGAAGCGCCCGCGATGAGAACGACCTCGCCGTCAGCGAGCATGATCGTCGGCGACATGCTGCTCAACGGCCGCTTGCCCGGCTCGGGCACGTTGCGATCCGACTGCCGCAGGCCGAACGCGTTGGGCGCGCCCGGGTCGGTCGTGAAGTCATCCATCTCATTGTTCAGGGCGAAGCCGAAACCGGGCACCTCGACGAGCGAACCGAAGGCGAGATTGATCGTCTCCGTGCAGGCGACGGCCATGCCGCGCTCATCGACGACGCAGAAATGACTCGTCCCGCCATCCTCAGGCGCCCCCGGAAGTTGCGATCCGGGGGCCGGCGGCGTGACGGAGCCGTACGTGTAGATCTCCTGCGTGTGGTACGGCGAGATCGCCGCGGCCCGGTTGTCCAGGTACATCTCGTGCAGCAGTTCCTTTACCGGCACGCGCACGAAGGCCGGGTCGGCCAGCCACTCGGCGCGGTCGGCGAACGCGTGCTTCATCGCCTCGGCGACGAGATGCACGTAGTCAGCGCTGTTGTGCGGCGTGGTCGCCGGATCGATCGGCCGGCGCTGGAGAATCCCGAATACCTGCTGCATGGCGACGCCGCCGCTGGAAGGCGGCGGCATCGAGAGAATGTCAAGCCCCTGAAAACGACCCTTCAACGGCTCGGTGATGGATATCTCGTACCCGGCGAGGTCGGCGGCGGTGATCGGCCCGCCGTGTTGTTGCATGACCTCGACGATGGCTTCGCCGATCTCGCCTTCGTAGAACGCCGCCGCCCCCTGCTCGGCGATGAGCCTCAGCGCCTCCGCCTGCTGCGGGTTCGTGATGAGGTCGCCCTCGCGCACGCGGCCGCGATGACAGAGCTGCTCCCAGATGTACGAGGATGTTTCGCGCAGATCGGGGTTCTCCTTCAGCCGATCGGCTGTCTTGCGTACCTCGCGGACGTAATGTGCATCGGCGGGGAAGCCCTCTTCGGCAGCGCGGATGGCGGGGGCGAGGACGGTTGCGCGATCGAGCGTGCCGTATTCCTCCAGCGCGTCCAGCAAACCGGCCACACTTCCGGGGGTGCCGACGGCGTGGATGCCATCGCGACTCGGTCGATTCATGTCGAGGTTGATGTAGTAGTCCGGCCCGACGGCGGCCGGTGCGGTTTCGCGGTAGTTGAGCGCCACCTGCACCGGTGCTTCGCCGTCATCCTGCGATGGTTGATGAATGACCATGAACCCCCCGCCGCCGATGCCGCAGGAATAGGGGCGGACGACGGACAGGCAGAAGCTGGTGGCCACCGCGGCATCGACCGCGTTCCCCCCCTGCTGGAGCATCTCGAGCCCCGCCTGCGAAGCCACCGGATGATCCGCCGCGACCGCGGCGTGCTCGTACTCCCCCGCCGCCGTTGCGGCCCCCGGAACACTGGCGCACCCGGCCGTGAGCATCACCGCCCCGAGGACGAAGGCAGTCGGAAGCAGCCGGCCCATTCGCATCTCGCGTATCTCCACAAGCATCTCATTCGCCCGACGAAGGCACCGCCACCCCCATCGTACAAGGCATCCGTCAACGGGTGCCACCGCCAGCGAGCGTATCCGGGGGCCGAGTCGGCGGTGTCGTCGCACCGTCCATCACGGCCGCCAGTGGCGAGGGGAGTCGGGACTCGTCACCTCCCCCTGTCCGCATGGGCGAGTTGAGGCCGGTATCCTCCCAGGCTGCACGACGGTCTGGCCGTATTCTGCCCCCGCGAGGGGGTTTCAAGCCTGGTGGGGGGTCGCGGTGGACATCGATGTTGGCACCTGACCCGAATAACCATCATCGTGAAGGGTCCCCAGACCTCTGCCGGAGGTCATCGCGATCTTCAGAACCACTGGATCAGTTTTCGGAGGGCAGGTCAGCTCGATGCCGAGGCGTGTATGTGCCGTTGAGAGATCGATCCGGGGATACTCCGGGTTGGGCCGGGCTGGTCGTTCTGGAGTCATAGACGGGTGCTTGTTTGCATCGAGCCGACCCCATCGGTAATAATAATGTGACATCGGCATGAGTTCCTGGTTCCCACCGGAATGGTGGCGGCATTTTAGGTCGCTTGTTCTCTGCGTTGGGGGGCGTTCGGGGAACCAGTCGTTTGCGTGGCGCGGGAAGTGTGTAGCGATCTCGTGGAGGCATCGATGAAACCGGCACAGATTGAGCGTGCGAGGAAGAAAGGACGGTTCATCGTGGAGGTCAGGTATGGCCCTCTGTTGCATGTTTTTGATCGACGAGGGCAACTGATGGCGTCTCTTCAGGCGGCCTTCCCAGAGAAGCTGGTTGAGTGGCAGGTGTCGGGCGCAGAGGTGGCAATGCGCGAAGCGGTTCGTGAATGGCGGTGGTCCGTAGTCGTGAATCACATGAGGTCAGCGCTTGTGATAGAGGACGACGTGAAGTGTCCAGAATTCGAGGCTGTGGCGTGCAGATTTGTGAACGTGGTACAAGGAGTGTTCAGGGAGGAATTCGCTTCGGCCTCGCGGGTGGGTATGCGATCGATATCTGTCTTTCAAAAGAAAGGAGCGAGCGATTTCGATGAACTGAGTAGGGACGTGCAGCGCCGGTTCCTAGTTGGATACGACCTGTTGGGTGTGGAGGTCAAGGATTGCCGGGTAGTGCTCACACATGAGAACGGCCGAGCGGAAGTTGGCCCAGTGAAACAGGAGGAGGATTGGGTCAAGAAGACATTCGATCGGCCGCAGAAGAACGTGCCTCGGCTGGGTTACGGTGTGGATATTGACACGTACGTTCGTGATGTCGAGCTAGGTGACGAGAAGAAGACAAAGAACGTGGTTGGGGCAGTCTGGGCAGCACGAGGTGAGGTCGAAGCGCAGGTGGTGAATAGACTGTTTGATGAGTTGGAGCGATCAGTCGGAAGAGTAGGACCGGCGCCGTGATGTTGAGCGGTAAGAGCAAGGCGGTGGTTGACGCGCTGAAGGACCTCCGGCGCTTCGAGGGGTCGGGGCGGCGGGACGTGCCTATCATGGAAACATCCGGCGGTCGGCAGGTGGAGCATCGTGTTGGATTGGAGTCCGGCCCGGAGCCGCCGCGCGAGACCGGAGGGGCGCTAGCAGTTGAAGAGACTGGGGAACCTGCTGCTGGCAAGCTCGAAGCGACGACGGGTGGGTGGCGTGGGGGACAGGCGCGTGGCCGTGGTCTTTCTCTGGGGGAATGGGCAATCGTAGTTGGACTTTGGACAACGCTGATGGGGGCGGGCGCGTTTCTGTATCAGAAGGCGGAGAAGGTGGGTGATCGACTGGACAGGGCTCTCGAGGATACCCCTCGGCTCAGGGATCTTGAGCGTGTGGAGAGCGATGTCGAGAGAGCGCGTCGGACGGCGGAAGAGGCGCACGACGAAGCGCGGCGGAACGGGGAGGAGATCAGGGTGTTGCTTCTCAACCAGTCGAAATCAGCGGGGCCCGAGGATTGACGGTATGAGTTGGTGTGGTGAGGGAACGCAACCTCTGGCCGGTGAGCAGGAGGTCGGTGACTCCGGTTGCGCCAGCGAGAAGAAGCGAGAAAAAGGTGTCAGGAGCCTTTGCGGGGAATGCCTCCGGCTCCACTGTCCCCCCGGGCCGGAAAAGGATTCCTGACACCTTTTCTACTGCGGCGACAGGAAGCGTTCGACGACGTGGCGGGCGGCGATGACATCGGCGACGCGGTCCTCGCCCGCCTCGCGCTCGATGATGAAATGCAGCGGCGGGTCGATCGCGAGGGCGATCTCGAAAAGGCACATCCAGTCGATGGCGCCGGTGCCGACCGCGACCTCGCTGCCCCACGTGCCGGGCTTCTTCGCGGGCAGGGCGTCCTTGATGTGCACCTGCATGACGTGGTGGGCGAGGAGCCCGAGGGCCTCGACCGGATCGCCCTTGCCGTAGAGGATCATATTGGCCGGATCGAAATTGACGACGACGTTGGGGCGATCCAGCGCTTCGAGGGCCTCCAGCAGCGTGGCGGCCGTCTCCTGGCCCGTCTCCAGCCCCAGCCAGAGGCCTCGGCGGGCGAAGAGGTCGGCGAGGGTGCGCAGCCGCTCCAGCAGCTTCGCCCGCTCCGGATCGCCCGCCTGCTCGGGGATGAAGCCGGCATGGAAGGTGACGAGATCGAGGCCGCCGGCGGCGGCGAGGTCGGCCACCGCCTCCGCGTGGGCGAGGTTCTCCTCCCACGTCCCGTCCGGCCGGATCCCGCCGGTTTCGGCGATGGACTGGAGGGTCGAGTAATCCTCGCCGGCGGTGGTCATCATGCCGCTGAAGATGTTGATGCCGGCCTCATCGAGGATCCGGAAGGCCTCGCCCCAGCGATCGGGCCCGGCGACGAGGGGGCTGAGGGCGAGCTGGACGGCATCGAGCCCGCACCGATCGACCGCCTCCAGGAGATGCTGCGGATCGCGGGCCTGGAGGCTCCAACTGCACACGCCAAGACGGGGAATACTCATGGGGATGCGTGCCTTTTCTCTGCTGACCGGGGCGGGTTGCCGACAAATGGTACGTTCGGGGCGCGCTGCGCCCTCGGCGAGTCGGGTGGATGACCGGGCCCGGCCCGCTTAGCATACGACTTCCCGGCCCGGCCCGCACGCCGCGGACGAGGGCCGGGCGAACCGAACCCGAATCCGGACGGATGCGCGAGACGAGCCGTGTCGACCGCGAAGATCGAGCAGAGCCTGGAACAGATGACCGACGCGCCCGGCGGCCGCGACGCGGCGGGGCTGGCCGGCAAGCGGCTGACGATGTTCGAGCGCGTCGAGCGGTTCATCAGCCGGCTGAGCACGCGGAACAACTTCTGGCACAAGGTTTGCTCGCTCATCTGGCTCCCGTATGCCTTCCGCAGCGGGATCACCATGAAGCGGCTGGACTCCAAGCGCTTCGTGGCCGTCCTGCCCTTCCGGCGGATCAACCGCAACTGGTACAACGCGATGGCGGGCGCCGCCCTGCTGGGCAACAGCGAGGTCGCGGCGGGGATGTATCTCTTCTCCGAGTGCGGCAGCGACTACATCGTCGTCTGCAAGGAGATGCGCTACCAGTTCCTCCGACCCTGCCTGGGGCCGGCGATGTACCACATCGTCAACACCGAGGACGTGCAGGAGAAGCTCGCGCACGGCGGGGAGTTCAACATCGACCTCGAGATGGAGATCCGCCAGCGGCTGAAGAAACGCGGCCGGGAGCTGCGCGTGGGGCGATGCCACATCACCTTCCACTGCACGCCCAAGTCGCACGTCCGCGATCGCAGCGAGCGTCGGAAGGGCGCGGGGAAGCCGTAAGGCCCCCGGACCCCCGGATTCCCGGGTCCCCGGGCCCCCCGGGCCCCCGGGCCCCCGGAAATGGCACACTGCAGACGGCGGGCATTGGGGGGATCTGGTATTCTCGGCCGACGATCCTGCGTGATTCCGCATCGGCGCGGCGCAAACGCCGGGGGGGAAGCGCTCCCCTGCGGGTCGCGGCTAAACGATGATGCGTGATTTGCGTGGCTGCGGTGAATCCCGTTCAACAGCGACGAGTACCGGCCGGGGTGGGCGTGATCGCGTGGGGCGTGTTCTGCGCGTGCAGTTGGACGTGGTGCATCGGGCTGTACCTGCCGAAGCTGATGCTGGACCGGTACGGCTGGTGGGGGTTTCTCGTCTTCGCCGTTCCGAACGTGCTCGGCTGCGCGGGGTTCGGCTACATCGTGGCGCGGCGGGGGCGGAGCGAGGCGCTGACGGCGCGGCACGGGGGTGCGATGGTCGTCTTCTCGCTTGTCGCTCTCGCGTTTCACGTGTTCTTCATCACGCTGTTGCTGACGGAGTTGATGCCGGAAAGGGCGGGAGGCACCGGGCCGGCACTGCTCGTCGCGGCCGGCGTGTTCGCCGCGGGGTTCGTGCTCAGCCTCGCCGTGGATCGCACGTGGCTCATGCTGGCGGGGCTGACGTACCTGTTCTCGCTCGGCGCGTTCGCCGTGGTCGGCTTCGGCGGTGAAATCGAGTGGGGCGTGGCGGGTCGAATCGATGTCGCGGAACTCGCGTGGCTGGCGCCGATCATCGCGCTGGGATTCCTGCTGTGCCCGTATCTCGATCTGACGTTTCACCGGGCGCTGCGGCGGTCGCCGAGCCGTCACGCGTTCGCGGTGTTCGGCGCGACGTTCGCCGTGATGATCGTCTTCACCTGCTTCATGTGGTGGACGCCGGTGCTGGCGCCGATCGCGCTGGGGCACATCCTCGCCCAGATCATCTTCACGGTGGGGGCACATCTGCGCGAGCTGCGGCTGACGCCGGCGATCCGATCGGGCGGCGCGCGGGTCCTGCTCATGCTCCTGCCGCTTGCGGGTGCGGTAATCCTGCCGGTAGCGCGGGCGCTGCCGGCCGGAGCGGTCGGCGCGGGCGATGATCTCTATATCCGGTTCCTCGTCTTCTACGGCCTGGCGTTCCCGGCGTACGTGCTGGTGTTCATGGGGCCGGCGCGGCCGGCGCGGCGCTCCACGCGCGCGATCGGGCTGCTGATCGTCGTCATTCTGCTTCTGGCGCCGCTGTATGAGCTGGCGTTTCTTCACGAACGGGCGTGGGTGATGGTGATTCCCGCCGCGGGGGCCGTGCTGTGGCTTGTCGCGCGGCTGGTGACGGGGCGTGGTGAGCGCACGTCGAGGGCCTGATGTGTTCGGAGGTCGGTCCCGCGTTACCACGCGGGGCTCAAAGGAGCGCGAGGGGCGCTTTGACTGTCACTCATCGCTCATCGCTTATCACTTCTCGCTTCTCGCTCGATGTTCGTGGCTCGGTCGCTCGACACGCGGGTGAACCGCGTCGCGAAACGGCGACCACATCACTTATCGCTCATCGCTTATCACTTCCGCTTCCCGCAGCAGTGCTTGTACTTCTTGCCGCTGCCGCAGGGGCAGGGCTCGTTGCGTCCGACGGTGGGCGCGGCGCGGACGGGTTGCGGCTTGCGTTTGCGCTGCGGGCCGCCGGAGCCGGCGCCGGCGCGTTCGGCGGCCTCGAGGTCGGCGCGCT
>JAXHTH010000268.1:0-3846 GCA_034211115.1 Planctomycetota bacterium | reverse complement strand
GAACGACCTCGCTGGTGACGAGTGCGACGCGTCGGCGGTGACGGGAGCGTCCCGCGTCGAGCGGGCCGGTCTACAACTGCCTCACCGCCTGCGCCGCCTCGACGCAGGCGATCGGGGAGGCGTCCAGCGTTCTCCGCCGCGGGGATGCGGACATCATGGTCTCCGGCGGCACGCACACCATGATCCACGTCCTCGGGCTCACCGGCTTCAACCGCCTCACGGCCCTGTCGACGCGCAACGACGACCCGGCCACGGCGTCGAGGCCGTTCAGCCGCAACCGTGACGGGTTCGTCCTCGGCGAGGGCTCGGGGATCGTGATCCTCGAGACGCTGGAACACGCGACGAAGCGCGGCGCAGCCCCGCTGGCGGAGATCATCGGCTACGGCTCCAGCGCCGACGCCTTCCGAATCACCGACATGCAGCCGGAGGGGCGGGGGCCCGCCGACGCGATCCGCATGGCGCTGGCGCAGGCGGGCATCGATCCGCTCGCCCTCGACGATGAGGGTCGGCCGCTCATCGATTACATCTCCGCCCACGGTACGAGCACAAGCGAGAACGACGCGGTCGAGACGCTGGCCATCAAGCGGGTGTTCGGCGCCAACGCGCCGAAGATCCCGGTCAGCTCGGTGAAGTCGATGTTCGGGCATCTCATCGCGGCGGCCGGGTCGGTCGAGCTCATCGCCTGCGTGCTGGCGATCCATCATCAGCTTCTCCCGCCGACGATGAACCTCAACGATCCCGACCCGGATCTGGATCTGGATTACGTGCCGAACGCGGCGCGGCCGGCGCGGGTCGAGACGTGCCTGAGCAACTCGTTCGGCTTCGGCGGGCAGAACGATGCGCTGATCATCCGGCGATTCGCGGACTGACGGAGCCTGTGCGCAAGTCATTCCAGCGATCCCCACCTGCCGGCGGCGTGTGTGCGATCGTCGGCATCGAAGGGAAACGCCGGTTGCCTTCTTCGCCATCGAGGCCCTCTCCCCCCGGGAGAGGGTTTGGGTGAGGGCGGCCCGGAATCAAACCTGTCCCGTTTCCCTGCCCCCGCTTCCGCGCGACGCGGAGCGTCGCGCCACCTGCTCGACGCCATCGCTCTACGCCTGATCGGCGCTGGCTTCGTCAAGGAGGGCGATCACCTCTTCGTTCGTGGTCTGGTTGAAGCGGCCGTAGAAGGCGCCGACGGCGCGGAAATGCGGCGGGGCGTCGAGGCACACCAGCTCGTCGACCTTCCCCTGCAAATCGTGGATGGTGTCGGGCGGACCGACGGGGACGGCGGCGACGAGCCGCTTCAGATCGGCCTGGCGCAGGGCGGTGAGGGCGGCCTTCATCGTCGCCCCCGTCGCGATGCCGTCGTCGACGACGATCACCGTCCGGCCGGCGATGTCGACGGCCGGCCGGCCGCGGCGGTAGGCCTCCTGCCGGCGTCGGGCCTCGGCAAGCTGCCGCTCCGCCTCCTCCTGGAGATACGCCTCCTCGACGTGCAGCGTGTGAATGAGATCCTCGTTGCGCACCTGCCGCGGCGGGTTGCCGTCGATGACCGCACCCAACGCCAGCTCCGGTTGCATCGGTGCTCCCACCTTCCGGACGACGAGCACATCCAGCGGGGCGTTCAGGGCCCCGGCGATCTCGGCGGCGACGACCACGCCCCCGCGGGGCAGGCCCAGCACCACCGGCGACTCGCTTTTCAGGTGCGACAGCCGGGCGGCGAGTTGACGCCCCGCATCTTCGCGATCGGCGAACATGGCAGATCCCCTGCTTGACCGCTCCCCTCGCGGCGCATTGTAGAGGGGGAGGCGGAAAAAAGCCCGCGGCGTCGATGCCGCGGGCCTGGGGGTGTTTTCGTCGTTCTCGCGGCCGCGCCGCCGGCGGATCAGGCGCTGAAGCTCGAGCCGCAGCCGCAGGTCGTCGTCGCGTTGGGGTTGTTGAACACGAACCCGCGACCCATGATCTCGTCCTTGAAGTCGATGGTGGTGCCGTTGAGGTACAGGTAGCTCTTGGGGTCGCAGATGACCTTCAGGTCCATCGTTTCGCCGCCGTTGCCCGAACCGTCGGCGCCGGGCAGCGAGGCCTGGAACTCCCAGACCTCGTCGGAGTCCTTGACGGTCTCGGTGAGATCGAGGAGATAGCTGAAGCCGGAGCAGCCTCCGCCCTTGACGCCGACGCGAAGGTGGATCTTCGCCGGGTCGAGCTCCTGCTGCCTGATGATCGTCGCGATCTCTCGCAGAGCGGTGTCGGTTACTGTCACAGCCATGTCGGGCGATTCCGTGCTGGAGATGTTGATTGATGGATGATACGCGGCGTTGCGGGCCGCCGGGAAGTCAGTTCTCGCCGGACGCGTCGGTTTCCGCCCCTTCGCGTCCGTTCTTCTTCCGGTAATCCTCGATCGCGGTGCGGATCGAGTCCTCGGCGAGGACGGAGCAGTGAATCTTGACGGGCGGCAGGCTCAGCTCCTCGACGATCTCCGTGTTCCTGATGGACAGGGCCTCGTCGATGGTCTTGCCCTTGATCCATTCCGTGGCGAGCGAGCTGGAGGCGATGGCGGAGCCGCAGCCGAAGCACTTGAACTTCGCATCCTCGATGCGGCCGTCGTCATTGACCTTGATCTGCAACTGCATGACGTCGCCGCACTCGGGAGCGCCGACCACGCCCACCCCGATGTCGCTGCGGTCGGCGACCTCCTTCGAGGAGCCGAAGCTGCCGACGTTACGCGGATGCTGATAATGCTCGATGACCTTCTCACTGTACGCCATGGGCTGAATCCTCGCAGTCCGGCGGTCCGTTCCGCCCTGTATAAAACCGGTTCTCCGCGGCCACTATTCCCCCTCGGGGGCCTCGGACTGGCTCTCGGGGCCGGGGGCTTCCGGCCCTTCCGGGGACCTCAGCGGGCCTGCCACTCGATCTTGCTGATGTCCACCCCCTCCTTGTACAGGTCATACAGGGGGCTGAGGGAGCGGAGATGCTCGACGGTCTTCACGATCGCATCAATCGTGTATTGCACCTCTTCCTCGGTCGTCCATCGCCCGAGGCTGAGGCGGAGCGAGCTGTGGGCCAGCTCATCGCCCACCCCCAGGGCCTTGAGCACGTAGCTGGGCTCCAGGCTCGCCGACGTGCACGCCGATCCGGACGAGCAGGCGACGTTCTCGATGCCCATCATCAGCGATTCGCCCTCGACGAAACCGAAGCTGATGTTGGACAGGTGGGGCAGGCGGCGCTCGACGTGGCCGTTGATCTGCACCACCTCGATCTGCTTCATGAGGTCGTTCTCGAGCTTGCGTCGAAGGGCGAGCAGACGGGCCGATTCGGCCTCCATCTCCGCCTGGCAGAGCTCGCAGGCCTTGCCGAAGCCGACGATGCCGGAGACGTTGAGCGTGCCGGAGCGCATGCCGCGCTCGTGCCCCCCGCCGTCCTGGATCGCCTCGAGCCGCACGCGGGGCTTGCGGCGCCGGACGTAGAGCGCGCCCACGCCCTTGGGGCCGTAGATCTTGTGCCCCGACCAGCTCAGCAGGTCGATGTTGTCGCGCTGCACGTCGGTGGGCATCTTGCCCACCCACTGCGTGGCGTCGGTGTGGAAGACGACGCCGCGATCGTGGCAGAGGGCGCCGATCTCCGGCACCTCGTTGATGGTGCCGATCTCGTTGTTGGCCCACATGATGGTGACGAGGATGGTGTCCTCGCGCAGGGCGTCCTCGATCATCGAGGCGGTGATGACGCCGTCCGGGCCGGGCGTGAGGAAGGTGACGTCGAACCCCTCCCGCTGGAGCCGCTTGCCGGGATCGAGGACCGCCTTGTGCTCGGTGGCGGCGGTGATGATGTGCCCGCGTCCGGTCTGCCCGGGGCCGGCCTTGGCGT
>JAXHTH010000267.1:0-3766 GCA_034211115.1 Planctomycetota bacterium | reverse complement strand
GAAGAAGACATCGCGCGGCAGTATCTCAACGCCGTCGACGTCGCCCTGGGCGGGGGAACGCGGTTTTTCTCGCCCGACGAGCGCAGCGACCGGCGCGATCTCTACGGCGAGTACCGCGCGGCCGGCTATCAGGTCTGCACCACGCGCGATGAGCTGATGCGGGCTTGGGCATCCGCGTCGGCGGACTCGAAGCTGCTCGGATGCTTCAGCCGCGGCCACATGCCGTACACCATCGACGAGATGTATCAGACCGCCGAGGCGCGGCGCGTGCCCACGCTGGCGGAGATGACGCGCATCGCCCTTCAGCGCCTTTCGCAGCACGACGACGGGTTCCTGCTCCAGATCGAGGGCGGGCGCGTCGACCACGCCGCCCACGCCAACGACGCCGCGGCCATGCTCCGGGAGCAGCTCGCCTTCGACGATGCCATCGGCGAGGTCCTCGCGCACCTGCGCAATCATCCGGAGACGCTCGTGGTGACCACGACGGATCACGGCAACTCGAATCCCGGTCTCAACGGAATGGGCGGCGGGTATCGCGACAGCACGGCGTGCTTCACGCGCCTGGGGCAGATCCGGGCGTCGTTTGTCACGATTCACAGGGCGCTGCGCGAGGCCGCAGGCGGCTCGACGCCGTCGCTCGATGCGGTCATCGACGCGGTGTGGCGGCATACGGCCATCGTGATCGGGCCGGATGAGGCGGAGGCGATCGCGCACGTGATCGGCGGCGAGCCGTTCGAGGACCTGAACCGCCAGCACCGCAGCATCGTCGGCGCCCTGGGTCAGACGATCGGCAACCACACCGGCATCGGCTGGACGGGCACCACGCACACGAGCGACCTCGCGCTGACCCTCGCTTTCGGCCCGGGGAGCGGGCGGTTGGACATGCTCATGCATCACACCGACGTATACGGCATCCTCACGTCACTGATGGGCATCGACCACGTCAACCCGAGCATGACGGAGGAAGCGGCGAAGCGCTACGCGGCGCGGGCCGACCGGCCCGCGCTCGAAGCGTACGCCGTCTGAAGAGCGGGCGTGGGTGCCATGCTTCATCCGCGGAGCGGTGAAGCATGCGCCTTGTGTGTGATCGACGGACATGCTTCGCCCTGTCGGGACGAAGCATGGCACTCCGGTATCGACAAGCAGGACGGCATCGAGTAACATCATTGAGATGGTATTCATCTTCCCGCAGCTTCGCCCCGATTCGGACGGGTTCACCGCGGATGATGATTCGTGGTGGTTCATCATCCTCTACGGGATCATCATACCCCTTCCCTTCTTCATTTGGGGGGTCGTGTCGATCGTGCGCCGAACGGCGGTGCTGCTCGATCGCATCGGAGAGTCGGTCCCGATCTACGGTTTCAACGCCGTGTTGTTTGGTCTGGCGCTCGTTCTGGGCGCTTTCGCGCTCCATTGCGTCTGTTTCCTGAGCAAGATGTCGCTGACCTGGTGCTACGCGCGGCTGGGGGCGCTTGTTCTCAGCGTGATGTCACTGGCCTGCCTCATCTGGCTTGCCATACGACTCGTCATCTGATGTTCAACATCTTCCGGTTCGCGGGTGCCATGCTTCATCCGCGCAGCGGTGAAGCATGCGCCTTGTGCGTGATCGACGGACATGCTTCGCCCTGTCGGGACGAAGCATGGCACCCCGGTTCGGGCGTGGGCGCACGGCCTTCCGCTGCGCTTCAGGTCGTGGCACCGCCCACTCATCACTCATCACTTCTCACCCCCCTCATCACTCGTCACTCATCGCTCATCGCTGCTGCCACCTTCGGCTTCACCTTCACCGCCGGCTCGGGGCCGAGGCGCACGCCATGCGCGGCGAGGTAACGACCCAGCGCCATGAGCGGGAAATACAGCCGATACAGGTGATAGCGCAGGTAGAAGACCTTCGGGAAACCCGTGCCGGTGAACTCGGTCTCGCCCCACGACCCGGGCGGATCACCGTCCGGATTCCGGATCGGATCGGCCGCATCCTCCGCGCTGAGCTGCGTCTGCGCCAGCCAGTCGATGGCGTGTTTGAGGTCCGGATCGTGGGGGCCGAAGACTTCCTGAAGGACCATCGCGGCCCACGCCGTCTGCGAAGCCGTCGAAGGGCCCTGGCCCTTCAGTGACGGATCGACGTAACTGTTGGCGGACTCGCCGAACGAGCCGTCATCCTTCTGGATCGATTTCATCCATTCCCCGGCGCGCTGGATCCATTCTTGATCACGACTGGCGCCGCAGCGGATGGGACCGATGACCGCCTGCCACGTGCCGTAGATGTAGTTGACGCCCCAGCGTCCGAAGAAGCAGCCTTCCTTCTCCTGCCGCGACTTGATGTACGCGATCGCGCGCCGCACGGGTTCGTCGGCGACGGTGTAGCCGTGCCAGGACAGGCATTCGAGCACGCGTCCGGTGATGTCGGGACAGGAAGGATCCTGCATGGCGTTGTGGTCGGCGAAGGGGATGTACTCGAGGATCCGCCGGTGTTTTGTCTTGTCGAACGCGGCCCATCCGCCGTCGTCGTTCTGCATGGCGAGGATCCAGGCCACGCCGCGATCGCCGGCGCGGCGGTTCTCCAGGCCGCCGGTGCGGCGGAGGGCCATGGCGACCATCGCCGTGTCGTCGACATCGGGATACCACGCGTTGGCGTACTCGAAGAACCAGCCGCCGGGCTGGGCCGGCCGCGGGAGGTTCGCGGCCCAGTCGCCGACGTGCCGGCACTCCCTGGCGCGCAGCCACGCCGCCGCCCCGGCCGCCGAGGCGTCGCCGAGGTCCAGGCCGCAGTCGTTCAGCGCGTACAGCGCGATGCCCGTATCCCAGACCGGGCTGAAGCACGGCTGGAGACGGATCGCATCATCCTCCTCGATGAAGAAGGCATCGAGTTCACGCTCGGCGCGCTGCATCACCGGATGCTCGCGCCGATACCCGAGGGCCATGAACGCGATCTGGAGATAGACCATGGGGGGGAAGATCGCGCCCAGCCCCGCGGTGGCGGCCACGCCGTCCTGTCCCGCCCGGTCGAGGATCCACTGCTCGGCCCTGCGCACCGCCAGCCGGCGGACGGGCGTGCCGCCGACGAGATGCGCCATCTTCAAGCCGCGATCGGCGGCGTGGAAGAACATCTCCCACCTGCGCGGCGCCTCCATCGTGCTCGTGAGGCGATGACGCCTCCTCCGGCTGATGAACAGCTCATCAATACCGCATTCCGGGGGCAGACGGCGCGTGGGACGCAGCGTCACCACCAGCGACAGGGGCAGGATCATCGTCCGCGTCCACGCGCTGACCTTCGTCAGGTGGAAATAGAACCAGCGCGGGAGGAAGACGAGCTCGGGCGGGATGGCGGGGACGGCGTTCCACGAGATCTGCCCGAGGCAGGCGAGGTAGAAGTTGGTGAAGCTGTTGCAGCCCTCCGCCCCGCCGTGGTCGAGGATCGCCTGCCGGGCGCGCTGCATGTGCGGCGCCTCCGGGTCGTCGCCCATGAGCCTGAGGGCGAAACAGGCCTTCACCGTCGCGCTGAGGTCGATGGCCGAGCCGGGATACTGGCCCCATCCCCCGTCGTCGCGCTGGAGCGACCGCAGGTAGCGGGCGATCTTCTCGAGGGTCGGCCGTCCCGGTCGGCCGTCGGCCATCGGCTCATCCTCCTGGGCGAGGATGAACTTCATCAGGAGGTATTCGCTCTGGAGGATCGAATCGCCCTGCAACTCGCCGCAGAAGTGGCCGTCGTTCTTCTGGAGGCCGCGCAGGGCGTCGAGGGCGCGCTGGAGCGTCTCCAGCAGGCGTT
>JAXHTH010000266.1:0-6414 GCA_034211115.1 Planctomycetota bacterium | reverse complement strand
CGAGCTCGACGACCTTCTCCATGCCGTTCTTGCCGATGATGCAGGGCACGCCGACGAAATACCCCTCGCCGTTCCTGCCCACGCCGAACTCGTGCTCGCAGTAGGCGGCGCAGGGAAGGATGCGCCGCTTGTTGCGGACGATCGCCTCGACCATCTGGATGGTGCCGGAGGCGGGCGCGTAGGAGGCGCTGGTTCCCATGAGCTTGACGATCTCCCCGCCCCCCCCGCGGGCCCGTTCCACGAGCTGGTTGATCGTGCGGTCGGAGAGCAACTGGTGGACGGGCACGCCGTGCACGGCGGTGTAGCGCGGCAGGGGCACCATCGAGTCGCCGTGCCCGCCGAGCATGAGCCCCTGAATGTCCTCCACCGAGCAGTTCAGCTCCTGGGCGATGAAGGTCTGGAATCGGGCCACGTCCAGGCATCCCGCCTGGCCCATGATGCGGTTCGTGGGAAAGCCCGAGGCCTTCCACGCCGTGTACACCATCGCGTCCAGCGGGTTGGAGACGACGATGATCTTGCACACGGGCGAGTATTCGGCGATCTGCTGGGCCACCGTCTTGACGATCTTCACGTTCGTCTGGATGAGATCATCGCGGCTCATGCCGGGCTTGCGGGGCAGGCCGGCGGTGATGACGACCACGTCGGAGTTCTCGGTGTCGGCGTAATCGGCGGTGCCGATGATATCGGCGTCGAAGCGCTCGGTGGGCCGGCACTGGACGAGATCGAGCATGCGTCCCTTGACGGTGTTCTCCATCTCGGGGATGTCCACCACGACGATATCGCCCAGTTCCTTGCGGGCCGCCCACAAGGCACAGGTGGCGCCCACCGCCCCGCCGCCGACGATCGTGATCTTTGCCCTTCGCATGGTTCGGTTGACCCTTCAGATGAGTGAATGGTGAATGACGCGGATCCATCGGCCTCGATGTCCGCCTCGCGATGCGGCGGGCCCGCGACCGTCTCGCCCTGCCGAGAGGGTCTTCACCTCTCGCCTGTTCGCAATCCCTGCGGCTGCGTCCCGCCGCCCATCATAAGGAACGCTCCGGGAAGGGCAACGCCGCCCCCCGCGCGGCGGCGCGTGGCGGTCGCGCCCCGGCCGGTCACGACGGCGAGGCCTGCCCCGGTCTACGCGTCCGGGGCGGTGTAGTCGCCGTAGGAGGGGAACCACATCGCCTCGTCAACGAGCTCGGGAATCGACTCGTCGGCGATGATCCGCCCCAGATTGAGCCGGCGGGCCTCCTTGATTACCGCGATGGCGATCTGGCGGGACACCTCCCGCAGCTTGCTCTGATCGGGGTAGAGGGAGCCGGCGCGGAAGTCCTCGGCGGTCACCATCTCCGCCAGGGTGCGAGCCGCGGCGAGGAACATCGAATCGGTCACCTGCCTCGCCTCGGCGAGAATCACGCCCAACCCCACGCCGGGGAAGATGTAGACGTTGTTGCCCTGCCCGATGACGTAGCGATGGCCCTGGTAGTCCACGGGCCGGAAGGGACTGCCCGTGGCGATGAGGGCCCGCCCGTCCGTCCACTCGATGGCCTCGGCCGGCGAGCACTCGCACTTGGAGTTGGGGTTGGAGAAGGGCAGGATGATGGGGTGCTCCACGTGCCGGGCCATCTCGCGGATCACCTCCTCGGTGAACACGCCCGGCGTGGCCGTCGTCCCCAGCAGGATGGTGGGTTTGACGTGGCGGACGACCTCCAGCAGATCGAAGGGGCCGTCGCCGCGGAGGCCGTAGAAGTCCAGCTCCTCGCGCTGCATGGCGAACTCGAGCTTCTGCGGATCGTTGATGGTGCGGCCCTCGAAGAGCAGGCCGCGACTGTCGAGGAAGACCTGGGCCCGCCGCAGGGTCGTCTCGTCGGCGCCCTGCTCCTGCAGGGCGCTGCGGACGAGCCGGCCAATGCCCACGCCCGCGGCCCCGGCCCCGTAGTAGACGATGCGCTGATCGGTGAGCTTCTGCCCGCTCTGCCGGACCGCGGCCAGCGCGCCGGCCAGGGCGACCCCCGCCGTGCCCTGGATGTCATCGTTGAAGCTCGTGATGCGCAGCCGGTAACGATCGAGGATCCGGAAGGCGTTGTTCTTGAGGAAGTCCTCCCACTGCACGAGGGCGCGGGGGAACACCTCCGACACCGCCTCGACGAACTCCTCGAGGAATTCGTCGTACGCGGCGCCCCGCAGCCGGCGATGGCGCCAGCCGAGGTAGTAATGATCGTGGAGAAGCTCGACGTTGTCGGTGCCCACGTCGAGGCTGATGGGCAGGCAGAGGGAGGGATGAATGCCCGCCCCGGCGATGTAGAGCGAGAGCTTGCCCACGGGAATGCCCATTCCGCCGGCGCCCTGGTCGCCCAGCCCCAGAATACGTTCGTTGTCCGTGACCACGATGAGCCGCACGTCCGGGTTGGGCGCGTTGCGCAGGATCTCCGCGATCCGGCCGCGCGAATCGGGCGTGATCCACAGCCCCCGCGGCTGGCGGATGATGTGACTGTACTGCTGGCACGCCTGCCCCACCGTGGGCGTGTACACGATCGGCATCATCTCCTGGAGATTCTCCACCAGCACGCGGAAGAACAGCGTCTCGTTGCGCTCGCGCAGGGCATCGAGGCCGATGAACTTCTCCAGGTCGTCGCGCTTGGCGCGCAGATGCTCCAGCTCCAGGGCGACCTGCTCCTCGATGGCCAACTGCGTGGGCGGCAGAAGACCGCGCAGCCCGAGCCGGTCGCGCTCGTCGTCGGTGAACGCGCTGCCCTTGTTGAACAGCGGCTCGCGAATGAGATGCGAGCCGCGATAGGGAACACGGACCGCCCGGGCGGTCGAAGAACTTCCAGTCGCCGTCATCGGGTTCATTGCTCTGATTCCTTGCCCGCCTTGCGGGCGCTGTGCGATGGGCCTCGGCCGCGGGGAGGGCACACCGCCGGCCCGGCGGTCGATCGCGAAGTTTCGGATAGCGATGCTAGGCCGCCTCGAAGGCTTCAATCAACGGGCGGGAACGCCGTTCCCACCCCTCGCGCCGGGCGAAAAAAAGGCGGGCCCGCCAGGGGGCCCGCCTGCATCAACATCGCGATGACCGGTTCGTTCAGATCCAACGGACCGGCTCTATTCAAACGCCAGCAGATCGATGAGCAGATCGATCTCATCGGCCAGATCGGTCTTCTCTGGCGAGTCGACGATCCAGTCCCGCGGCGGCGACGCGCCGTCCACGCGACGATATACGATCGTCAGATACACCGAGGCGAAATCGTCGTAGCCGAACTCGATCAGCATGGCCGCGAACGAGGTCAGACCGCTCAGGATCGTCCTTCGCACGCGCTTGGAGAAGTCGCTGGGGCCGGTGAACAGCGGCAGATCGAGTCCTCGGATGTCGGTGGACACGTCCATCGTCCACTCCGCGAGGAAATCGTCGGGCACCCCGGGCTCGACGGGCAGCGGGTCGATGTCGTCCTCGACCCCGTCCCCGTCGGTGTCGACGTTGCAGGGATCGGTGGTCAGATCGACTTCCTCGCCGTCCGACAGCGTGTCGCCATCGCTGTCGAAGGCCAGCGGGTCGGGGCAGCCGGTGCCCATCGCGGCGTCGACCTCCTCGCCGTCCGTCAGCCCGTCGCCGTCGGTGTCGGGATTCTCCGGGTCGGTGCCGAACAGGGCCTCGTTGCCGTCGGAGAGCCCGTCATCATCGAAGTCGGCATCGCAGGGATCGAGGCCCGCGACGACCTCTTCGCCGTCCGTCAGCCCGTCGCTGTCGCTGTCGGAGAGCACGGGGTTGGGGCAGCCGGCGAAGCCGGCCAGGGCGACTTCCTCGCCGTCCGTCAGCCCGTCGCCGTCGGTGTCGACGACCAGCGGGTCCGTGCCGTACTCGTTGATCTCCTCGCCATCGGTGAGGTCATCGTCATCGCTGTCCGCGTCCAGCGGGTCGGTGGCGAAGGTCAGCACCTCCTCACCGTCAAGCAGGCCGTCGTCATCGCTGTCCGCATCCAGCGGATCCGTCAGATGCGTGGCGATCTCCTCGCCGTCGCCGAGGCCGTCATCGTCGCTGTCGGCGTCGAGCGGATCGGTGAGGTAGGTCAGGACTTCGTCGCCGTCGATCAGACCGTCATCGTCGGTGTCGGCATCGTCGGGATCGGTCCCGTAGACGGTGGTCTCGTCATTGTCGGTGAGGCCATCGCCGTCGGTGTCGACCGGGCCGCCGGGGACGCAGGGATCGGGATCGGACCCGTCGAGCAGGCCGTCGTCGTCGCTGTCGTCATCGAGCGGATCGGGGCAGCCGGTCCCGGCCGCCGCGGCGACTTCGTCCCCGTCGGTCAGGCCGTCGTCATCGCTGTCGGCATCGAGGGGATCGGTGCCGTACAGCAGCGTCTCGCGGCCGTCGCCGATGCCATCGCCGTCCGTGTCGATCGGGGCACCGCCTGGGTCACACGGATCATAGAAACTTATGCTCAGCTCGGTGCCATCATCAATGCCGTCGCCGTCCGAGTCGAACTCGTACGGATCGAGACAGGGATAGGTCCCGGCGAGGGTGACCGTTTCCTCGTAATCGGTGAGGTCGTCGCCGTCGGTGTCGAGCAGTTCGAAGACATACGCGCTGCCGGACGCGTTGCCCAGGTCGTCATCGCCCGCCGCGCCGACGATGACGCGCTGCTCCGCGCTCACGCCAACCGCGCCGCCGAACTGATCCGGGGCGGTCGCATCGGAGGCCAGGAGCTTCACGTCCTGCGACCAGGCTCCGGCCGCGCGCCGGAACACGTAGATCGAACCCGTCTCGGCGGATTCGAGGAACGCGCCGACAATGGCGAGATCACCGGCGATGGCGACCGCGTCGCCGAAGTTGTCGCCCTGCGCCGCATCGCCGGCCACAAGCTTGGCCTGCTGCGTCCACGACGAGCCGTTGAAGGTGAACGCGTAGGCCGAGCCTGACGCCGAGATGACATCATCGTCCAGCGGCGCGCCGCAGATGACGGTGTCGGCGCTGATGGCGACCGACCCGCCGAATTCGTCGGCGGCCGCGCCGTCGGCGGCGGTGAGTTTCGCCTCTTCAAACCAATCGGATCCGTCGAAGGCGAAGACGTAGGCGGCGCCGGTATCCGCGACGACTGCATCGCCGGAGCGCGCGCCGACGACGATCACGTCGCCGTCGATGTCCACGGCGTTGCCGAATCGATCGTTCACCGCGGCGTCGGAGGCGAACAGCTTCGCCGTCTCGCTCCAGCCTCCGCCGTACTCGAAGACGTACGCGGCGCCGGAATCGTCAACCGGTGTAAGCAGATCATCGCCACGCTCGGCGCCGACGACGGCGACGTTGCCGTCAATCGCGACCGCGACCCCGAATTGATCCGTGGCGGCGCGATCGGAGGCGAGCAGCTTCGCTTCCTCGGACCAGCTCGCGCCGTCGAAGCGGTAGACGTAGGCGGATCCTGAGCTGAATGCGCCATCGACATCCTGCCAGGCGCCGACGATGGCGACATCGCCGCTGACGTCCGCCGCGATGCCGAACTGGTCCCCGTTCTCGCCATCCGCGGCGGTAAGCACGGCCTCCTCTGCCCATCCCACACCGTCAAAGCGATAGATGTACGCCGCGCCGGCACCGTTGTCCGGCGCGCCCACGATCGCGACGTCGCCGTCGATGGCGACCGTCCGACCGAAGCTGTCCCCGGCCACCCCGTCGGACGCAAGCAGCTTGCCGACCTCCGTTGCGGCGCCCATCGCCGCGTGACCGGCTCCGGCCAATGCCAGGATGCCGACCACCCCCCGGAACTTCGCACCATGGAAGTTACTGGAAAGGAACATGCGTGGCCTCCCTATGTTGTTGCTGTGCCCGCTCCCCGGCCTCGGTACGCTCGGGTTCCGGAACAGGAGCGAGCGCGTGCCAGATACTCCGGCTTCCAGCCTAGCGGGGGCGGGCCGGAAACGTGATCGGAAAATGCGCGGAATCGGCATTAAGAATCGGTCTCGATGTCGGCGGCGAGATCCCCCGCCAGGGCGGCCAGGTACGGGCCCGCCTCCAGCATCCGCGCCCCGTACCACCCGAACATCTCGCCGTCCACGAGTCGCACGCTCGCCTGCGGCAGTCGCTCCGTCCACGCCGCAACCTCGGCCTCCGTGAACGGGTACGGCTCCGACGAGAGGAGAACGACGCGCGGCGCCCATCCGCGCAGCCGCCCCTCGCTCACCGTGGGGTAGCGGGGGCCCGGATCCGTGCACACGTTGCGCAGGCCGCACCGGCTCATCAAGGCGTCGATATACGTTTCGCGCCCCGCGGCCATGGGCGGATCGCCCCACACGAGATAGGCCGCCTCGAGGGCGGGTTCGAGCGGAGAAAGGCCGTCAAATGCCCGGTTTATCCGCTTCACCAGCCCCGCCGCCGCCTCGCCCGCGCCGGTCACCTCGCCCACATCACGCACCGCGCGCAGCGCATCGTCAAAACCGTTCACC
>JAXHTH010000265.1:0-2358 GCA_034211115.1 Planctomycetota bacterium | reverse complement strand
TGGCGATGCCCCTTTCGGCTGCCCGCACACCGTGCGATGGGAATGCTCCGCACACACGAAGTCGATCACGTGCATCGCGGTCTTCACGAGTCGGACGATCGAGAGCATGGCGATCATGTGTGAGCTCCGTGTTGGGATTCAGAGATTCCTGCGCAAGCGCGTTCGAGGGAGATTTCCGGACGGATGCGGCCCGAACGTCGGGCGGAATGAAAAAACCCTGTCCGGTTCTGGACAGGGTGTTCGGTGCGAAGCGGTGTGAGTGCGTCTGGCTAGCTGCGCGTCACATCCTCAAACCCTGTCCGCGGGGGCGGAAGGTGATGCATCGGTCGAACAACGACCAGGAACGTAATGCACAGCGGCTGCGTCATGTCTCTATCAAGATGAACCCGGATCGGGTCGTGTCAATTCCATCACCGGGAAAAAACTTCTTCGAGGTCCCATATCGGTCCGGCGGGATGATCTGTGCCGGTTCCGTAAGCTGATACGGCCGCTCGCGGGAGGGGGTTCCACCAAAGTCGATGCGGGTGATTCCCGCCTCTTTTCTCCCGCGCCGCACCCTCCGCGCTCCGTCACGGATCGGCCGGGGCGCGGTCAGAAATCGATCACCAGCGCCGCGTAGGCCGAGAGATCGCTGTGGGCCACGCCGGGCCGGGTCCGCGATTCGTACTCGTGCGTGAGGCCCAGCTTGAGGCTGATCCCGTCCATCTGGTTGATGTTGACCGTCCAGTCGAGATTCGAGACGAGGCGGAACTCCCGGGTGTCGTTCAGATCCGGGTAGCAGGTGGTGTCGCCGGTGATGGCCTGATCGCGGCTCATCCGCCAGGCGAACTCCGCGCCCAGCAGCCCCTCGGGTGCGAGTTCCTCATCGAGGGAGCCGAACTCCTGTCGGAGGCCGCCGCCGAGGCGGCCGGTGAGGGTGAACACGTCGAGGGGGTCGCCCTCCTCGTCAACGCCCTCGAGATCCAGGAGGCGATAGCCCAGCCCGCCGGCGGCGGTGAGCCGCTGGTCCCAGGCCTGGAACTCCGCCGCGTCGAACCGGCCCTGCACAAAGGCGGTCCAGCCCGATTGCTTCCGCTCCCATTCACTGAAGAAGCCGGTCGAGAAGCGGTTCTCCGTGCGGTCGCCCCGCGCGGTGGCCAGCCGGTAGGTGGCGTCGTATCGGAACTCGTGGCCGTTCGTGGTGCGGGCGATGCGCAGCCCGCCGCGGATGCTCGCCTCGTCCGTGGTGCCCTCGCGGGCGGACAGGCCCAGTTCGAGCTTCGCGTCCCACGTGATCTTCTTTTCCGGGCTCGGCGTCGGAGGGGGCTGCGTCGAGTCGGGCGGCTCCGTCCGCTGTTCGTCCCGCTTCGTCTCCGCCTCGGGGGCTTCGCGCGGGGCCTGCTCGTCGGCCGGCGAAAGCGGGCGGCCGTCGACGGTGCGGATCGCCGCCCGGGGAATCTCCAGGCGTCCGAGGATCTCGTGTTCGAGGATGATCGTCTCGGGGCCGCGTTCGGCGATCCGTCCCTCGAGGCGCTCGCCGCTGATGAGCTCGATCTCGGCCCCCCCGGCCGAACACGCCGCCGTCAGGACCAGCAGAAGCGCCGGCATGATGCGAATCACGGCGAGTCCTCCATGACATCCCGGCCGCATGATGGCCGACCGAGGGGGTCGCGGTCAAGGGCCGCTCCGCCGCCGGCGCAGCCGGCGCTGCGTTTCCTCTGAGGCCACCGCCTCGATGGAAACCTCCGTGGCGATCTTCGCCAGTCTCTCGTCGAACATCACGTCCAGTCTGTTCAGAAACCGTTTCATCCGCGCCGTCGCCTCGCGATTGGCCCCGGCCAGATCTGCGGCGAGCGCGCGGGCGGCGGCCTGGAGGTTCGCTTCGTCGACGAGCTCGTCGACCAGTCCCATCTCCAGGGCCGTGCGGCCGCTGATCGTCCCGCCCTTGAACAGCATGCTCCGCGCGCGGCCGGGTCCGACCCGCGATGCGAGGTACGGCGCCAGGACCGCCGGAGACAGCCCGGACTCCGGCGGCGGGTAGCCCATCCGTGCCTCGGCATGCGTCATCGCGATATCCGCTGCGCACATCAGCCCCAGCCCGCCCCCGATCGCCGCGCCGCCCGCTGCCGCGATCGTTGCGAACGGAAGGGAACGAATCGCACGCATGCTGTGCGCCAGGCGCGTGAGCAACGTCTCGATCGTGGCTCGATCAGAACACACCTCCTGGAGATCGGCGCCGGCGCAGAACGTCCCGCCCGCCCCGGTGAGGATCATCACACGCACGGACTCGTCGGCGGCGAGTCGCGCCAGTGCCTCGTTCATCGCTTCGAGCAGCGCTGCGGACACGGAGTTGCGCGCGGACGGGCGGTTGAGTGTCAT
>JAXHTH010000264.1:0-20844 GCA_034211115.1 Planctomycetota bacterium | reverse complement strand
TCTCGCCCGGCAGGTGCGTGAAGAGACACTCGGCGCCCTCGCGAAGCAGTGATTGCGCGATGTAGTAGGCGTAGCTGTAATCGTTGGCGATGCCCACGACGAGCCCGCGCTTGCCGTCCATCAGTCCCATTGTCGCGTCCCCATGTTGGTCGTTGAGACTATAGCAGAGAAGCGATGAGCGATGGGCGATGAGCGATGAGGAGAAGAAGGGATCAGGGATCAGGGATCAGGGCGTTTCGCGACGCGGTTCACCCGCGCGCGGGGCGCCCAGGCGTCAGGGATCAGCCATGAAGCTTCAGAGGTCGCCCGTCCCGGGCAGGTCAAAGCGGACGACGGCGTCATACATCGCGCCCCCCACCGACAGCGCCACCTGCGGGTCCTTGAGCATCGCGATCCGCCAGGAGGCGCAGGTGAACGGTGCGGACCAGTTGCTTTCGATGCCGCGTCCCATCCCGATGAGGACGACGAGATCCGCCCCCTCCGCCGCCTGCGCGAGCTCATCGCTCACGGTCGCCAGGTCGATGAGCGGCGAAGCGCTGCCGCTGTCGGCGATGCGCAGGAAGGGCGAGGCGAAGGCACGGTCGGCCTGCGAGGCGCGCTCGGCAAGGCCGCGCAGCTCGCCCGCCGTGACGTCGTTGAGCGCCGGGTCGTGATTGGCGGCGACGATCACCTCGATGCCGTTGCCGATCAGGTAGCGCGCCAGGGGAAGCAGACCAAGGACGACATCGGCCCCGGCGTTGTCGGCGAAGATCACCGCGCGGCGCGGCACGTGCTCGAGGAGCCATGCCGACGCCTTGGCCAGCCCGTCGAACAGCCACGGTCGCGGCGGCAACGCGCCCAGCGCTTCGTCGAACGGGACCGTCCCCTGCGCGTAGCGGCTCGCCGCGCCGGGCACGCCCATGTCGAAGAGGTTGCCCGCGAGCACGCCGCGGACGAGATGCTCCAGCAGATCGTCCCCCGGAATGCCGTCGAGGGTCCGGAGCCGGGCCGGCAGCGCCGCGAGCGCCGCCTCGTTCTCGCGGTCTTTGATCAGGCGGAACTCATCGACGATCTCTGACTCGCGCAGCGCCTCGCGCCGCAGCACATCGAGCAGGAGGATGTCCAGCCGGCCGTGGCGGTGCGGGTCACGCCGGATCTGCTCCAGCGCGGAGCCGAGCCTGCCGCGGGCGCGCTCGCAGGCGTCGGCGTCGAATCCCACCGACGCCGCCGCCTGAAGCTGTATGTCAAAGGCCGACTCGAAGAGGCCGAGCCAGTACGTCCGGGCCGTCTCGTCGAGCAGCAGATCCGTCTCGCAGGCGCGGTAGACGGCGGGATGGGCCAGAAGAGGGAAGACCGCCACCGCTTCGCCTGCCTCCTGATGCGTGAGCGGAAGAACAGATTCGCCGCACGCGACGGGCCTCGGCGCCGGCCGCAACGCCGCGTTACGGCTCGTTCACGACGACGACGATCTCCACCCGCCGGCTCTGCTGCTTACTTGCCCGCGCGCGGTCGGGCCCGTGGCTGGCGATGTAGACCGACGAGGAGGGCACGCCGCGCGAGATCAGGTATTCACGCACCGCGAAGGCCCGCTCGAACCCGAGGTGATAGTTGCTCTTGTAGCCGCTCTTGCGGATCGGGTCGGTGTCGGTGTGGCCGGCGACGCGGATGGGTCGGCCGCGGTAGTTGTTGTTGATCACCCGCGCGACCTCGTCCAGCGAGCGTTTGGCCGCCTGCTTCAGGGTGGCCTGGCCGGAATCGAAGAGCACATCGCTCTCGAGCGTGGCGGTGATCTCGCCGGCGCCGACCGACCCGGTCACGCCCGGGATGTTGCCGAACGGATCGGCGGGCATGTTCGCGGTCAACTGCGGGGACTGCTGCGCCGCCTCCAACTCGCGCTGCAGCTCGGCGGCCCGCTGCTCCTGGTCGCGCAGCTCGTTGTGCGCCGACTGGAGCGTGGCGTTGCGATCGGCAAGCTGCTCCCGCAGGCTCTGGTTCTCCTCCGTCAGCAGGGCGTTCTCATCCTTGAGGGTGTTGTTACAGCCGGTGAGCATCGAGGCCGCGATCAGCAGCCCGAGTCCTGTCAGCCATGTCCTGCGCATTGCGTGTCCTTTCTTCCATGCGATGTCATCCGAGTCCCGCTCCGCCGTGCGTTCGGTGCGGGCCGGGCCGGGCGAGGGCCCGCCGGCAGGCTACGACGGCGGCGGAGGGGACAGGTTGAAGCGTCAGGTTATCCGCACCCCCCGACGGCGCCGATGGCCCGCCGGGCGGGGGCTGCGGCCGCGGAACCGACCGCCCCGGGCCCGAGGGCGAGGACGGCGGACCCGATCCCCCACCCTCCACCAGCCCCCGCGCCGGGATCGGCTGCGTGGGCGGGAAATACGCCCGCCACAGCGCGGCAAGGCCCGGCCGGCCGAGCAGCACGATCAGCGTCGCCACCGCAAGGTGCGGGCCGAAGGGGAGCTGACGCTTCACCATCCTGAACACCTTCGATAAGCCCGTCGACAGCCGCGCCCAGATCAGGCCAGAAAACGGGGCGATGAAGAAGATCAGGATGGGATCGAACCACCCGAGGACGGCGCCGACCGCCGCCAGCAGATGCACATCCCCCAGCCCCATCGCCTCCCGGCCGAACGCGAGCGTGCCGAGAATGCGGATCGCCCAGACGAGCCCGCCCCCCACGAGGTAGCCCAGGAACACGCCGCCCACCGCCTGGGCCAGCTCCGGCGGGGCACTCGACGGCAACCACCCGCCGAGGAAATACCCCGCGATCAGCCCGATCATGCACGGCAGGAGGAAGACGAGCTCCACGCGCATCTCCCGCCGCGCGTGCGGGTACTCGGCCAGCGGCTGGTCGTCTTTCACGAACTTGTCATAGTCGGCGAAGCTGGCGCGCAGCATTCCGAGCCTGAGCAGCACCAGCGCGATCAGAACGCCCAGCATGCCCCCGCACGCGGTGAGAAACCACTGCCAGTTCACGCCGTGGATCGGCCAGTTCCAGGCGTCGATCGTCGTCCCGGCAGGCGGCGTCGGCGTGCGGTGAGGCAGGATCGATTGCAGCGGATAGGCCACGAACGCCGTCAGCGTCACGAACGTCGGAATCTCCAGGGGGATCATGAACGTCTCGGCGTCGATCACGGTCATCGCCACGAGCGCGGCGAGCATGAATGCGAAGGCCACGAAGACGGGCCAGGTTCGGAAGAACGTGTTGCTCGTCCACCACGGCCCGCCGATCTCGCCCCACCACGGCGTGGTCCGGCTCACCGTGTACAGAACCGCGTACAGCCCCAGAAACAGCAGCGCCATCAGCAGCTCGATGATCATGTATCTCGGGCTCACCGGCGCGCGGCAGTGCAGGCACCGGCCCCGCACGAGGAACCACCCCAGAATCGGGAGATTCTCGCGGAAGAACTTCAGCCGCGCCCCGCAGGTCGGGCATCGGCTGGGCGGGCTGATCACGCTCATCCCCGCGGGAAGACGGTAAATCACCACGTTGATGAAGCTGCCCACGCAGGCCCCGAAGCAGAAGATGAAGACCATCGTCGGCAGGTGGAGCAGCACCGCCGGCGGGATGGCGGCAAGGGTGAGACGAAGCGGGCTGAGATCGGGGAGGTTCACGTCGTGCCGTCAGAATCCGATGCGGGCGCCGGCCGGCCGGCTCCGCCTTCCGTTCAGGTCCTCTTCTCCTCGGGCGCCGGTTGCGGCGTCTCGGCGCCTTCCGGCGCCGCCGCCTGCTCCAGCTCCTGCTCGGCGGCGTCGAGAATCGCCCGGCAGCGCCGGATCAGGTGCTCGCCCCGCTTCCGCTCGGCCAGGCTCTGCTCGAGCCCGATCTCGCCCTCCTCGATGCGATTGATGATCGCCTCGAGTTCCTCCGTCGCCTGCTCGAAGGACATGCGCTTCGGATCGGGACGTCCTGCCGGTGACTGTTTCTTCGCCATCGCGGGCAATCTACCCACTGACGACGCAAAGGTCCATCGCTCGCGTCCGGAGAGGCAAAGGCGACCCGTCCGGGTATCTGCGGAATTCGGGGAACATCCCCCGTGAGGCGCGCGTTCGCTTGCGTGACACGCCAATATCGGGCGTCGATCGCATGCTGCGGTCGCCTTTGAACCCTGGTCTTTACCTCCCCCCCGTCTCGCGCAGGCCCCGCGCGGGCGGGGTTTTCTTTTTCACGGCGATGCCGCGCCGTGACCGGGGTGTTCGCCCCGTCCCGGTTCGGACCGGCGGGCGGATGGATGATCCGCTTCAGCGAGCCGTCTATCAATCGTCAAACAGATCCATCTGTCCGATCTCCCCGGCACCGCTCCGGCGGCGCCGACGGCGACGGGCCCCGCCGACGATCGACTGGATGGTCCCGTCGGAGACGTGCGTCACCAGACCGTCGCCGGTGCGAACGTCACGGATGGATCGAACAAGGCTTCCTCCGGCATCGGTGGTGTAGGAGTAGCCCCGCCCCAGAACGCGGCGCGGGTCGATCGCGGTCAACTCGCGCTCCATCGCGCCGAGCCGTTCGCCGGCGGCGTGGATTCGCCGCCGAATGGCGACGTCCAGCCGATGCCGGAGCCCGGCCACGTGCGGTCGCTGATGGATGCGATCCCGCACCGCCTCGTCCAGACGATGGGAGAGGACGGCCAGCCGCTCATGACGATGGGCGACGAGCACGTGCGGTCGCAGCCGCTCCAGCCGCCCGGCTTGTCCCTCCAGCCGTGCTCGGGCGGCGATGAGACGGGACACCGTCGCGCGGCTCAGATCGCGCTCCATGGACGCGAGACGCTCCTGCGCTCGCCGCAGAATGGCGAAGGGATCGCGGAACGCGATGTGGCCGGCCAAGCCGCCCAGGCGCTGTCGGGCCTGCTCGACGAGACGCCTGGTCAGAAACAGCAGGCGATGGTCGAGGTGATCGACCTGGCGATGCAGATCCTCGGCCGAGGGCACGAGCCGCATCGCCGCCTGAGTGGGCGTCGCCGCCCGCAGATCGGCGACCAACTCGATCACGGTGGTGTCCGACTCGTGCCCGATCGCCGCGACAAGGGGCACCGAGCACCGGAATGCCGCATCGGCGACGATCCGCTCGTTGAAGGCCCAGAGATCCTCGATCGAGCCCCCGCCGCGCGTGACGAGAATGGCGTCCACGCCGAGCTTTTCGTGATTGGCGTCGATCCACCGAATGGCCCGCGTGACATCCTCCGCCGCTCCCTCACCCTGCACGCGCACATCGACGATCAGCAGCCCGACGGCCTTGCAGCGCTGCGCCGCCGTCGAGATGACATCGTGCACGGCCGCGCCGCTGGCCGAAGTGATCACCGCGATCCGCCTCGGGAACGTCGGCAGCGGCTTCTTCCTCGCCTCCTCGAAGTACCCCAGCTCCCGAAGCTCGGCGCACATCCGCTCGAACTCGATCTGCAGCGTCCCGGCCCCGACGGGCTTGAGACCCGTGACATAGAGCTGGGTGCGGCCCTGGGGCGGAAAATGGCTGACGTGACCGGTCGCTAACACCTCGTCGCCGTCTTTCGGCGAAAAACCGAACTTTCGGGCCGATGATGCCCACGCGATGCACTGGACGACCGCCGATTCGTCCTTCAGCGAGAAATACCAGTGGTTCCTCGCCGAGAGGTTGCTCACCTGCCCCACCACTCGGATGGGCGCGGCGATCCGCTGCTCCAGCGTCGTCTTGATGAGGTCGGCGAGCTGGCTGACGGTGAGATAGTCCGCCTCGGTGACGCGGTCGTACTTCTTCCGCTCCCGTCGCGCCGGACGATTCGACCGCGACTTCCCCGGCCCCGAGGCTCGTGAGGGCTCGAACGGCAACCGGCTCATCCCGCCAATGATATCGTGAGGCCGGCCCCCGGAAGGTCCGGCAACGGGTTGATCGAAACGCACCGCACACAACCGGGCGGACCGACTGGGGCGAGCCTAGCTGATCGATGACGACCGACTCCACCATCGCGCTGACCACGAACATCGCCGAGCTGCCCGGCGTGGGCAGCCGGCGCGCCCGGGCCTTCCGCAGGCTCGGCGTCCGCTGCGCGGCCGATCTCATCCTCCACCTGCCCATGCGCTACGAGCAGGAGTTGCCCGAGCAGCCGATCGAGGCGGCGGGCGAGGCGGTCGGGCCCGTCCACCAGGCCGGGGCGAACATCGCCGTCCGCGGCGAGGTGATCACCTGCCGCCTCGCCACGGGCAAGCGCGTCCGCTTCGAGGCCACGCTTCAGGATGAGACGGGCACCATCCTCCTGACCTGGTTCAACTCGCCGTGGATGAAAGGCAAGCTCCATCCCGGGATGACGATCCGCGCCACGGGCAAGGGCCGGCGCTGGGGCGATTACCTGCAGATCATCAACCCGGCCTGGGAGGTCATCAGGCCCGAGGATGATCCCGCCCCGCGCGAGGCGCGGCTGCGACCGGTCTATCCCGCCTCCGAAGACCTGTCCTCGGCCGTGATCGAATCGGTCATCCAGGCCGTGCTTGAACCGATCACGACACGGCTTCCCGATCACCTCCACGAGGCGTATCGCCGCAAGCGCGCCCTGCCCGAGCTGGCCGAGGCGTATCGGCTGATTCACCGCCCGGAGACGGAAGAGGATGTCAAGCGCGCCCGACGGCGCCTCGCGTTCGACGAACTGCTCATGCTCCAGCTCGGCGTGATGCTCAAGCGCCGACATCGTCGCGAAACGCTCGTCGCGCCCTCGCTGAAGCACAACGAGGCGATCGATCGGCACATCATCGCCCGGTTCCCCTTTGAGCTTACCACGGCCCAGCGCGGCGTGATCGGGGAGATCGTGCAGGATGCAACGGGCGTCAAGCCGATGAATCGTCTCCTCCAGGGCGACGTCGGCTCGGGAAAGACGGTCGTCGCGTTGTACGTGATGCTGCTCGCGGTCGCCTCCGATCACCAGGCGGCCCTGATGGCCCCGACGGAACTGCTGGCCGAGCAGCACTACGTCTCCATCGCGCGCATGCTGGAAGGCTCATCGGTCGTGCTCGAGCTGCTGACCGGTTCGCTCAAGCCCGCCCGGCGCCGATCCATTCACGAACGGCTGGCGGCCGGCGAGATCGACCTCCTCATCGGCACGCACGCCCTGCTCACCGAGACGGTCAACTTCCACAGTCTGGCCGTGGCCGTCATCGACGAGCAGCACCGCTTCGGCGTGCATCAGCGGGCGACCCTCCGCGCCAAGTCGGGCGAGCCGCGCTCGAGCCCGCACGTGCTGGTCATGACCGCAACCCCCATCCCGCGCACGATGTCGCTCACCATCTTCGGCGACCTGGACATCTCGACCATCCGCGAGCTCCCGCCCGGCCGGCAGCCGATCATCACGAAGCACGTGCCGCAGGCGCAGGCGTCGCAGGTGTACGGCTACCTGAGCGAGCGCCTCGCCGCGCGCGATCAGGCCTACATCGTCGTCCCCGTCATCGATGAGTCGAGCGCCGGGCTGAAGGATGTGCGCTCGCATCTGGAGTATCTGAGAGAGGGCCCGCTCCGCGGCCGCAGGCTCGAGGCAATGCACGGTCGGCTCAAGCGCGAGGAGCGCGATGCGATCATGCAGCGCTTCCGCGCCGGCGAACTCGACGCCATCGTCGCGACGACGGTGATCGAGGTCGGCGTGGACGTGCCCAACGCGACGATCATGGTCATCGAGCACGCCGACCGCTTCGGTCTCGCCCAGCTTCATCAGCTCCGCGGCCGGGTCGGCCGGGGCGAGAAGAAGAGCCTGTGCACGCTGATCGCCGATCCGGTCACCGAGGACGGCGCGGCGCGGCTCGAGGCGATCACCGCCTCCGGAGACGGGTTCGAGATCGCCGAGCGCGACCTGGAGATCCGCGGGCCCGGCGAGCTGTTCGGATCGCGTCAGTCGGGGATCGCACCCTTCCGGGTGGCGGAGTTCCCGCGTGACCTGGATCTTCTGCGCCTGGCCCGCCGCGACGCCGCCGAATGGGTCGCCGAGCACCCCACCCTCGGCGCCGAGCGCGATGCCCTGCTCAAGAAGCGCCTCCTCAAAACGCACGGCGAAGCGCTGGGCCTCGTCGACGTGGCGTAGCGAACGTCAAAGAGTCAAAACATCGAAACGTCGAAACGTCGAAACGCGGAATCGGAGGACGGCGGACGAATTCGCTCCCCGGGTGCCGGCCGTGCGGCGAACGATCCCGCTCGCGGCTACAATGGCCGCCGCATCGTCCGCTTCGTTGCCAGCCTCCGACGCCTGGACGCTCCGCCGTTCCTGCTTCTTGACGTTTCGACCTTCTGACGTTTGGACGTTTTTCTTGTCTGTGAACGCTGAGCTTGCCGCGATCTTCAACGAAATGGCCGCCGTGCTCGAGATCCTCGGCGCCAATCGTTTTCGCGTGAACGCGCATGCCAGGGTGGCGCGTACGTTGAAGGATCTGACCGTCGATGTCGCGACCCTCGCCGACGACGAGGGCAGGCTCACCGCCGTCGATGGTATCGGCGAGGGCTCGGCGAAGAAGATCATCGAGTACATCGAGACCGGCAGGGTCAGGGAGCACCGGGATCTGCTCGCGGAAATCCCCGGCGGACTGCTGGACGTGCTTCAGATCCCGGGCCTGGGACCGAAGACGGTGAAACTCCTCTGGGAGGAGGCCGACGTCACCGACGTTCCTTCCCTGGAGGAGGCGATCGCGGCCGGGAAGCTCGAGACGCTGCCGCGCATGGGCGCGAAGACGATCGCCAACATCACCGAGTCCATCGCCTTCGCCGCCAAGGCATCGAAGCGTGTCCGGCTCGGACAGGCCCTGCCCGTGGCGGAAGCGATCGTCGAGCACCTGAAGACCGTCAAAGGCGTGAAGCGGATTCAGTACGCCGGCTCTCTCCGACGCGGCAACGAGACGATCGGCGACATCGACATCCTCGCCTCGACTTCGAAGCCCAGGGACCTGGCCGAGGCGTTCCGCGCGATGGACGGCGTCGAGAAAGTCCTCGCGGCCGGGGAAACCAAGAGCTCGATCCGCCTCGATACGGGCCTCCAGGTCGATCTCCGCATCATCGAGGACACGTCCTTCGGCGCCGCCCTGATGTACTTCACCGGCTCCAAGCAACACAATGTCGCCATGCGCGAGCGGGCGCTGAAGCGCACGCTGCGGCTGAACGAATACGGCCTGTTTCCCGACGATGGCGAAGACGAGCCGCCGCAGAAGCGCGGCGTCAAGCCCGTCGCTTCGAAGACCGAAAAGGACGTGTTCGCCGCCCTGGATCTTCCATGGATTCCGCCCGAGATGCGGGAGGATCGCGGCGAGCTGCGCGCGAAGCTGCCCGCCGTTCTCGATCCGGACGACATCAGGTGCGATCTGCACGCCCACACCACCGCCTCGGACGGGAAGATGACCATCGAGGAGCTCGCAGAGGCGGCAAAAGCGATGGGGTATCACACCGTCGCCGTCACCGATCACTCCAAGGCCAGCGCGCAGGCGAACGGGCTCGACGAGAAGCGCCTGCTGGAACACGTCGAAGCCGTACGCGAGATCAACGAGCGCATGAAGGGAATCACCATCCTCGCGGGGGCGGAGGTGGACATCCTCGCCGACGGCCGGCTGGACTACGACGATGACATCCTCGCCGAGCTGGACATCGTCATCGCCTCGCCGCATGTGGCCCTCAGGCAGCCCGACGACAAGGCGACCAAACGCCTGCTCAGTGCCGTCCGACATCCGCTGGTGGACATCATCGGCCACCCGACCGGCCGCATCATCAACAAGCGTGAAGGCCTGCACCCGGATCTCAACGCGCTCATCGAGGCGGCGATCGAGCACGACACGGCCCTGGAGATCAACGCCAACTACTACCGGCTCGACCTGCGCGATACGCACGTGCGGGCCGCCGTCGAGGCCGGGGCGCTGATCTCGATCAACACCGACGCCCACAGCCCCGTCGACTTCGAGCAGATGCGCTACGGCGTCCTCACCGCGCGCCGCGGGTGGCTGACGAAGAAACAGTGCATCAACGCCTGGTCGAAGCAGAAGCTGACGGCCTGGCTGCGGGGCGAGGGCTGAGAAGGCCTCGCCCGCTTACCAGTGTGCGGCAATCACCTGATGAACCGTCCGCGAGCGCCAGTACCGATCGTGCGCCTTGCTGACGAGATCCGACACGTCCGCGTAGACGTCCTTGACCAGCGGCTCGCCCGATGATTCCTGCATGAGCGGCTGGACCGGCCAGCCGATCGGGTCATCGCGATCCCAGAGGTTGATCCACCGCGGGCCCTCCAGCGGCGCGCCGTCGGCGAGCTGGCGGTCGAAGCCGTAGCTCGACGGCTCGAAGCGGTGATCCGCCGCGAGGATCTCGAGCACGCGATCGCTGCGACACGCCACGGGCGTGATGGGCGAGCCAAACGTGAAGAGCCGGCGGATCCTCAGCGTCCCGTCATGCGCCATCTCCGCGAGGCGCTGCAGTCCCTCATCCGTCTTCCGGTCGCCGGCGAGCGTCTGGCGCTTGAGGAAGCCGTGCGCTCCGGAGTCGCCCCCGCCCGCGCGGGTCGTGTTCTTCTTCGTCTTTTTGGTCGTCTTCTTCTTCGAGGTCCGCGGGCTTCGTCGCGATGAGGACGACAATGGTGACTCCAATGACTCGTGGAAGAGATAGAACAGGAAGTCGAAGGCGACGACCGAACCGGCGCTGTGGCCGAGCAGCGTGAGTGAAATGGGCGTGTTCTCCTCGAGCAGCCTCCGCGTGGGCAGATACGCGATGATCTGCCGGGCCACGGCGAGGCGAACCGCCTGCTTGCCCTGCTCGGAGACGTAGTAGAACATGTCGCCGAACCCGTACAGGAACAGGTTCCGCATGCGGTCGATCACCAGGCGGGCGGGATTGAGCGTGAAGTCGGAGGCGCTGAGCACGTCGGGCAGGGCCCGGCTGCCCAGCAGTCGCTGGGCGTCGGCGAGTAGCTCGTGGCTCGCGGGCCGGCCCGGCGCGTGGTTCCATCCCCACTCGGCGCCGCCGAAGTGGGTGGGCCAGGCCGGGTTCAGCGCCGCCACGCCGTCGTGGAGTTCCTGATACGTCCCGCTGTGCGAACCGCCGCGCGTGCTGCCGGAGACGCCGTGGATGTAGAAGACGACTTCGCTGGGTATAGTCATTGTCCCGTGCTCCCCGGCGGTGTGCCAGATCACCCGGAGAGGGGCGCGGGATGGTGATGGCCGCCGGTCCATCGCCCTCCCGGCGCCGCCCCGACATCGAGGCGCATCGATGATACCATGAACCGGGAGGAGGCGCTTGAACCGCATCATCCTCGGCGACAATCTCCGGGTGCTGCCGACGCTGCCGGACGCGTCCGTCCGGCTCATCTACATCGACCCGCCGTTCAACACCGGCGAACGCCAGGAACGCGACCGGATGAGCGTGATCGCCGATCCGGAGGGCGAGCGGATCGGCTTCAAGGGGAGGTGCTACCGCGCCACACGCCGCGACAGCGGCGGCTACCCCGATTCATTCGACGACTATGCGACGTTCCTCATGCCCCGCATCGAGGCCGCCCTGCGGTGTCTGACCGCGGACGGGTCGCTGTTCGTGCACCTGGACTGGCGGGAGTCGCATTATGTTAAAGTCGCCCTCGACGCCGTCCTCGGCCGCGATCACTTCATGAACGAGATCATCTGGGCCTACGACTACGGCGGCCGGTCCCGCAGAAAATGGCCCGCCAAGCATGACACCATCCTCTGGTACGTCCGCGATCCGGAGCAGTACGTCTTCAACTACGAGGCGATGGATCGCATCCCCTACATGGCCCCCGGTCTCGTGACCGAGGAGAAGGCCGAACGCGGCAAGACCCCCACCGACGTCTGGTGGCACACGATCGTCCCCACCACGAGCCGCGAGAAGACCGGCTATCCCACCCAGAAACCCCTCGGCGTCCTCGAACGAATCATCCGCGTCCACAGCCGGCCGGGCGACTGCGTGCTCGACTTCTTCGCGGGCAGCGGCACGACGGGCGAGGCGGCGGCCCGCCATGACCGCCGTTTCCTGCTCATCGACAACAACCCCGAGGCGGTCGCGATCATGGCCGAGCGCCTGGGACGATTCGACCCTGCGATCGAGCATGCCGAGACGAAGCCCGAGCCGACGGACGATCGATGACCGCTCGATTCAGAGGCGCCGCCCCTTTTCGCCCGGCTCGAAGAGGTGGATCGCGGCGGGATCGACGTGGAATCGCGTGCGCTCGCCCGGCCGGCAGAGGGTGGCCGCATCGACGCGGGCGACGATCGTCGCTCCGCCTGCCGTCGAGCCGTAGACGTCCATCCGGTCGCCCAGCGGCTCGGTGACCGTGACCTGAAAGGCGATCGCCGCCTCGCCGTCGGCCCCCGGAATCCCGGAAACGCCGTGGGCTTCGCGCCTTCCGGGGTCGGAGCGGAACTGCTCGGGCCGCACGCCGAGCACCGCCGCCTGCCCGGCCCGCTCCGCGGCGCGCCGGGAAAGATCGCCGACCAGCGGGAGGCTGATGTCGTGCCCGTCGACGAAGCGCAGCCGCCCGTCGATCCGCTCGATGCGCCCGTCGATGAAGTTCATGGCGGGGCTGCCGAGGAACCCGGCCACGAAGCGGTTGATCGGCTCGCGATAGACCTCCAGCGGCGCCCCCACCTGCTGGATGTATCCCCCTTCCATGACGACCAGCCGATCGCCGAGCGTCATCGCCTCCTCCTGGTCGTGCGTGACGTAGATGGTGGTCGTCTTGAGGCGGAGGTGGAGGGCCTTCAGCTCCGCCCGCATCTGGAGGCGAAGCTTCACATCCAGATTGCTCAGCGGCTCGTCGAAGAGATAGCACTTCGGGCTGCGGACGATCGCCCGCCCCACCGCGACGCGCTGCTGCTGGCCCCCGGAGAGGGCCTTCGGGCGACGCGACAGCAACTCGGTGATCCCCAGCAGGCGGGCGGTCTCCGCCACCCGCTCCTCGATCTGCGGCCTCGGCATCTTCCGCAGCTTCAGGGCGAAGGAGAGGTTTTTGCGCACCGTCATGTGCGGGTAGAGGGCGTAATCCTGGAAGACCATCGCGATATCACGATCCTTGGGGTGGACGCGATTGACCACCCGGCCGGCGATGCGGATGGTCCCCGCCGTCGGCTCCTCGAGGCCGGCGATGATGCGCAGCGTGGTCGTCTTCCCGCAGCCGGAAGGGCCGACGAGGACGATGAACTCCCCGTCGCCGGCGTGCAGATCGAATCCTTCGACGGCGACAACCCCGCCGGGGAAGGTCTTCGAGACGGATTCGAGCACCACTTCGGCCATCGTCCACCTGCTTGGAAAGCCGAATCGTACCCGTATCGCGGTCGGCTCGCCGCCCCGGGCCGCGTTCGCCCTTGCCAGCGGCGTCCGCGGCCGGGACGATGACGATTTCCGCCCCCCTTCAGCGAGCGAACCGCCATGAGCCATCACCTCTTCGATCTCGCCGCGATCAGCCGCCTCCGCGACGCCGAAACGCGGTCGATCTCCGCGGAGAACCCCACCGGCGCCCGCTCCGGGGGCGCTCTGGCCGCGCCGGGCGATGATGCGCACTGCTCCCTCGCGGCACGGAAGCTCGGCAGAGGCTGGAAGGTCCGCCCCTGCCTCGTCGACATCGCGCCGCAACAGACCGTCACCATCGCCGACATCGCCGGCCCGGGTGTGGTCCAGCACATCTGGATCACCGTCGAGCCGACCATTCTGCGCACCATCGCCCTCCGCGTGTATTACGACGACCAGGCGCACGCCTCGATCGAGACGCCGCTGGGCGATTTCTTCGCCAACGGCATCGACGGCGTCGCCCGCGTCACCTCCCTCCCCGTCGCCGTCAATCCCCGCGGCGGGATGAACGCCTACTGGCCCATGCCGTTCCGAAAGCGCATCCGCATCGAGATCACCAACGACGGTCCCGATCCGATTCCCGCGTTCTTTTACCAGATCACCTACGCCCTGGGCGAAATCGGTGACGACGTCGCGTATCTGCATGCAGGCTGGCGGCGCGCGACGACAAACCGCGATCATCCCGAGCACATCATCATCGACGGTGTCAGTGGCCGCGGCCAGTACATCGGCACCTACCTCGTCTGGAACCAGCTCGCCAACGGCTGGTGGGGCGAAGGCGAGATGAAGTTCTTCATCGACGGCGAGCCGGTGGATGCACCGACCATCTGCGGGACGGGCACCGAGGATTACTTCGGCGGTGCGTGGGGATTCACCGCCGAAGGCGTCAGTGACGTGCGACCCGCCTGCTACAGCGGGCCCTTCCTCGGCTACCCGCAGGCGGTGTACGAGCCGTCGCGTCGCAACGGCCAGCGCATCCCCGCGCACGGCCTTTATCGCTGGCACATTCCCGACCCGATCCGCTTCCGGGAGGAACTCCGCGTGACGATCCAGGCGCTGGGATGGTGGCCGGACGGCACGTACCAGCCGCTCGCCGATGACATCGCCTCCGTGGCGTACTGGTACCAGACCCTGCCCAGCGCGCCGCTGAAGCCGCTGCCGTCGATGGATGAACGCTGGCCAAGATGAGAAACCTGAAACGCGGAAAGCCGAAAGCCGAGATATGCGGATTGTCGGTGCCATGCTTCGTCCCGAAGGGCGAAGCATGGTTGTGCGCCGGGCGCGCAATCGCATGCTCACCGCTGCGCGGATGAAGCGGGGCACCCTGCATTCTGATCGGCATGCTTCACCCTTCGGGATGAAGCACGGCACCCGCACATGATCGGCGCAGGAACGCGGGATCCAGCTCGCGCGTTGCGCTTGCTTCGTCCGATGCGGCGAACGCAATCAGTTTCCGCAACAGATACTGTCCCGTATCTTCGCTGTGATCGAGACTCGAGACCATCAGCAGCCCGGCGCCGACCCGCGTCATGAACAGGAAATCGAGGAAGCGTGCGTGCTCCGTCTGATCGTGCGTATACACCAGCCGGATGAGGGGATCGACCGCGTCGGCGATGCCGAGCTCCTCCACGGGAATGACGCGGCAATAGCGCCGCACGAGATCGTACCCGAGCAGATCGACGATCCATTCGCTGTCGCCGCTCGTCAGCGGCCCTTCCTCGATGACGAGCGGCACGCCGCCGAAGATCCACTCGTATCGCGTGCCCAGCCCGCCGGCCGCCTTCGATGCGAGGAGGATGATGCGCCCTCCCCCCGCCATCCAGTCCAGGAGCGGGCCGGTCAGCCGATGCGTGACGATTGCACGCAGATCCCGCGGAATCGGCCCATCCGCCTTCCACGCGCGCAGTTCCGGGGCGAGGATGGCGGGATCGGGCAACACGCACCGCCAGTTCCGAACCGGCAGGCCGAACCCGCGACTGTAGCCGCGCTCCACCTCATCCGGCTGTGCATCGCGCTCCTCGAACGGCAAGCCGACCAGGCGGGCCGCGCGCGGCGGCGGCGGCGCCTCGACCGGCGGGAACACCCACAGGTCCCACCAGTTGCGCGGTATCCCCTCCGCCTCCGCAATTACCTGCATCCACTTCGGCTTCTGCGCCACGGGCAGCGCCGATTCGAACGACGCCTGCTTGACTTCGCCCCGCGGGCAGCTCAGGGACAGGGAGCACACCTCGATCGGCGGCGTCTCCTCCACCTTCACCCGCACGCTGACCGGGCCCGAAAACGCCTTGCTCCCGTAGTTGGACAGGGCCAGCCCGCAGCGCACGATCGTTCGATCCGACCGGCGCATGAACCCTCGCCGCTGATCGGGCGTGAGCAACAGCAGCGCCGCATCTCCCAGCCAGGGCCGGTACTGTTCGCTTCTCCCCCGCCAGCGATCGAGGTCATCCATGAAACCGCACTGGCACTGCGGCACGTCGCGCAGGTGGTTCATCACGAAACCGACGTGGTTTGGGTATCGCCGGAACTGTTCGACCTGGAACTTGCGCCCGATGTATTGGTAGCGCTCGGCCTGCCGACGGAAGCGCTCCACCACCGGCCGGCCGTATCGATCCGTCCACTTCTGTTCCAGAGCGCACTGGTGCTCGAAGGTATTCGGCAGCCACCACGGCCGGCCCCCGGAAATGTGCTTCGACAGTTCCTGAACATCGGGCCACGCCGTGAACAGCACCGTCTCGCCCATCACGAACGGCTTCGCCGGCAGGGTCTTCAGATGCGCCTGCACGTCCTCCAGGTAACTCACCCATCGGTTCGAGTTGTCATAGGTGTGCTCATCGTGCAGATCGGTGCGCTCCGCATCCGCCCACTTGAATGATGCCGTCTGAAGCTGAAGCAGGCGATCAGGAAGGCGCTGCCGCGCGGTCTTCCACCACCACCCGGCCAGGGCGGGATTGAATGAAGGATGCTCGCACGTCGCGCTGACGATGACGACCGAAGGGTGATTGACATCGCGGCGCATGAACGCCTCGTACATGCGCTCGTATTCATCACGATGCTCATCGTCCATCGGCGACTGCCAGACGGGATGTTCCTGCCAGATGAGCATGCCCGTCTCGTCGGCGATGTCGTAGAAGTATCGCGGCGGGTACCACATGCACAGGCAGACGCAGTTGAAACCCATTTCGCGCAGCCGCTGGAAGCGGCGCCGCACCTCGTCCGGGGTCGGGGCCGGGGCGATGTGCTCCGGCTCGTGCCCCCAGTCCAGCACGCCGCGGATGAAGATCGGCCGGCCGTTGAGCCGGATCGACGAGCCCGTCGTCTCGATCTCGCGGAACCCGATCGGGATGACGTGCCGCTCGCTCACGTGCCCCCGGTCGCGCAACTGGACCTCCAGTTGATACCGAGACGGCTTCGCCGGCCTCCACCGCCACGGCTTGTGCGTGGGCAGGACGAGCGCAACCTCCGTTGCGTCGGGGGTGACCGTCGCCGACGCGCGCCAGTCGACGATCGCCTCGGCGTCCACCATCTCGATGACGCGGATCCTGGCCCGCACCTGACCCGGGCGCCGGCGCGCCACCGGCTCGAGCTGCACGTGGAGACGGATGCGGCCGGTGCGCGCGTCGGGATGGACGCTGATGCCATCGGGGATCGCGCAGAGCAGCCCCGTCCGGACAAGCTGCACGGGCTGCCAGACTCCGCCGTGCTGGAGGGAGATCACATCGTGAAATCCCTTGGTGATGTGGCCGCGCTGAAGGTCGCCCTCCTTCTCAGGCGGCTCGGCGTGAACCTGATCGACGCGAAGGACGATGTCGACCTCATGCGCGCTGTCGATCGCCTCGCTGACGTCGAACTGGAAGGGCACGGAGTCGCCCACGTGCCGACCGACCTCGACGCCGTTCACCCACGCCCGGCAGTCGGTGGCCACCGCCTCGAAGCGCAGCCAGAGCCGATGATCCGCCCGCCGCCGGCGCCAGCGGCGCGGCAGGCGCACCGCCCGCTGCAGCCAGGCGATGCCGTGATAGTCCGGCCCGAGCACCTGCTGCCAGGCACAGGGGATCTCGATTGGCTCGCCGTCTTCGCGCCACCCGTCCTCTTCCGGGGGCGCGAACCATCGCTCAGCGAGCCCTTGGTCGGCCGGATCGGCGCGCAGCCGCCACGAACCGCCCAGATCGATGATGTTCGCATTCCCTGCCCGGCTCATCGGCCCCGATGATACCGGCCTCCGGAAGAGCGCGTCGGGGGCCGGCGCGGTCTTCGGGGGGCCGGCGCGGCGGCGGCGATCGTGATATCGTGAGCCACGACGCCTCCGCGCCCCCGCCGAAGCCGTGCCGCAGCATGAACCGACGCTCGAACATCACGGCCTGGTCGTTCATCGCGTTCCCGCTGGCGGTGATCGGCGTCTTCATCGCCCTGCCCACGCTGGCCGGGATCGCCCTGAGCTTCTTCGAGTGGGACGGCGGCGGGCTGCCGCGGTTCATCGGTCTGGAGAATTACCGCGCCCTGCTCGCCGACGATCCGCAGTTCGCCTACGCCCTGCGCAACACCGTGCTCTTCGCCCTGATCACGGTGCCGCTGACGACGGTCGCCGCGTTCCTCTTCGCCGTCGCCCTGCACGCGCGGTGGTTCGTTGGATCGACGATCACGCGGACGGTTTTCTTCCTGCCCACGGTGATTTCGATCGTGGCCGTCGGCTTCATCTGGCGGTGGGTGCTCGATCCGCAGTCGGGCCTGGTGAACGCCTCGCTGCGCGGCCTGCACCTGGAGGGCCTCTTCGGCGGCGAGCTGCCGCTGTGGCTGGGCGACACTCCCTGGGCGCTGGCCGCGATCATCTTCATCCAGATCTGGCGGCAGGTCGGCTTCTGCGTCGTGCTCTACCTCGCCGCCCTCAGCCAGGTGCCCAGATCGATGTTCGAGGCGGCCGGCGTGGACGGGGCCGGCTCATGGCGCACCACTCTCCACGTCACCTGGCCCGCGGTGCGCCCCATGACCGCCTTCCTCCTCATCACCGGCGCCATCTGGGCCCTGCAGGTGTTCGATCTCGTCTGGGTCATCACCGGCGGGGCCGAGCAGCGCTGGACGGACGTGCTCAACGCGCATCTGTACCGCGAGTTCGCCGCCAATCGGCTGGGGTATGCCGCCACCGTCGGCGTGTTCGTCCTTCTTCTCAGTGCCGTCGTGACGATCGCCCAGTTCCGATGGTTCCGGGCCTCGGCGGAGGGCGCGCGATGAACGACTGGATGCGCCCGCCCTGGCCTCTCCGGCTCCTCGCGCACGCGATCACGTACGCCGCCGCGCTGACCATGCTCCTGCCCCTGGCGTGGATGATCACGACCTCGCTGAAGACCGATGCGCAGGCGATCGCCGCCGACATCACGCTCCTCCCGCCCGGGGCCCCCGGAAGCTGGCAATGGAGCAATTACGTCACGGCGTGGGAAGACGCCCGGCTGGGCGAGTTCTACCTGAACAGCATCATCGTCGCGGTGGTGACCACCGTTCTTTCCGTCCTTCACAACGCGCTGGCGGGTTTCGTCTTCGCCAAGCTGCGTTTCTCCGGCCGGCGGATCACCTTCGCCCTCACCATCGCCACCATGCTCCTGCCCATGCAGGTGTATTTCATCTTCGCCTACCTCATCTGCGGCTGGCTGGGGTATGTCGATCATCTTCACGCGCTGATCGTGCCCTTCCTCGCCACCGCGTTCGGCATCTTCTACATGCGGCAGTCGATCGCCGCGGTCCCGGACAGCCTGCTTGACGCCGGCCGCATCGACGGGTTCACGGACTTTGAACTGTTTGTCAATATCGTCCTGCCCTGCATACGGCCCGCGATCGGCGCGCTCGCCATCTTCACCTTCATGTGGTCGTGGAACAACTTCTTCTGGCCCCTGATCGTCATCGATTCCGAGGAGCACGTCACGCTCCCCCTGGCGGTGGCGCGCCTGTCGGCCGGATATTACGTCTCCTCCTGGCCCGTGCAGATGGCGGCGGCGACGATCATCACCGTCCCCACCATCATCGTCTTCCTGCTCTTCCAGCGCAGCTTCGTCCGCGGGCTCGCGCTGACGGGAGGGAAGGGATAGCCGTGCGCTTCAGCCACCTGCTCATCCTGATCCTCGTCGGGGCGACGCTCATCTGCATCGTCCCCCCGCCCGCCGAGGACGAACCCGAGCTCCATCTTCGGATGGCCGTCTGGGGCATGCCCTTCGAGGACAATCTGTTCCGCGACATCTATGCCCGCGAGTTTGCGCGCATGCATCCCGGGCTCCAGATCAAGTACGAGAAATACGTCGACGTCACCGACAAGTACCTCGCCTGGCACATCCTCGGCACCGGCGCGGATGTCATGCGCGTGCCCATCACGGATTATCACACGCTGGTCTCGCGCGGGGTGCTCGAGCCCATCGACGGGTATCTCGCGCATCCGGAGTACGGCCTCGGCCCCGCCGAGCAGACGGACTTCATGCCCGCGCTCTGGGACGCGCTGCTCGTCGATGGGCAGCGCTACGCCCTCCCCTCCGACAACGCCCAGTACGGACTCTATTACAACAGAACGATCTTCGATCGATATAATGAAGCCCACCCCGCGGACCCGGTCCCGTATCCCGACGGTTCGTGGACGTGGAACGATCTCCACCGTGCCGCCGAGGCGCTCACCGTGCGCGATGCACGCGGCCGGATCGTGCAGTACGGCTTCGATCTCGAACTCTGGCCCTGGCCGTTCATGGCCTTCCTCGCCCAGGCGGGCGGAAAGTTGTGGGATGAGGATCAGACGACCACGCTCATCGATTCGGAGGCGGGCGTCGAGGCGCTGGCCTTCCTCGTCGAGATGATCCCCCACGCCGGCGCGATGCGCTCGGCGGATGTGAAGGATTCCGCGACGGGCCCGGACAAGCTCTTCGCGGCCGGCCAGACCGCGATGCTCATGGAGGGTTCATGGCGGGCGCCGTATTTCGAACTTATCAACCCCGATCTCGATTTCGCTGTCGCGCCCCTGCCGTCATATAAGAAGGAGGCGATTGTCAGCGGATCCGTCCTCTGGGCGGTCAGCGCGCACAGCGACAACAAGGAACTCGCGTGGCGGATGATCCGCTGGATGACGGATTTCGAGCAGTCGATGTTATATTGGAAGATGCTGCGGGTGGCGCCGCCGGCCCGGTTGTCGGTGATCCGCTCGCCGGAATTCCGGCAGACGCCTCGGATCGTGGATGACGACGGTCGCGTGCTCGCCCCGGGCATGCCGCGCGAGAACTGGGTCGGTCGCGGGGCGTGGCTGCGGGCGGCGATCACGCCCGATCCGGAAACGGGCGAGATGCCCGGCTTCGTGCCCGTCGCGCCCTACCAGAAGGACCTGGAGGAGAAGATCAACGCCATGCTCAGCCGCGCCACCGCGCCGGGGCGCACGAAACCGCTGCGCGAACTGCTCGAGGAAACGGCCGAAGACCTGCATCGCATCATCGACCGCGATCGGCGGGCGCGGGGACTGCCGCCTGTGAAGCGAAGTGATGAGTGATGGGCGATGAGCGATGGGCGATGGGCGATGAGCGATGGGCGATGAGTGATGAGTGATGAGCCGTTTCCGGGGGCCGGGGCCATTCCGG
>JAXHTH010000263.1:0-9490 GCA_034211115.1 Planctomycetota bacterium | reverse complement strand
CGGCGGAGCGGGCCGGGAGAACGCCGCACGCCATGCCGGAACAGCCGGTTCCCTCTTCAGGGGCTGCCCGAGGGGCTCGTAAGGCAAACCCCGGCCCGGCGCCTGAATCACGAGCGATAGAGTGTCCCGGTTGGAGAGCTCCGCGCGCCGGAGTTGTCATGGCCCGGTGATTCCGCAGGCCTCCGGCCGGCGCCGGCGCGCGCCGGTCATCATGAAAGGTGCGGCAGGTGATGCAGAAGACCAACGGGAAGGATCACAAGCACGGCGGGGGAGATGACGATTCGACCGCCGCCGGATCGGATCACCGTCAGACGCCGGGCGGGGAGCATCACCGCCGGGGGGACGATCAGCAGCAACACGCTCCTCATCACGAACATCATCAGGATGAGCAGGGCGAGCGCTCGAGCCAGGATCACGGCGATCACGGTCACGCCGACCATGACCACCACGCGCACCACGCAAACATGCTCGCGGACTTCCGCCGCCGGTTCTGGATCTGCCTCATCCTGACCGTCCCCATCCTCGTCCTTTCGCCCATGATCCAGGGCTGGCTCGGCGTGGAAGACACGCTGGCGTTCCCCGGCGATGCGTGGGTCCTGCTGGCGCTGGGCACGGCGGTGTTCATCTACGGCGGCTGGCCGTTCATCAAGGGCCTCTTCAGCGAGCTGCGCAAGGGTCAGCCGGGGATGATGACCCTCATCGCGCTGGCCATCGTCGTCGCGTTCGTCTACAGCGCGCTCGTGTCGCTGGGGGTGCCCGGCCGGGTGTTCTTCTGGGAGCTCGCCACCCTCATCGATGTCATGCTGCTGGGGCACTGGATCGAGATGCGCTCGGTCATGGGCGCATCGGGGGCGCTTGAGGAGTTGGTGAGACTCATGCCCAGCGAAGCGCATCGCCTCAAGGAGGGCGGCGACACCGAAGATGTGCCGGTCAGCGAACTCTCCAGCGGCGATCGCGTGCGCATCAGGCCCGGCGAGAAGGTCCCCGTCGACGGTCGCATCATCGACGGACAAAGCAGCATCGACGAATCGATGATCACCGGCGAGAGCGAGCCGGTGAGCAGGGGCGAAGACGATGAAGTCGTCGGCGGATCCGTCAACGGCGAGGGTTCGCTTACCATCGAGGTCAGCAAGACGGGCGAAGAGACCTATCTGTCGCAGGTCGTGAAGATGGTTCGGCACGCGCAGGAGTCCAAGTCGCGCCAGCAGGGCCTCGCCGACCGCGCCGCCTTCTGGCTGACGATTGTCGCCCTCAGCGTCGGCGTCGTCACGCTCGCCGTTTGGCTGCTGCTGGGGCGCGAGTTCGTTTTCGCCCTTCAGCGCACCGTCACGGTGATGGTGATCACCTGCCCCCACGCGCTGGGCCTGGCCGTGCCGCTCGTCATCGCGGTCTCGACGACCATGGCCGCCCGGCGCGGCCTGCTCATCCGCAATCGCACCGCGTTCGAGCGTTCCCGGCTCGTCGACGCGGTGGTCTTCGACAAGACCGGCACGCTCACGAAAGGCGAGTTCGGCGTGACCGATGTTCTTCCCGCCGGCGATCGCAGTGAAGATGATGTGCTCGCATTCGCCGCCGCACTCGAGAGCCGCAGCGAGCATCCGATCGCACGCGGCATTGTCCGCGCCGCCGAGGAGCGCGACCCCTCGCCTCCCGATGTGAAGGAGTTCGAGAACCTCCCCGGCCAGGGCGTGAAGGGAACCGTCGACGGCGAGACGATCAGGGTCGTCAAGGCCGGCTATCTTGACGAGCACGACATCGAGTACGATCAGCGGAAGATGAAGGACCTCGCCGGCCAGGGCAGGACGGTCGTCTACGTCCTCGTCGACGACGAGATGATCGGCGCCATCGCGCTTGCCGACATCATCCGTGACGAATCCCGCGCGGCGGTGCGGTCGCTGAAGAACATGAACATCCGCCTGATGATGATCACCGGCGATTCGCGCGCCGTCGCCGAATCCGTCGCGAAGGAGCTGGAGCTTGACGAGTTCTTCGCCGAGGTGATGCCCGACCGCAAGGCCGAACAGATCCGCGAGCTGAAGGGCCGCGACCTGTCCGTGGCGATGGTGGGCGACGGCGTGAACGATGCGCCCGCGCTGGCCGAAGCGGATGTGGGGATCGCCATCGGCGCGGGCACGGACGTCGCCGCCGAAACCGCCGACATCATACTGGTGCAGTCCGATCCGCGCGACGTCGCCCGCGCCATCGAGCTGGCGCAGCGCACGTATCGCAAGACGGTGCAGAACCTGTGGTGGGCGGCCGGTTATAACATCATCGCGATCCCGCTCGCGGCGGGCGTCCTCGCCTGGGCCGGCTTCGTCCTTCCCCCCGCCGCGGGCGCGCTGGTCATGTCCGCCTCGACCGTCATCGTCGCCGTCAACGCCCGACTGCTGGGCGCCGGCGAAAGCGCGAGCCGTGAAGACGGACAGAAGGCGAACACGCCCGGCGGTGAAGAGGCATGAGCGAAGAGAGCCTCGGCGAGCGGTTCAATGATCGCACGGTCGTCGTGCGCATACGGCCTGATGCGCGCAGCGGACGGCTCACCGAACGTTGTTCACCGCCCACTCGGTCTGGTCGCGGATCTTCTTCGCGAGGTGATGTCGGCCGAGTGCGGCATAGGCCTGCTCCATGATCACCGAAGTCCGGCGGATGATGAGGCGTTCCTCCTTCCAGTCATCGTACCAGTGCAAGTGACGATAGTTGCGCGCGACAACGAGCGCGGTGCCGGGTTCGCCGGTGGCGAGGCGACGCCCGGCCTCATCGAGAAGCTGAGGCGGGCTCAATCTGCGTCCGATCTCGGTCTTCCCCGGCCAGTCGATGCTGTCGAGGTATGATCGGTCGACGGTCTCTTCCCGCAGCATGACGCCGCAGCCGTCGGCGGTGGGGATCGCACCCTGCATGCGCCGCTTGCGCCAGACCTCGGCCAGTGCGGCCTCGAAATCATCGGGGATCACGACACCGAACCGCTCGATGACCGCCTGCATGACCCGCCGCCGCTCCGGCGTCTCCTCCGGCGGCTCCTCGATGTACTGGCGGGCCAGGAATACGCCGAGGAACTCAGGAAGCGTCAGACCAAAGAGGGAACATCCGATGTCCGGATAGCATTGCACCATCGGTAGTTCGTGCGGCTCGTCCGGAAGATCATCGACGATAAAGCCGAAATGCACGCCGTCAACGCCAGCCCAACCGATGACGTTTACTTCAACTGGAGTATCGGCGTAGTCATGGCCCGGGTAGTCGAAGCCAGGATTCGCGTGCGTAACATGCAAGCTGAGAAGCCCGACGGGTTCGAAAGCGTTCCACGGATCCTGCGGTGCCACCTCGAAGGCAAGTGAGATCAATCCGTGATACGTGATCGGCAACGGAAACCCGAAGCGGCGAGAGAGTTCCTGATGAGTTGGAGCCTGTGAATCATCCATACGCCTGATCCATCCCGAAATGAACGCCCGAAATGCCTCCACTACCGCGTCGGAAACTGCCCGCTGTCGAGGAATTCCTGAAGCTTCTGAAGGACTTGTTCACGAGTGAATTCCGGATTCGCGTCGAAGAACTGCTTCCAAGCTTCATTATAGTCCCACGACCAATCCTGATGCGAGCCCGGTGGCGTACCCTCGACCCATCGCCCGAACTGCACATCGCTCGCATCTAGGCCAACCTCGGCGAATCGGTCCCTGTGCTTCCAGGGGAGATTGTGATGAACTTGAGGGTTGGTGAAACCCGGAGGTTTCGGCCCCATGACCTTTCGCAATGCGTCATAGTTACCCGGCGGCTTGAGAAGTCCCTGGCGGACGAGAATTCTACGTTGTTGGATTGTGAGGCCGAGGTCGCCCAGTGCGTCCCATCGGTCGCGAAACTTTCTTTTCTTGAATGCAGCCCTGATGGCGTCCAGCGCCGGCCCGTCGAACGTTGCCAGAACATCGTCGCCGCTCTTGAGAACGACTCGTCCGGCTGCCGGCAGAGCCGCAGTGGCGAACGGGAGGAAGCCGACGGCGGCCGCCCATTGGCCCTCGGTCAGCTCGCTGAATGTGAAGACCCAGTCGAAGCCTTCGTTCGCGACGCAGATGCCCGAGAGATAGAGGCGGGTCGTCGCCGCGGTGACTTCGGACGCAACGACAAGCCGTTGCTTGTACGCGGCGATCCAGTACTCAAGATCGGTGCCAGGGTCGAGCTCGGCCACAAACTCGTCGTACGGCAGGCACTTTCGCAGGCCGGTGAACAGATGCTGCGCTGCCGTGATGGCGTCGATGTCCTCCTCGATTTCGATCTCGAATGTGCCCTGTGTGGCGGTCCAGTAATCGACATCGAGGTCGCCCGCCACATCGCCGAGAGTGATGACGCCGCCGGCGCTCTGGTAGGACCCCAAAAGATCAAGGCCGGTCTCGCCGAACATCAGTTGAAAGTACGTGAGCAGCACCGGCATGGTGATCGGTTCGGCCGGCGGCTCGCCCGGCTCCTCGGCCGGCGGGCCGAAGTCGTCTTCAAACAGCTCGACATCGACCAGCTTGGCCGGGTTGAACCCCTGCTGTGCGAGCGTGAAGCGCAGCTCGCGCTCGAGGACATCCGAGATGACGAGCCCTTCGGGCTTGACTTGATCCAGCCCGGGCGGGAGATCGGCATCGGTGATGACGAAGATCCGCGGCCGCCACTGCTGGCCGGGATCCTGAGCGACGAAGTAGTATTTCGTCGGGCTGAACGTGAAAGGAGCCAGCGGCGTTTCGACATCGTTCACGACGCCGGAGAGTACAGCAGCGCTTTCATCATTCAGCCCCTCGGCGCGCAGCAGGTATCCTCCCATCCACCCGTTGGGCCCCTCCGGCTCGAAGTCGATCTCCTCCGCCCGCGCGATGATGGGCAGGAAGTACGACCCGCCGTCAGGATCGTCGCCGACGCGCACGGCGTGGGGGGCGAGGACCGTGTCCTGGATGAAGCGCAGGCTGTCGACATCCGTCTCGGTCCACGTCGTGTAGGCCGAGTAGGAGAGGTCATCGTCGAAGTGATAGGTCACTTTCGCGGAGAAGACATCCGGCTCATCCGGGGTCAACTCCAGCGGCCCATCGATCTGGACGGTGCAGGGGATGGTCACCTGCTCGTCGACGAACAGAAGCTCGCCGGTGAAGATGAGTGACGCGGGCGCCTCGAGCGGCTCGGCGACCTGGCCGTCGTCCGGCAGCGGATCGCGATCGCCGAAGTAGGCCCACGCGAAGTCCGGCACGTCATCGGTCGGCTCCTGCTCGAACTGCAGCGTGAGGCCGACCTCGCCCGTGACGGGCGGCGGGAAGAGATCATCGAGCATCTGCCATTGCATGGCGATGGTGATCTCGTCCTCGGCGACCCGTCCGGCCGCGTTGGGCGAGGTTCGCGCGGTGAGAATGTATGCCGAAGGGCGGACGACGCTCGAACCCGCATCGAACGTGATCGTCCGCTCAAACTCGACATCGAGCAGATAGGGCTGCCAGGGCATGATGCCCGACCCGGGCGAGAGCGCGGGAAGATCACCGAGCACGTCGACGACCTGGCCGTTGATGTAAAACCGGACTTCCTGGAGTCGCTGCGCCGGATCGTCGGCGAGTTCAGACAGCCGATCAAGCACGTGCCCCCGAAGCGAAACCTCAAGCTGACCTGCAGCGTTCAACTCGATATCGACGAGTTCGATCTCCAGCTCGGGCGTCAGATTGGAGGGGTACTGCACGAGCGGAGCGCGTTCCTCGGTCCCTGTCTCTTCATCGAACGTCACGAACTCGAGCTCGTACGGTCGAAGCCTCACCGCATCTGCGCACCCCGTGCCGTCGAGACCGATCTCAATTCGCTGGTTGGTATCAGCGGTGCACGGACGAACCGCCTCGACGTAAAGCGTTATTGAATCAGTTCCGGATTCGAGCCCGAGCTGCTGGGCGGTGAAGGTGCCGGCCGGCACGAAGTCGCCCGGTGCTTGAGGATCATCGATCGGACGAGGATCGCGCGCGACCTCGCCCTCCTTCGTCCACAGGCGCAGGTTTCCCGGGGCGGCCTCGAAGTACGAGCCTTCCACGTACACCTGCGCCGGGTCGGAGGCGCTGTATTGAACGCTGATCGTGAGCCCCTCCGGCTCGCCCTCGCAACCGAGATCGAGCACAATGGGCACGAACTGCCGGCCGATGCAGATGTCATCCGTGTTGCCCGGCTCACCGTCGAGATTAAAGCCATCCGCGAAGTCCGGGATCGAATCCCGGTCGACGTTGTCCGTATTGACGGCGATCAGCTTCCCGGGCGCGCCGGGATCATCCTCGACGGCGTCCTCCTGCTCACTGCGATCGGGAGCCGCCCAGCCGTTGTCGTTATCGCTGTCCACATCGAGGTCGATCCTGGGCAGGTAGAGCGTGGCGGTCTTTCCTTCCGCCCAATTGCAGCCACCGCAAAACTCCTCCTCGTGCACGCCGAGCAGGTTGTCCGGGTCATCGATCGCTGCGCATTCATCGTTGAGCGGCTCGACGATGGCGGTGTAGTCGTAATCAGGATCGTCAAGGATGGTGCCCAGATGGGTGACGGTGATCTCGTAGGATTCGCCGCGGCGCACCTTCCGGACCTTCGTGATGACTTCTCCGTGGCCCGGGGCGGCGAGGCCGGTGTAGCCGACCTTGATCAGCCATCGCTCGGAGTGACTGCCGCTGTCATCGCCTATGGTGAGTCGCAGGTCGACAACATCTTCCGGGGGCGGCGCCTCTCCGTCATCGCTCGGATCGTTGGGGTTGCTGCCTTGCGCCACCTCGTCACCATCGGAGGTTCCGTCGCCGTCGGTGTCGATCTCGTTCGGATCCGTTCCATAGATCCACTCGTCGATGTTGATGAGGCCGTCGCCGTCGTCGTCCTCCTCGCTGTCGAGGGTGCCGTCGCCGTCCGAATCGCTGCTGAACGGATCCATCCCGTTGTGGACTTCCCAGCCGTCCGGAAGACCGTCGGAATCGGAATCGAAATAATCGGGATCCGTCCCGAGCGCGCACGCCTCGACATAATCGGGCAGCCCGTCGTTGTCGGAATCGTGGTCCGGATCGGCCGGATCGCCGGGATCGTACGGATCGCTGCCGATGAGGTACTCGCACTCGTCGGGGATGCCGTCATCGTCCGTATCACCGTCGGGATCAGGCGTAAGGGGGTCGGTTCCGTTCGCGTACTCGTAGAGATTCAACCAGCCGTCGAGGTCCGGGTCTTCGTATGGATCGAGTGTTCCGTTGCCATCGGTATCGCGCGAGAAGGGATCGAGCCCGTAGAGGGTCTCCCAGTTGTCGGGCAGGTAGTCGCCATCCGAGTCGAGCGCGGATCGGATGTAGAACTCGACTACGTCGTAGCAGGTGTCACAGTTCTTCCATCCCGCTCGGAGTGTCACCGGTCCTCTCCGAAGAAGTTCCAGCGATATCGGGCTGCCATGCGGACCATTCGGGAAGTCGACGCGAAAGAGTCCGGCGGTAATGCTCCAGCGCAGCTCTCCCTGCGACGGCACCGTCGACGCGGCCGCGGAGATGATGCAGCCGACGGCCAGCGGCGGTGGCCCCAGTCCGAAGATCTCGACCTCGCAGCCGGGTCCGGGGCAGTTGGTTGTGTCAAGACAGCAGTCACACGGTTCACCGTTACAGCGCCATTCGCCGCCGTCGCCGAAATCGATCCAGACGGCCAGGCACGGCTCCGGGCACGTGCCGGGATTGCAGCCGCAGTTGGGCGCGCCGCCGGTGGCGCCGCCCAGAAGGAAGGCGCCGAGATTCGCGCTGACGAGTTCGAGGTCCCCCGTATCGACGACGCCGTCGGCATTCAGATCGCCGTCGGCCCGCGCGGGCTCATCATTCATGCCCTGGTTGGCGACGACGGTATCGAAATCGGCGGCATCGACATCGCCATCGCCATCGACGTCGCCGTCGACCGGCGCCCACGGATCGAACGCAAGGGCACGCTCGTCAAAGGCGTAGACGGGCAGGCCGGTCGCGCCGGAGAAGACGTACGTAAGCAGCCACTCCTCATCCTCGTCGTCGCTGAACCAGCCCGCGGCGCGCAGGTCGCCAATGCCATCACCGCTCAAGTCGGCGAGCGCGCCGACCTCGCTGCCGAAGTCATGAATCCACGAGAACACGCGGTTGAGGACGAGATCCGCATCGTGGGCGCTGATGGTCAGCGGGACGGCGCTGTCGAAGGGGCCGTGAAAGACATACACGCGGCCGTCGCCGTCCAGGGGCGCGCCGACGGCCACGTCCTTGAACCCGTCGCCGTTCAGATCGGCATCGCAGGTGACGGCGTAACCGAAAAGATCATCGCCCGTGGTTCCCTCGAACGTAACCATCAGATCGCCATCTTCGCCGGACGTCACGTAGACGATGCCGGGCAGCGGGAGAGGCGACCCGCCGTCCGGAGCGGCGATGATCACGTCTGAACGGGTGTCGGCATCGAGATCATCCGTCGTGGAGACAACGTACTCGTCGTCCTGCGCGTTCGCCGTCAGCGGAAACAGCAGCGCAATGACAACACACAGAACCCTGGCCGGAGTCGTGCAGCGTTTCATTGTGAATCCCCAGTTCTGGTGGGACCGCGTGACATGTGACTCGCCGCCCCTGCGGCGGTCGGAGGACGGGCACCGGTGTCCGTCCCGGAACGGGGATTCTTATATCGGACTGCATCAAGTTATGCAAGTCGTGCAGGCCCTTTCTTGCATTTACGTCAGACCCTCCCGCCGGGGGGCGGGCCGGGGCGACTTGTGGTTCATCCGGGCGGCGGGAGGGCGGTGCACAGCAGGCGATCCGGCATGCGGGTTCCCGCTGACGTGCCTGCAGCGCCGCCGAACGGGACAGCCGCTGCCGGAGGGCCCGCAGGCGGGTCTTTCTAAGTTACAAGACGTTGTCCGCCGGCCTCACCGGCCTGCAGCCAGTCTGCCGTTCGCGCACAACCACCGCGCCTCCCTCGTATGAGGCGAACGACGCAAATGTTGCGTGAGCAGAAAATGCCCGGATTTCGGCGATTCTGCTGCCGCGGCTCTCCCCCGGCCGCGCGAGGGCGTCATGCCGGGGAGGCGTGGCAGCCCACCCGCCGCGCCTCGGCCGGGCCTGGGGGCGATCCTCCATCGCGACGCCCGCGATATTCACGAAGAAAAGACGTCCCCGGACTTCCGATCCGCGGATTATCGGGTACGTTTGTAGAGGAGTTGAGCATCTCGAATGGGGGTGTGTCGTGAGCAAGAATCACCATCGTTTCGGGCTGCGATTCGCGTCGGGCGCTGTCGTCGTGGCTTGGATGCTGGCCGGCATCTTTGGCGTTCGCGCGGCGCAGGCCCAATGTGAGGTGCAGAAGCTCACGGTACCGGACGGCGGTCCGGGTGATTTCGGCCGATGCGTGGCGATGCACGGCGACCTCGCGGTAGTCGGTGATCCGCTGGCTTACACGGACATCGGGACCGCCTACGTCTACCGATACGATCCCGAGTCCGCGGCGTGGCTGCTTGAGGCCGATCTGCCCTCACCGGAACCGGATCCCGATGATC
>JAXHTH010000262.1:0-8368 GCA_034211115.1 Planctomycetota bacterium | reverse complement strand
ATCGGGTCCTTCAGCTTCGCGCCCAGCTCGAAGACCCGGCGAATGCCGGAGACATCGATCGCCCGGGCGCGATCGGCGATCATCGCGTCGAACTCGAAGGCGCCGGCCTGGCCGGCCCGGCCGGTCTCGAACGTGCCGGTGGACATCATCGAATCCCCTCAAGCTGGCGGAAACTGCGGCGAGTGGTCGTGTGCCGCCAGTGTACCCGCCCCGCCGGGAAACGTGGCGGCGAAAAACAAACAGGCCGATCGGCGATCGGCCTGCGCGGGCAGTCATCGATGAGAAGACGATTACTCGGCCTTCGCTTCGCCCGTCGCCTCGGTCGTCTCCTCTTCCTTCTTCTTCTTCTTCTTGCCCGTTACCACCTGCCGATTGGCGACCTTCACCAGCCCGATGGGGGAGTCCTCTTCCGGGTTGAAATCGCCCTGCTCGGCAAGGCGCACGATACGCTCGGCGCGGGTGAGCACGTTGCGGTGCTGGTTCAGGGCCGCGGGCTTCGTCTTCAGGCTGCGATCGAGGCTCATCGGACAGTCACTTCCTTCCGGGCCGATTCGATCAGCCCTCGTACAGATGCAGGTACGCGTCTCTCAGGTTGCGCTCGCCGCGATGCGTCGCCTGCCAGGCATCGCCCACCCGGTACACCTGCTCCCGCAGGGGACGTTCCCGCGGATCGGACATGGCGTCGGAGGCGAGGCCGGGCAGCACGATCACGCACCGTCGAGCGGGGTTATTATGGCTGACCACCACGTAGGCTTCAAGTCCCGCCTCCCGGCAATACGCCGCCAGCCGCCGCGCCCCCTCCGGCTGGGTTTCGGCGAGCACCAGATACCAGCGCCCCGCCCGCCGGGGATCGGACTCGACGGGCCCCCACGCCGATCGCGGGCGGGTGAGGCCGGTCTCGTCGGCGCGCGAATCGTCCGCGGGGGCGCCGCCGTCCTCCGGCGCCGCGGAAGGCGATGCCGGGCGTGCCGCGTCCGCCCCCGTTTCCTCGGCGCCCGGCTCGGTGAGCGGATCCCGGGCCCTCCGCGCGGCATCTCCGCCCGCCCGGGATTCGAGATAGCGGGCGTCGTACTCGGCCCGGGTGTCCTGCCCGCCGCGCCAGTATCCGAGCATGTACACGATCGCCAGCAGCAGGAGCACGCCCGCGAGGGCGAGCAGCAGGTACCCGATGGGCACGCGGATCGTCCGGCCCGGGGCGAGCCATCGTCGGTTCTCCTCGTCCGGCGGCGCTTCTCCCGGCCGCGGCGGTTCCGCCCGCCGCTCGGCAGGATCGCCTCGGCGCTTGATCAGCTCATACAGCGGCGTTCGGCCCGATCGTTTCGCCATGGCGTCTCGTGATGCTAGTGCATCGACGCCGCATCATCCATCGCCCGATGCCCCGCTCCCGCCGCACGCGAGTGCCGAGGCGGACGCGAAGCCCCCGGCGTGCGTGAGGCTGATCCGCCAGCGTCGAATCCCGAGCTCCGAGGCAATCTCGGCGCAGCGCCCGCCCAGCGTCACGCCGGGCCGGCCGGACGGTTCGCTGACGATCTCGATGTCCGTCCAGGCGATGCCATCGCGCCAGCCGGTGCCGAGGGCCTTGAGCACCGCCTCCTTGGCGGCGAAGCGAGCCGCGTAGCGCTCCGCCCGCCGGCCGCCCGCGGCCTCCGCGTACGCCTGCTCGGCGTCGGTGAAACAGCGCTGCCGGAACCGCGCGCCGTGCTCGGCAAGCATGCCCTCGATCCGCGCGATCTCCACCAGGTCGATGCCGTGTCCGATCACGTCCACGCGTGCATCCTACCTCCGCGCCGCCGAGGCGGGAGCGGGGCCGCCTGAGGGGAGCCGTTCAGCCCGCGCTCCACCAGGCGTCGAGCGTCTGTTTCAGCCCCGCCCAGGGATCGCTCCATTGCCGTGCGTCGACGACGATCGGCCGGCCGGCGGCGGCGAGCCCCGCCGCGACCCTGTAGGCCAGCACGTCCAGCCGACCTTCCTGCGCATCGCCGATCGGCCCCCGCAGGCCGGATGTGAGCAGGTCGCACAGCCGCAGCGAGACGAGGCGATCGGCGTGGCGCGACACCGCCGTCGCCGGATCCTCGTCCCGCGCCAGCCATGCGGCCGGATCGATCCCGACCCCGATATACTCGCGGTCGACGACGGGGATCGCGTGATCAGCGAGCGGGACGTCGCGGACCTGGGCCGCCTCGATCATCGCCGCCATCACCGCCCCCGCGTCCGGGGCGTCCTCCTCTGAATCCCCCCCGCGCCCGGGCAGTGTCAGAGAGACGGGGCACCGCCCGAGGTCGGCGGCCAGCTCGATCGCCTCGATCATCGCCCCCACCGCGCGATCCATTTTTGCCGGATCGAGGAACTCGCCCGGCCCGATCCAGACATCGAGGCCCGAAACGGCCAGCTCGCGGCGGCGCAGCGTCGCCAGCAGGTCCCGCCGCGCCGAGCGATCCAGCTCGCGCGGCCTCAGGCCCGGCTGCGCCGCGCTGAGCTGCACGTGGCCGAACCCCATCTCGCGCAGGCGATCGAAGGCCCGTCGCGGCGCGGTCGGCAGCGGGGCGAACGTCGCCGACAGACCCGGCGTCGATGAACCGGCCTCGAAGAGATCCATTCGCGCAACCTACCGTCGGGCCCCGTCTTCGCCAAGCGCCGCAACCGGCGGCGGGCGGGTACGATGCGACCGGCCCCTCCCCGCACAATGCCGGAGCCCCTGATGATCGGCTATTTCAGGATCGTCAACGCCCTCTACTGGCTCGCCCTCATCGTCTGGAGCGCCGCGCTGATCAGCGCCGGGGTGGCCGCGATGAACGTGTTCGGCACGCTCGACGCGATGCCGCTGGAGCTTCAGCGATACGCGGCCTATCCCGTCGACGAGCATCCGCGCCTGGCCGCGGGCCACATCATGGAAGGCGTCTTCTTTCTCGTCGATGTGCTCCAGTTCATCGCGGCCCCGATCACGGTGCTCGCGCTCATCGCGCAGTTCGTCTTCTTCCGCGTGCCGTTCAGGCGGCTGTCGAACATCCTCCGCGCCGCGGCGCTCGTGATCGCGGCCGGCCTGTTCGCGTATCACGCGACGATGGTCGCGCCGGAGATGAACCGCGAGCTGCGGTTGTTCTGGTCGGCGGCGGAGGCGGGCCGGATCGAGGAGGCGGCCGAGCACCGCCGCGCCTTCAACGCCTGCCATCCCACCGCCGATGCGATCCTCCGGCTGAACCTGCTGCTGCTGCTGATCGCGGCCGGCGCTTCCGCCGTCGCCCTCACCCCGGCGCCCGATCGCCGCGATTCGTTCCTCGAACCTCCCAGGCTGCTTGAATCATGACGACCTCACCCACCGCCGCCGCGCCGACGAGCAAACGCAAATGGAAGCTGCCGGAAAAGAGCCGCCGCGAGAAATCGCGGGCGAAGCGGATCCTCGACGGCCTTTACGAACACTATCCCCACGCGCACTGCGAGCTGGACTTCACGAATCCGCACGAGCTGCTCGCGGCGACGATCCTCTCGGCGCAGGCGACGGACGTGGGGGTGAACAAGGCGACGCCCAGGCTGTTCAAGGCGTTTCCGACCCCCGCCGATTACGCCGCCGCCGCGCCACAGAAGATCGAGAGTTACATCAAGACGATCGGCCTCTTCCGCAACAAGGCCAGGGCGATCCACGCCGCGATGACCGCGATCGCCGGGCAGTTCGACGGCGAGGTGCCCCGCACGATGGAAGAACTGCTCACCCTGCGCGGCGTGGCCCGCAAGACCGCCAACGTCGTCCTCGGCAACGCGTATGGCATCAACGAAGGCGTCGTCGTCGACACCCACGTCGTCCGCGTCGGCGGGCGTTTCGGCCTGACGAAAGAGAAAGACCCGAAGAAGATCGAACTCGACCTGATGGCTCTCTTCCCGCGACCGCACTGGACACAGCTCAGCCACATGCTCATCTTCCACGGCCGCTACGTCTGCAAGGCCCGCGGCGCGCTGTGCGCCGAGCATCCGCTGTGCCAGCGCTTCTGCTCGAACGCGAAGGCGAGGAGGGGGAAGTGATGAGCGATGAGTGATGATTGATGAGGGGCGGCTGCGGTTTCGCGACGCGGCCTGCCCGCGTGTTGCGCGTGATGGGGTCCGGGATTGCGCGCCGGGCGGTGCCACAACGTGCCGCAAAACGGAAGGTCGTGCAAACGCAAGACCGTCCCGACGTCCGCCCCACACTCCTGTGACCATGTGCCAATGTGACAAGGTGCCAATGTCCCCCCGACGCATTCCTCACGGCCCGACCGAACCGTCTTCCGAGGCGGCAGGCAGGATGAGATCGACGACGACCGGCCGATGATCCGAGCCCGTCGGCTCGCCCAGCAGGCAGTTTTTGACCTCGATGTCGCCGCTGCAGAGGCAATGATCGATGGGGATTCGCGCGAAGGCCGGCAGCGCGGCCGGCCAGCTCGGCAGAATCCCGAACCCCCGCCGAGCGTTGCGCAGACCCGTCTCTTCGATGAGCCGTTCAAACGGCGCCGACCACATCGTCGCGTTCAGATCACCCACGACCAGGACCGGCCCGCGCAGGCCGGCGACCGTCTCCGCGATCGCCTCGAGCTGGGCATCGCGCAGGGCCGCGTTACGCCGACCGATCGGCGGGACCGGATGGCTGGCGATGAGCGTCGCCCGCGCGCCGTCGATGTTCAGCACGCCGATGATCGTGTCAACCTCGGCCGGACCGAGATAGACCGTCCGCGCCCCTTCCAGCGGCCGGCGGCTGTAGACCGCGACGCCGAAGTTGTCCGGCCGGGGCGCGGTGACGGCATGCGGCAGGCGCGCGCGGATCGGCTCCATCGCCTCCAGCCAGCGCGCGTTCACCTCCTGCAGCACGACGACATCGGGCCGCCATCGATCGATCAGCGCGATGACCGCTTCGTGTCGGCGGTTCGTCGTGCGCACGTTGGCGAGCAGGATTCGGATCGCCGACCCGGTCGAAGCGGAGGCGCGCGCCTCGACCGCCGTCGAACCCGACGGGACATACCACGGCAGCACCTGCCATCCCGTCACGATCAGACACAGTCCGGGGAGGATCGCCCACCGCCGGCTGCGCAGAAGCAGGCACAGAACGACACCGGCCGCTGCCGCGATGAAGTACTGAACCTGGAAGTGCGCCGCCAGATCGAAAGGCGACCACACACCACCCAGATGACCGATGACGATCGCCCCGGCAAGGCCGAGCACGGCGACACGCGTCCAGAATCTGAGAACAACAACGAGCGTGCGCCGCCCCTTCCTCGGCGCCCCGTTCCCGTCGTGATGTGTCATCGAATCATCCGGCACGCGCGATTCCCGCCCTTACCGGTACGGATCGCGTTCAATCGGGTTCGTCCAAACGCGCGACGCCGAGTCCGCCGAATTCGCTGACCCACGCCGCGCCGCCTCCCTCCAGGAGGGGAAAGATGAAGCACACCGGCCCGTCGAGGCGCAGGCGGCCGATCACGGCGGCCGGGTCGCGCGGCCCGCCTCTCAGGACGGTGATGCCCCGGTCGTGGCCGACCCAGAACCGCCCGTCGACGGCGGCAACGCAGTGAAGCGTCGCCCCGACCGGCTCGGCGTGAACGAACTCGCCCTCCGAGGTGGAGATCATCAACCGCCGATTGTCGTCGTCGATGAGCGCCGTGGCGCCGACGGTGACGGCCCCGCGCTGCGGCGTCGATTCCGTCGGCGCGTCTTCATCGACCGGCCTCGCACCAGATCCCAGCCGATAGAGCCACGCGCCCTGCGCGCCGCCCGCGAGGACGTGCCGGCCGTCGAAATCCGCCCGGGTGAGGGCGCTCGGCTCGCGATGAAGATGCACCCATGCGCCGCCCGGCCCGGTGGCATCGGCGCGCAGGCGCCGGATGCCCCGGCCGAACGTGCCGGAGATCGCCAGATGGCTCTCGTCGATGATGCGCAGATCGCGCGCGCCGGCAACGGGGATGGTCATCGCGGTCTTCAGCGCGTCGCCGCGCATCTCGTAAACCCGGATCGCCTCGCCGGCGACGACCCACATCCGATCGCCGAAGATGCGCAGCCGATGGAGGGGCGAATCCAGCGCGACGGTGGCTTTGCGGGCGTCGACCTCGCGCAGATCGCCGTGCATGAGCCCGATGGACGTGCGCTGCTCGCCGCGGCGGATGAACGCCAGCGACCCGGGCAGAGACGAACCGGCGGGAAGCGGGATCAGCGCGCTGGCCGAGCCGATGTATTCGCCATCGCGCAGGCGATGGATCCGCCGGCCGATCGTGGTCACCAGCCCCCAGTTGCTCGTGACGACCCGCCCGATGTCGCCTTCGCGGCGGAAGACGATCTCGCCGTCGGAGAGGCGGGCGATCCCACCGACGCCCGAGATGTAGACCTCCCCCGCGGCGACGCTCAGGCGTCGCGGGCGAATGCCGAGGCGCTCGGCCTCGATGATGTCGCTGATGACCGGCCCGCGCGGGTCGGCCAGCGACAGCTCGGCGACGCCGTCATCCTCGAGAACGAGCAACAGGCGATCCCCGTGGATGAGCATGTCCGTGATCGGGGCGAGCCTCCGGACGGGCCCGAGGTGCCGACCGGGCGCGACACGGGCGATGGTGGATCCGTCGGCGCGTTCCAGAACGAGCAGCTCGTGGCCGCAGCTCTGGTACCACAGCCCTTCGCGGAAGAGCATCCGCTCGTGCCGGCCGCCGACGTGATCGGTGATGCGGAGCACCGGGGCGGGCGATTCTCTGGCCGGTCGGCGGACCGGTCCGGCGCAGCCCGGTCCCATCACCGCGATGACGCCGAGACAAAGCATGGAGATGAGGCAACGCGTGCTTCGCATCGCCGGGGATTCCTGCATGCCTTCAGGGTACCATCCCGACCAGAGGCGGAAGTGGAGCGTTCTCATGGCCGATCGCATCAGTCAGCTCAAGGCGTTGCTCGAACAGGAGCCGGGCGACCCGTTCATCCTGTACAGCCTCGCGCACGAATACGCCAAGGCGGGCGATGCGGCCCACGCGCTGGCGTTCTTCGATCGGACGCTCGCCGCCGATGCGGACTACTGCTACGCGTATTACCACAAGGCGCGTGTGCAGCAGCAGACCGGCGACGCGGCGGCGGCGAAGCAGACGCTCGAGACCGGCCTCGCCCGCGCGGTTGCCTGCAGAGACCAGAAGGCCGAATCGGAGATCCGTCTCTACCTCGATTCGCTGGGCTAAGGGGGTGGCTCGACGCTCCGCGATGGTGGCACGACGCTCCGCGATGGTGGCACGACGCTCCGCGTCGTGCGCGGTGGGGCGACGCTCCGCGTCGAGCGGACTTGATCCACGCCGATGCGGGAACAAACCACTCCGCACGCCCCCGCGGATATGCATCCGCGGCTGTCAAGTCCCACATCGGAAATGCAGCGACTTCCCGACTCGTTATCCTGATCGCCATGCCCGCGAAAAAGACGCCAGCGGAGCCCCTTCCGATCGGGGAGGAGATCACGACGATCCGCCCCCTGCCCTCGGACCCGTCCATGCGCAGCGTGCGCGTCGGCCGGAGGGTCATCGCGCGTCTCCGCGCTTCGGATGTCGAGTCGATCGGTCTCCGCGCCGGAGAGATCCTCACCGATGAACTCGCCGGCGCGATCGAGGCCGTGCTGGCCGTCAACAACGCGCGCAAGGATGCCCTGCGCCTGCTCGGCCGGCGCGGCTATTCATCCGGCCAGCTTGTCGATCGCCTCAAGCGCAAAGGACACGATGAATCGGCCAGCCGCGCGGTGGTCGATGAGCTGCTCGCCGACAACTGGCTGGATGACGAGGAGTTCGCGCGGGCGGTGGCGCGCGAGATCCGCGCCCGCGGGCCGGCCTCGACGCGTCTCATCATCCAGAAGCTGCGGCAGCGGCGCATCGAAGGCGACCTCGCCCGGCGGGTGGCCGAGGAGGCGCTGGCCGATGTCGATCCCGTCGAGGAAGCGATCGCCCTGGCCGAAACGCGCCTGCGGACGATGGGCCGCGTCCCGCCGGCGACGGCGGCGCGGCGGCTCTCCGGCGCCCTCGCCCGGCGCGGATTCGACATGGACACCATCCGCACCGCCCTCGAGCGGGTGAAGATCGCCGACGACGAGCCCCCGGAAGCGCTACCGGAATCGCCCCCGGAAGCGCCACCGAACGCGCCCGCGGACGCTGACCCGGACACCATATCCTGACCGCTGGCGGAGGCGGCATCGATCGGCGATCATGTCATCGCGCCCCGCCAGGCCGGCAAGGAGATCATCAAAGATGAACGCACGCTCACTGATCCTGCTTCTCGGCGTCATCGCGCTGCTCGTCGCCGGCGGGTGCGGCGGCGAGGACGGGCAGGACACGGCACCGCCGACGACCGCCCCCGCCGCGACGGATGCGACGCCGCCCGCAGTGGAGGGGACCGAGCCGGA
>JAXHTH010000261.1:0-3135 GCA_034211115.1 Planctomycetota bacterium | reverse complement strand
TCGCGCGCGGCATCGGCGATGAGATCGAAAACTCCTTCGACGTGCCGCGCCGGCGCCTGCCCCTCCACCGCGGCACCGATCAGGTCGCTCAGCTTGCGCTGACTTGTCTCGGTGAGATGATCGAGATCCAGCTCGATGATGCGCCCGGGCGGGATGCCGACCGATTCACCCAGCCGGCGCCAGTCCTCGACGCGGCGTGCCATCGGCTCGGCGCCGGCGCGTTGCCGCAGCGATTGACCGCCGGTGAGCAACAGCGCCGCCCCGGGCCCGCAGGCCCGGACCAGCTCGCCGAGAAAGGCGGCAATCCCCCGATCCGGCGTCGTGGTCAGCGCACAGACGATGACCGTCGCCCGCGGCGCTTCGGCCGGTGTGCGCAACTCGGCGAGGACGCGCCGGCGATCGTCGCGCGTGTCCACGAAACCCAGATCCGTCCAGCCCGCGTCGGGGATCGCCGGCGGCCACGCGGTCGTGGGCCGATCGAGCTCCAGGCCGAGGATGGCCGGCGGACCCGTCGCCGGCCGCGCGGCGCCGTCGGCCGCAGGCTCGGCAACCTCCCCGGGCGATGAGTCTCCATCCTCCGGGGCCCCCACCACGCCCTGCGCCTCCGACTCCGGCATCAGGCGCACGCGGAGACGCTGGTACCCCGGTGCATCCGTGCCGAGGCGGAATCGCCGGCACGCCCGCCGCCTCGCATCGAGGCTGATACCGAGCAGCAGCAACCGCGGGACAAATCCATACAGCACGATCGAGCCGATGAGCAGCCCCGACCACGCCACGCGCGCCCGCTCCAGTTCCCCCGGCTCGGCCCCCCACTCGCTCTGCACGATCTGCTCGGCCGTCGGCGTCACGAAACCCGCCGCCTCCGGCACTGCCGCGATCGCCTGCGTGATCCGCACGTACGCCTCGTCGCTGAGGATCGTCGTCTCCCAGTTGAAGGTGTATTCCCGCGCACTGAGCATGAGCAGCAGCAGCGTGAGCAGGCCGACGTTGAAGGACAGCCACACGCCGTGGCTGACGGCGCTGAGCGTCCAGCGCCCGATGGGTCCGTGGCCGTGGATCACGCCGGTGGCCTGGATGGCGGCAAGCTGATGGGCGTCCTTGTCGCGATGCATCTTCGCGGCAAGCCACCGCCCGACGGCGAGGGCCAGCCCGCCCAGCGGACTGACGCCCGCCGACCGCGGCCAGGCGAGCATGAGCACGAGCCAGATCAGCAGCAGGAGCGTCTGCACCCCGAGCAGGCTCGCCAGGAGCCAGAAGAAGTTGATCGGCTCGGTGCGCGGCGCGCCGATCGCCGCCCGCACCGCCCCGGCGCCGGCCAGCAGGGCAAGAACCATGCCGATGAAGACGATCCAGCCCGTCGTCTGTCGGACGCGTCGGAGGGCGGTGGCGAGCGGATCGGCGATCGAGGACGCGACGGCGCGCTGCACGATCCGCCGCTCGAAATCGCCCCCTTCCGACCGGGCCTCCGCCTCGGCCTCGGTCTCCTTCCGCAGGCCCGACCCGTCCCGCTCGACAGCGCGCAAAGCCTCGGCCAGGAGCCGATCCCGCAGGCGGATCGGCGCACGGGAGCGGGTCAAATCGCGTTTTTCAGGGGAAGCGGTCATGAAGGTCGGTCAAGCAGGCCGGCACCGAGTCGCCCCCAGTATCGGCACTTTACCCACAGACGCCACCACGAGGGGCGATTCCGACCGCCAGCCCGCTCCCGGAAGTGGCCGAACCGCCTCCCGCTCGTGGGTGCGGGCGCATTCCCGAGGGCCGGGGTGAGGGTGATTCAACGCGGAGATCGCGGAGGACGCGGAGGGGGAAGAAGTCAGAGCTCAGTTGATGGCACAGACGTCTGGTGGCACAGGCGTCTGGTGGCACAGGCGTCTCGCCTGTGACTTCCGCGATCGCCTCAATGGCGTGAGCGGAAGTACGCAGCCCCGAGCGAATCCACGCAACGCGGACAAGAACAGGAGGACCTGCAAACCGGTGGTATACTGTATTCCACATAGCATGGCCCAAAGGCATGAATATCCGGGACTTCCGTTCAATCAACTGCTAGACGGCAGTCATCAGGTGGAGACGCGTGGCGATGGCTGAAGGAGTGGGTTGGAAAACGGCGGAACTTCAAATCGAGACCCTCGTCCCAGGCGTACTTCTCGTGCTCGCTGCGAACGCGGCCAGTGGCAACTACTTCTCAACGATGGTCGGGAGGCTTGTTCCCGCTGACGGATTCATTCGCGGGGTGCTGTTCGTTGCAGCTGCCTACGCCGCAGGCGTCCTCGGGGCCATCGCTTGCCGTGCAGTACTTGATCTCCTCAGCGAGCGTGGCGTGCGGGCCTGGGTTTTCAGTCGGTATGCGCACGCGGATCCTCGGAAGCTCCTCCGCGACCGACGCACCGCGGACACGAGATTCCGGACGGACTACTGGCATGAACGAAAAGTGAGATCCCGCCGGAAAGACGTCGCTTTCTGGAACGCAGCGTACCGATCGGCACTCCGCACAACTTCCAGATCAGTCGAGGTTGAACGACGCCGGTCACAAGGTCAGGTGCTTCGCAATCTCGCGCTGCCTTTTGGAATCTGGGCTTTTGTTGCTTTTCCCAATACGCTCGGATGGCAAACGGTAGGCGCGGTTTCTGCTCTCATTTTGTTTGTGGCATTTGTCGTGCCGTATGCCTACGCGGAGTACGTGAACTTCGCTGAGGCTTATGATCTCTCAAACTGAAGCGACAGCGTCTAGCCGGAACCTCACGCCGCATCGAGCAGTCTGATCACTTCCGGGGCCTCCGCGATCGCCGGGGGCTCCGCATTCCGGGGGTCCGCGGTGAATCCCCCCTCCAGCGCGCGGCTGACATCGTACTTCCCCTGCGCGGCGGGCGGAAGGAGCAGGCCGGCGTTCATCTGCTCCAGGTAGCGGTCGCGCAGCTCACGGGCCGCGGCCACGTACCGCGGATCGTTCTTCTGCTTCGGCCGCTTCTGCCGCTTGGGCTTGGGCTCGGCCGGGGGCGCGAACCACAACCCGCCCGCCGGTCGACTCGGCGCCGCCGGACCGGCGGCGTCCTTCTTAACTCGCCCGCCACAAGGCAATCGGCCCGCCTTGCACTGGAACAGTCCGGCCTGACACTTGACGACATGGACATGTTTGATATC
>JAXHTH010000260.1:0-11685 GCA_034211115.1 Planctomycetota bacterium | reverse complement strand
CCCGGAAAGGGCCCCTTTCCGGGGGCGGCGGGCGGCTGACAGGTGCTGGTTGAAGCACCGAAAACGCGCCGCTCGATCCCATCGAACTGGATATGTACATCCAATTGCCCTACTATCACACGGCATCGCTGCGCCTCCGGATGCGCCGCCACGCCGCCAATCCGACAGCCCGCCGAGAGGGGTCGAATCCGATGAAGCAACTGCTGGAAGACAACGCCGGAACCAAGACGCTTCTGCTGGGCAACGAGGGTATCGTCCGCGGCGCGCTGGAGGCGGGGGTCGAGGTCGCCACCGCGTATCCGGGCACGCCGTCCTCGGAGATCGCCGACACGTTCTACGCCCTCTCCCAGCTTTCCGATCTCTACTTCGAGTACTCGACGAACGAGAAGGTCGCGCTGGAAGTGGCGGCGGCCGCGGCGATCTCCGGCATGCGTTCGATCTGCTCGATGAAACACGTGGGACTCAACGTCGCCGCCGACCCGCTCAACACCGTCGCCTACACCGGCGTCACCGCGGGCCTGGTCATCGTCACCGCCGACGACCCCTCGATGCACTCCTCGCAGAACGAGCAGGACAACCGCTTCTACGCCAAGCTCAGCCTGCTGCCCATGCTCGAGCCGTCCGATCCCACCGAGGCGCAGCAGATCGCCCGGGCCGCGTTCGCGCTGTCCGAGGAACTCGAGCTGCCCGTCATTCTGCGGACGACGACGCGCGTCAACCACACCCGCGGCGTGTGCACGTTCGAGCCGCTTACCCCCCGCCGGTACCAGGGGCATTTCCAGAAGGACTTCATGCGGTGGGTGCCCGTCCCGCTCGTGGCGCGCGGGTTGCGGCCCAAGCTCATCGCCAAGCAGCCCAGGGCGTACGAGGCGATGCGCAGGCTCGGCTTCGATCGCCTGGAAGGGGAAGGCGACATCGGCATCATCACCGCCGGCGTCGCCTACGGCTACGTCAGAGAGGTCCTCGACGAGCTGGACGTCGCCGATCGCGTGCAGGTGTTGAAGGTCACGTCCATTCACCCCCTGCCGCGCCATCTCATCGAGCAGATCCTCACCGGCACGAACAAGATTCTCATCGTTGAGGAGCTGGAGCCGTACCTGGAAACCGAGGTCAAGGCGATCGCCCAGGAAGTCGGCGTGACCACCCCGATTCGCGGCAAGGGCGAGGAATGGGTCCCGCGTCACTTCGAGTTGAGCGGCGATCGCATCCGCCCTGCCGTCGCGCGGCTGCTGGACATCCCCGTCGAGGCGCCGATCAAACCCGACCTGCCCCCGCTTTCGGGCCGTCCCCCCCTGCTCTGCGCCGGTTGCACGCACCGCACGACCTATTACGCCGTCAAGAGCATCGCCGACGCCTACGACACGTATTACGCCAGCGACATCGGCTGCTACACGCTGGGGCTGCTTCCGCCGCTGGCGACGACCGACAGCTTCCTCTGCATGGGCGGCGCGGTGACCATGGCCTGCGGGGCCTCGATCAACAACGACCAGCCGCACGTCGCGTTCATCGGCGATTCGACGTTCTACCACTCAGGCATCACGGGCCTCGTCAACGCCGTGCACAACCGCCACGACCTGATGCTGGTCATTCTCGACAACTCGACGACGGCGATGACGGGCCATCAGCCGCACCCGAGCAGCGAACTCGTCCCCGAAAAGCAGCAAGGTGTCGATCTCGAGCGGCTCATCCGCGGCTGCGGCGTCGAAGATGTCCAGGTCGTCGACCCCAACGACCTCAAACACACGATCCGGGTCGTGCAGGACGCGTACAACCGCAAGGGCGTGCGGGTCATCATCAGCCGGCGGCCGTGCCCGCTGTTTGCCCGGCGCGTGCTGAAGGAGAAGACCACCCGCCTCACGTATCGGGTCAACCACGACAAGTGCAAGTACTGCGGCAAGTTCTGCGATCACGAAGGCTGCGGCGTGCCGACCATCGCCCTCGATGAGATCATGCGCGGCCGGACGAAGATCCTCAACGCCGATGCCGATCCGATGGGATTCCCCCCGGAAGGTCGCGCGCGCAAGCAGGCGCCTGCCCCGTGCACCTTCACCTGCCCGGCCAACATCTGCGTCACCGGCTACATCGCCCTCGCCCGCGCGGGCAAGTACAGGGAAGCGCTGGATCTCATCCGGGAAAGCGTTCCCCTGCCGCGCATTCTCGGCCGCATCTGTCATCGGCCGTGCGAGGGCGCCTGTGTGCGCAGCGAATACGACGATGCGATCTCCATCAACGGCATCAAGCGGTTCGTCGCCGATCGCGAAACGCCGGAGGAGCGCGGGGAGTATGTCGCCGCGATCCGCAAGCGGGCGCAGGAGGCGCGGGCGAAGCGCGGCGGAAAGCGCATCGCCGTCATCGGCGCCGGTCCGGCCGGCCTGACCGCGGCCTACGAGCTCAATCTGCGGGGATATGCGCCGACCATCTTCGATCGCGAATCGATCGCCGGCGGGATGCTCATCTGCGGTCTGCCCGCCCACCGCATGCCGCGCGATCTCGTCAGGGAGGAAATCGACGGCCTGCTCTCGACCGGCATCGAGTTCCGTCCAGATCGCACGCTCGGCAAGGACTTCACCCTCAAGTCACTGCTCGAAGACGGCTACGAAGCGGTCTGCATCGCCATCGGCGCGCACCGAGGCATCCGCCTCGGTGTTCCGGGCGACGATGCGGATGATGTCGAGGAGGCGCTGGCGTTCCTCCATGATGTGAACGTCGATGGCCGGGCCGATTGCGGGAAGAACGTCATCGTCGTCGGGGGCGGCGATGCGGCCAGCGATGCCGCGCGCGTCAGCCTCCGCCTCGGGGCCGAGTCGGTGAAGATCATCTATCGCCGGTCGAAGGAAGAGATGCCGATGGATGAGGACGAGCTGCGCGAGACGCTCGATGAAGGCGTCGAGATCGACTACCTCGTCCAGCCGGTCGAGATCGTACAGCGCGACGGTCGCGTCGTCGGCGTCAGGTGCGTGCGCAACACGCTGGGCGAGCCGGACGAGTCGGGTCGACGCAGACCCGTTCCGATCGAGGGCAGCGAGTTCGTCATCGACGCCGATCACGTCATCGCCGCCATCGGCCAGCGGCAGGACAGGCCCGCCCTCGATGATGACATCGAGATCGGCCGCAGCGAGCGCGGCGCGATCGCCGCGGATGTCCAGACCGGAGACACGCTCGATCCCCGCATCTTCGCGGCCGGCGATGTCACCGGCCGCGGGTGGACCGTCATCGATGCCATCGCGCAGGGGAAGAAGGCCGCGTACGGCATCGATCTTTTCCTCTCGGGCGGCGAAGACGTCGAGCCGCTTCGCCTGCACACGCCGGACGAGATTGACGAGTCGCAGCGGTATCACCCCGCGGGCGTTGCTGTCGCCCCCGGAAGTCGGGCCGTCGGAGATGAGCGGCCGGGCGCCGAGCGCAATCGCGATTTCGAGGAATTCTCCTGGGGACTGACCGAAGAGCAGGTGCTGGCCGAGTCGAACCGCTGCCTGAGCTGCGGGCAGTGCGCGCGGTGCAACAACTGCATCGACAACTTCGGCTGCCCGGCGATCTACAAGAAGGACGGCCGCATCTACATCGACGAGGTCCTCTGCACCGCCTGCGGCGTCTGCGCCCAGCTCTGCCCCAACGACGCCATCGAGCCCGTGGAGATCGAAGCGTAGGGGAAGCGACGGAAGGCGCGATTGTTTAGCCGCGACCCGAAGGGGAGCGCTGCGCGGCGCAGCGGCGAAACGGCGAGCCGGGCTGTCCTCGGCCCCGGGTGCCTTCGACGGTCCAACGCACTCCTCCGCGCCACAAACGGCTTGGCCGATGCTGAGAAAGCCTGTAAACTGAGCATGTGAGTTCTGAGTCCCGTCATCGCGCATTCCGACCACCGGATGGGATGACCTTCTGGACGAAGCCGATCCCCGCACCCCAGTTGTCAACGTGGTTGTGTGAGGTGGCGGCGTTCCTCCAGCAGCTCGATCCGCACGCAGCGATGAAGCGCTACGACGACTGGCTGGAGCACGACGGTCTGCACTTCGATCGCGGTGCCATCACGTTCCCGGAGCTCTTCTCCGCCATCGGTTCGCCCAGGGACTTGCTGGCAGCAACACCTGACGACGACCGCGTATGCGTCGGCGTAGCCGACGAGCGAGGGCGCTGGTACCTGCGCTTCCGACTGGAGTGGGACGACGACGGCCGGGAGCTCACGGGCTTCTTTGACGTGACCCTTCGCCACGAGCTCGCGGATCGGTTTCGGACCGAGTTGGACACGCGGTCCTTGATCGTCGAGCCCTCTGCGGCGTACTTCGCTCGGATTCAAGTCTGAGGTTGGACCGCGACCACTGGGCGCGGCCTTCCACACTCCGTCTCTCCCCCTCTGTCCGTCAGTCCCTGCCCCGCCTTCGCGGCGGAGGCGTCGGATCGTCGAAGGCCGCCCGGGCCGAGGACGGCCGGGCTCGCTGCGCACTCCGTCTCTTTGTGACTCCGTCTCCCCGTCTCTTCCCCCTCAGTCCCTTTGTCCCTCAGTCCCTCCCGTCCTAGTATTCCCCACCAAGACATCCGATTCTCCATTCGCCCAGGCCGCCGCGGGAGACGAGCATGGCCGACAGGACCGACATCTTCATTACCGGCGTGGGGGGACAGGGCAGCCTCTCCGCTTCGCGATTCCTCGGCGAGGCCGCCGTCAAGGCCGACCTCAAGGTCCTCGTGGGCGAGATCCACGGAATGGCCCAACGCGGCGGGATCGTCGAGTCGACCGTCCGCATCGGCGATGTGCACGGCCCCATCATCCCCGACGGCCAGGCCGATGTCCTGCTGGGCTTCGAGCCCGTCGAGACCCTCCGGGCGATGGCCAAGGCCTCGCCCAAGACGCTCATCATCACCAACACACACCCGATCGTGCCCGCGACGGTGTCGATGAAGGGCGATTCGTATCCCGAGGCGGAGGATGTGCTGGAGAAGATCCGCGCCATCAGCCCGAAGGTGATCGCTTTGGATGCGACGGAGGTGGCCGGTCGGGCGGGGAACACGCAGGCGCTGAACGCCGTTCTGCTGGGCGTCCTCGCCGGCACCGGCGTGCTCCCGTTCAAGGCGGACCTGCTTCGCGAGGTCCTGATGGCCGGCGTGCCGCAGAAGGCCATCGACGTGAACGAAAAGGCCTTCGCGATGGGTTTCGAGGTCGGTGCGGACGCTGCGTGCGCCGAGCCGGCCTGATCCCGCGCGGGCCGGCCCCAGGATGACCGGGGCGACCCCCTTGCCAATCGAGCGGGCAGGCCCCAGGCCCCGCCCCGCCGCAGCCGGACCGCAGAGATGCATTGATCCGGTACCATGCACACACGTGGACGGGCTCGCGCTGCGCGATCAACGCACCCGCACACGGAAGCGACAGAGCTGAACAATGGACGCCGACGGCAGAGGCACGACGGAAACGCAGCTCCTCGTCATCGGGGGCGGGCCCGGCGGCTACACCGCCGCCTTCCGCGCCGCGGGCCTCGGCCTGCGGACGATGATCGTCGATGAACGCCACGTGCTGGGCGGTGCGTGGCTGCACGAGGGCTGCATTCTCAGCAAGGAGCTTCTGCACCTGGCCGACACGATCCGCGCCGCCGAGCACGCCTCGCGCTTCGGCATCCTCTTCGATCGGCCACGCATCGACGTCGAGGCGGTCCGCGCCGGGCTCCATCGGACGGTGCGCCGCTTCGCCTCGAATCTCAGCGACCTGTGCCGCGAGTACGGCATCGAGCACATCAGCGGCCGCGCCGCGTTCGACTCCGAGCGCGAGGTCGTTATCCGCGACAATCCCGACATCGAGCGCATCCGCTTCGAGCGGGCGATCATCGCCACGGGGGGGGCCGACTGCCCGCCGGACAGACTGTCGACGGGCGGCGAGCGCACCATGAGCACGGCGGAGGCGCTGGCGCTTCCGGAGATCCCCGGCGCGCTGCTGGTCGTCGCGGGCCGGCCCGGGGCCCTGGAGCTGGCCAGCGTGTACGCCGCGCTGGGCAGCCGCGTCACGGTCGTCGTCGATGACGATCAGCTCGTGCCGCTGGCCGATGTCGATCTCGTCGAGCTGCTGCGCGAGCAGTTGACGGCGAGCCTCGAAGAGGTCTGTCTCGCCACCCGCGTCGCATCGCTGTCGGAGACGGAAACGGAGGTCAGGGCCGAGTTCGAAGGTCGGTGCATCCCGAAGGAAACCTCTTTCGATCGCGTGCTCATCGCGCCGGCGCGGCGCGGCTGCGTGGACGGGCTCGATCTTCATCGAACCCGCATTTCGCTCGACGAGTCCGGCTTCATCAGCGTGGATCATCAGCTTCGGACGGGCAATCCCCGCATCCAGGCGGTCGGCGACGTCATCGGCGAGCCGATGCTGGCGCTGAAGGCCACGCACCAGGGACGGATCGCCGCCGAGTGCGCCGCCGGCTGGGGAAGCGAATTCGACGACCGCACCGTTCCCATGGTGCTCTTCACCGATCCGCAGATCGCCTGGTGCGGCCTGACCGAAGCGGAGGCGAGGCGGCAGGCGCATCCCCACGAGGTGCAGCGGACCCGCTGGGCCGCGGCGGGACAGAGCACCGGCCTCCATCGATCCGAGGGCTTCACCAAGATCATCTACGAGCCGGACACGCAGCTCATCCTCGGCCTGGGGATCGTCGGCCCCAACGCGGCGGAGCTCATCGCCGAGGGCGCCCTGGCCATCCAGACGGAGGCGATCCTCACCGATCTCGCCGCGACGCTGCACCCCCACCCCGCGCACGGCGAGTTCATCTGCGAGCCGGGGCACGGCTCGAACGCTTCGCGCGCGGCGGGCGGCGACTGATCGGCGCCGCGCCGGTAGGATGTGCCGGCCACTCGCCCGCCGCGCATGCCCGAAGTCGATCCTTCAATCCCGCCCGACGATCCGGCCGCCTCGCGCCGCCGCCTGTGGCTGGGGCTGTTCATCATCGTGTTCCTGACGCTCATCGCCTATCTGCCGGCGATGCACGGCGGGTTCATCTGGGACGATGACGATTACGTGACGGACAACGTGCTCCTCCGCGAGCCCGGCGGCTTCCTCCTGCTCTGGGAGCCGGGCAACACCCACCAGTATTACCCGCTCGTCTTCACCACCTTCTGGCTGGAGTACCGCGCCTGGCAACTCGATCCGATGGGCTATCACGTGGTGAACGTCCTGCTGCACCTGGCCGGCGCCCTGCTCGTGTGGCGGTTGATGTACCTGCTCAGGGTGCCGGGGGCGTGGATGATCGCGGCCGTCTTCGCCCTGCATCCGGTCCACGTCGAGTCGGTGGCGTGGATCACCGAGCGGAAGAACGTCCTCTCGGGGGTCTTCTACTTCCTTGCGGCGCTGGCGTATCTGCGCTTCGATCCGATGCGGGATGAGGAGACGATCGCGCCGGACGGGGGCCGGCGCTGGGGGTCCTACGCGCTCGCCCTCGTGCTGTTCGCGTGCGCGCTGCTGAGCAAGTCGGTGACGTGCTCGCTGCCGGCGGCGCTGATCCTCGTGATGATCTGGCGCCGACAGCGGCTGACGATCGGCCGGCTCCTGCCGCTGGCGCCTCTGTTCGTCATCGGCCTCATCGCGGCGCTGCACACGGCCCATCTGGAACGGACGAACGTCGGCGCGGAGGGCCATGAGTTTGACTGGACGTTCATCGAGCGCTGCCTGATCGCCTCCCGGGCGCTGTTGTTCTATCCGTGGAAGCTGCTCTGGCCGCATCCGCTGATGTTCCTGTACCCGCAGTGGACGATCGACGCGGGCGACTGGCTGTCGTACTGGCCGATCGGCGTCGTGCTTCTCATCGCGGCGGTGCTGATCTGGCTCCTGATCCGGGGCCGGCGCGGGCCCTTCGTCGCCGCCTCGTTCTACGCGGGGACGATCTTCCCCGCCCTCGGGTTCTTCAACATCTACCCGATGCGGTACTCGTTCGTGGCCGACCATTTCAACTACCTGGCGAGCCTGGGAATCATCGCCCTGGTGGTCGGCGTCCTCACGTCGGTCCTGCGGCGCGTGCGCGCCGCGCTGCCCGTCGCGGGGGCGGTGCTGATCGTCTTCGCCGCGCTGACGTGGATCGAGGGCATCAAGTACAAGGACGCGGAGACGCTGTGGCGGTCCACCATCGCCGAGAACCCGCAGGCGTGGATGGCTCACAACAACCTCGGCGGGATCCTGCTCCGCGATCACGAGCTCATCGACGACGCCGTCGAGGCACTCGAGAGCGGCGAACCGCGGGACGCCGCAACAGCCCTGCGGGAGGCGGAAAGCGAATCGGTGCTGCGGATGGCCGGTCCCATCCGCCGCGTGCAGCCCGGACAGCTCGATGCGGTGGTCGGCGCGCTGCGCGAGCTCCAGCAGGAGACGATCAACGACGCCATTGGACACTTCCGCGCCTCGCTGGACGCCTACCCGGATCACTACGAAGCGCGCGGCAACCTCGCCACCGCGCTCGACCGGATCGGCCGCTACGAGGAGGCGATCGCCCAGTGGGCGCATGTCATCGCCAATCCACGCGCCACGGCCCAGGATCATTACCGGATGGCGAGAACCCTTCAACGCGCCGGTCGCAACGATGAGGCGATCCAACGCTACCGCGAGGCGCTGAAGGTGTATGAAGGTCATCTCGCCACGCGGCTCCATCTCGGTGAACTGCTCGTGGAGCTGGGCCGCCCCGACGAGGCACAGCCTCACTTCGAGTACATCGTGAAGCAGCATCCGGCCAACACGCGCCTGCAGCGCTACCTCGGCGGGCGGGCGGAGGTGGCCGGCGATTACGGCAAGGCCATCCGGCACTACGAAGCGGGACTGCGCCACACGCCCGAGGGCACCGATCCGCTGGGGTTCATGGTCCGGCTGGCCAAGATCCGGGCCATGTGCCCGGAGCGGCGCTTCCGCGATCCGCAGCAGGCGATCGCGCTGGCGCAGCGCATGCGGCAGCTCACGGGCGGGGACGATCCGTTCGTCCTGAACATCCTCGCCGCGAGCTACGCGGGCCTGGGGCGCTTCGATGAGGCGATCGGGGCCGCGGAGGCGGCCCTGGAGCTGGCCCGGCGGATCGAGCAGCCGGAGCTGGTCGCCGAGATCGAAGCCCGCCTCGCCGCCTACCGCGCCGGCCGGACCGATCCCTGATCCGTCATCGCCGCGCCGGGGCGATCGCTCTCGTCAGCGCCGCGCGACATCCTCCCGACGCGGAAAATGGTCCGTCACGAGGATCGGCACCGCCTCCGAGAGGAGCGCCTGACAGCGCTCCGTCGCCTCCCTCCGGCTCATGCCCGGCGGCCAGTTCATCAACGCGTCGATGCGGCTGAAGTAGACGTACCGGTCGCCCGGCCAGCCGAGGGCGAAGCGCATCCTCTCGCGATCGTTGTAGAACCGGCCGTTGCAGCAATAGAGGTACACGAGGATGAGATGCTCGCCGTCCTGCTGGATTTCGATCCGCCGGGCGGGCACCTCCCAGGGATTCGGGGCCAGGTCGGGCGTCTCGACGCCGAGGGCCGTCACCTCGTCCACGATCGCCCCGTGCCGGCGGTACACCAACTCCGGCGGGTGCGGCACGGGGCGATCCGGATCGCTGGCATAGGTGACTGTGAGCAACACCTCGGGTCGTGCCGAGGCCGGCGCCGCGCCGCCGGGCCGATCCTCGAACAACAGGCTGACCCGCGCATCGATCCCATCCCCGCTCGTTTCCTCGCCCGGTGCGAGATCCATACCATCCCGCGCGAGGCGGAATGAGCGCATCTTCGTCGCGTCGAACTCGCTCAGCGGCGTCCGCAGGTCGATCGGCGCCTTGCGGTAATGCCGGACCAGCGCTTCGGCGCCCGGGCGAAGCGCGACGGCGGCGAGGAGAAACAGGATCGCGCTCGCCACGAACAGGGACGAAAACACGGCTCGCCACAAGGCGCGGACCGACCGGCGCGGTGCCTCGGCGCCCGCCCCCGGCTCGATGTGCTCTCCGTCTCCCTCCGCGGGCCACCTCTCCTCGATGACGATCTTCTCGAGAGTCCAGAGCACGAGGACCGTCGCGCCGTAGGCGAACACGATCGAGACCACCGCCGCGCTGATCCGCGGGACGCTGCTCAGGGCATCCGTCCCCCCGTAGAGCGTCACCAGCCCGTGCACGAAGAGCCGAACAAAGCTGCACAGCATCATCAACGGCAGGGCGAGGATGCCCATGGCGGCAAGGTGCCAGAGCGGGCGCTTCCGCATGAACGTGACGAACACGATCATGGTGAGAAACGACAGCATCAGTGACGCGCCGCGTACGGGCTCGCCCGGCGCGATCGTTCCCGAGACGCTGCCCCTGATGTACGAGACGTCCAAACCCGTGCGGTCGATGAGCACGCCGGGCAGCGCGTCGAGCGCGGCACACGCCGCGGCGAGCGTCTGCCGCCCCGGCCCGGCCGTCAGCATCGCGTAGTTGCGCGATCCCAGGGGAATGGCGATCAGGAGGATCAGCAGCATGGGCAGGCACAGCCGCAGGACGCGCCATCCGCCCACGGTCAGAATGATCCCCGCCACCGCGGGCAGCAGCGCCAGCCGCCGCGGGTAGGCGAAACTGAGCGGCCAGGTCGAGACGATCCAGAGGCCGAGGGCGAGGGCGACGAACACCGGGCCCCAGATCGAAGCGCCCTCCACCCCGCGGACCAGCTTCCGCCGCCGCCGCCAGAGCAGAATCAGAATCAGGACCGGGGCGACCAGCAGGTGCGCCGCCTCCCAGTTGCCCGCGGCCATCAGGATCGACGCGCCCAGCTCCGAACGGAACGCCACCGCACACAGCAGCAGCAGGGCGAGCGTCTGAATGCCGGCCACGCGGCCGGCCCCGGCGTCAGCGGAGATCTTCTGGGACATATCCAAATCCCGCGCACCACCCTATATCGTCCAACGCCGGCCCGGAGTCTGAAGCAGGATGCGACGAATCGGAGCGGAACCCCTTCAGAACCCCGCTGGTTGATCGGGCGATTGATCGGATCGTCCGCGTCGATCTGTGGTGCGGGTCGATGCGTCACGGACCGCGGGGGGAGGCGGGTGCGTCCAAGACCCCGCCCCGCGCGAGCCGTATGATTGCCCGGTAAGGAGATTCGTCGATGGACAGGCCCGCCGACGGGCAACGCGGCATCGGACTCGCCTCGCGCCTCCAGGGCTTTCAGCAGCTCATGCCCTATCGCCTGCGCGAGGTGCTCCTCGTCTCGAGCTGGTACGACTCGTTCATCCTCGAAGAGGAGGGCCAGGTCACCGACCTCATCCTCAAGGAATACGACCGGCTCAACCTCCGCTACGCCCCGCGGCTGAACACCACGCCCACCGCGGGCGAGGCGCTGGAGATGCTCGGCTCCGACCGCCGCTTCGATCTCGTGATCGTCACCATGCACCCGGGCGAGATGGATCCCGCCGACTTCGCGCGGAAGGTCCGGAAGATCACGCCGCACGTGCCTGTCGTCCTGCTCGGCTACGACAACCGCGAGCTCCAGGAACTGCTGGAGAGCCCCGACGCGGAGGCGTTCGACCGCGTCTTCGTCTGGACCGGCGACGCCCGCATCCTGCTCGCCATCGTCAAGCTCATCGAGGACAAGCGCAACGTCGAGCACGACACCGAGACGGTCGGGGTGGACGTGATCATCTTCGTCGAGGATTCCGTCCACTTCATCTCCTCCTACCTGCCCATGCTCTACGAGGAGCTGATGAAGCAGTCCCAGCGCCTCCTCAGCGAGGGCATCACGCTCTCG
>JAXHTH010000259.1:0-2930 GCA_034211115.1 Planctomycetota bacterium | reverse complement strand
GCCGGCCCCGGCCCGGGGAGGAACGGCCGGCCGGCCCATGTGGCTCGACGAGGCGCGACGCGGAGCGTCGCGGCACCCGCCCAGAGCGTCGCGCCACCCGCGCGGAGCGTCGCGCCACCAATCGCCGGCGGACCCGCCGTGCGAGCAGGAATCAAACCGCCCGCCCGATCGCCCGCTCCCTGCGGATCGTGGTATTCTCCGCTCTCCGCCGGCCGGGGAGGCCCCGCGTCGGCGGCCGACCGCGGAGGATTCGCTCGCGCATGTCCCAGCTCACGCCCGAAGATCAGCTCAGGGACGAATGTCTCGGCCAGTTCGCCTCGCTCGTCGACAGCGTGGGCGTGAAGCGGTTCGCCCAATGCCTGGGCCTGTCCACCCGGCAGGTCAATCGCATCCTGTCCGGCGTCCAGCCCAACCCCGTCGAGCGGCTGATCCGGTCGCTCCAGAGCGCGGAGGCGGAGTGCGGCGACCGGGTGCTGGATTACATCTGCCAGGAGATGGGTGGTCATTTCGTGCGGCACGAGGCCCTGGACGAGGCGACGGTCAATGCGGTCAAGGAGTGTGCCGAGGCGATCGCGGCGATCAGCGACGGCGAGATCAGCGACCTGGACGTGCGGGAGATCCGCGAGGCGATCAGCGCCCTTTCGGGTCTCATCATGGGGTTGCGCGATGCGCCTCGCCGGCCGGACCATGGCGGCGAGCCTCCGCCCCCGGGCCCGCCCCCGGCGCCGCCGCCGGCCGGGGAGTGAGCGCGCGTCGCCGGCCGACCGCGGGGTGTCCGATAACTCGGCCACGGTTCGTCGCCGCCGGGCTGTGCGGGGCGAAAGCGCGTCCGGTAAGCCCTTATGAGACAGATAATTACGGCGTTTCCGCCCCGGCACGGCGGCCTGACCGGCCTCCAGCGCCGATGGCGGGTGATTGGGCCCGGGGACGGCCAAAACGCGCTCGTATCCTCTTGCATCCGAAGAGTTTGCGGGTACGCTTGGTACGGTGCCTTCCCTTGCGGCATCAGGCGGCCAACACCGTCTGCGGGATCAAGCGTCAGGGTGGGATCCGCCGGGCCGGCTGCCGGTCCGGGAGACCAAGAAGAGAGACGAGAGAAAGAAAGAGAGAGAAGATGTTCGTGGAAAAACTGTTGGCAGGCATCGCCTGCATTGCCCTTGGCGCGGGGGCGCAGGCGGCGTACATCCTCATCGATGACATAGGCGGCCCCGTGGAGATGCGCCCCGGCACCATGCCCGGCATGCTCGACCCAGGGTCCGGTCTCCTCACCGAAGACGCCATGTCCTCGGCTCACGCGGTCCTCAACGATGCGGGGATCGCCACCGACGGCTACGTGACATTCATCCTCGCCCAGACCCAGGCGGGGCTCGCGTTCACCAGCCTCATCGACTCCAACGGCGACATTCCCGCCGGCCCCGGCCTGGCCGATTCGGCTCTGGCCCTTTCGACCACGGCCCCGATCTCTCTCGACTATTACGTCAACGCCGAGGGCGACGACCTCACCGACTGGTCCGATCTCGGCAACGGGCTCCAGAAGTTCGAGGCGCTCTACGGGTGGGACGATTCCGACGAGGGCGACGGGTTCGCCTGGAGCGGGCTGGCCCTCGGCGATTCGGTGTCCTTCCACTTCACGGATGTGAATGCCCAGGGGCTCGATCAGGACGAGCCGTTCCGGTTCGTCAGCTACAACGGCGGGGAATGGAGCGTGGTCGCGACGGGCGACTTCTCCGCCGGTCGACAATTCGTGTTCTCCTTCCAGGTTCTGCCCACGCCGGGCGCGTTGGGCCTGCTGGCTCTTGCCGGTCTGCGCGCCGGTTCACGGCGTCGGCGGTAGCCGATTCCCGGATTTATCGCAGTTCCGCGATACTTCTCCTCGATGGCCGCCCGCCGCAAGGCGGGCGACTATCTTTTTTGGCCGCCCGGCCGCGCCGGCGGCGCTGCGGGTTGCGCGCGGTCGCCGTCGGCGGTAGGCTATGACCGTGAGCACTGGGCGCGATGCGATCGTCTGTGGCGACTGCCTTGACGTACTGGAAGCCCGACCGGCGGGGTTCGCCGACCTCGCCTACGTCGATCCGCCGTTCAATACCGGACGGCATCTCACCGCCGCCCGCGCCAGGTATGCCGATCGCTGGCCGGATGTCGAGGCGTATCTTGCGTTCCTCCGGCCGCGGCTGGAAGCGGCGCATCGGGCGCTGACACCCCGCGGCTCGATCCTGCTTCACTGCGACTGGCGCACGGTCCATCATCTCCGCCTGCTGCTGGATGATCTGTTCGGCATTGAGTTCATGCCCTCGGAAGCGTCCGGGCGCGGCGGGGGCGGCTTCGTCAACCATCTCGTCTGGGTCTACGGCCTGGGCGGCTCCTCGCGCCGGCGGTTCGCCCGCAAGCACGATGACATCCTCTTCTACGCGAAGAGCGCCGAGTATTACTTTCATCCCCCGCTCGTCCCGGCCACGAGCAATCGCATGAAGGGGCAGATGAAGAAAGCCACGGACGTCATCGAGGTTCCGTCCATCAACAACATGGCGGCCGAGCGGGTCGGCTATCCGACGCAGAAGCCGCTGGCGCTGCTGGAGCTGCTCATCGGTGCCTGCTGCCCCGAGGGGGGCCTCGTGCTCGATCCGTTCTGCGGCAGCGGTACGGCACTCGTCGCCGCGCGAAGATTGGATCGCCGCGCGCTGGGCATCGACATCAGCCCCGATGCGGTGGACATCGCGCGGGCGCGACTGGAAGAGGCCGAAATCTCCCTGCCGCGCCTGTAACGTGGATCGAGCGGAGCGATGCCCACCAGAATCGCGTCCGGGAATGCAACATACTCATCTCACAATCAAGGCCTGCCTGGTGGGAATCGCTCCTGCCGTCGCGCAAGTCGCCCTACCAAGCGCAGAAAAAAGGCCGCGCGGGCCCGCCGCGCGCGGCCTTTTTTCTGC
>JAXHTH010000258.1:0-10240 GCA_034211115.1 Planctomycetota bacterium | reverse complement strand
CCCGGCGCAAAGGCATCCTCGATCCGCGACGCGAGCCAGTACACGCAGAGCGCGCTGATGAGATCGTAGGCGATGTTCGTCAACCGCCCGGCGATCCCCCACAGGCGCCGCGGGAGCCGGCTGATGAGGAAGTGCTGCAGGCTCGGGTAGCCGTATGTGCCTCCCACGATCGAATCGCGCGCCTCGTCGGTGATCCATCGACGCCGACGCTGACGCTGGATCAGCCAGAAGGAAACCCACTGGTCCGATGTCTCCGACGTGCCGAACGAAAGACGCAGCAGCGCCGCGGCGAGAAACACGAAGATGAGAACGGGCAGTTCCATGACGAGCAGGATGCCGGACGGAAGAAGGGACGGACGGGACGGCCGCGCCGGCCGCACGCCAATCGCTTGATCGGCGAACAACCGGTGGGTACTCTACCAGATCCATCGGTGCCGCGGCGGGACGCGGTGACGGCGGAAGCCGCGACGGCGGGAGGACGAACCGGAGCGCGTGATGTCGCCCTTCACCTGGGAGAAGCTGCACTCGACCCTCGCCCGGGCGCGAGAGACGGAGCGGGTGACGATGACCTGCCGGGATGCCCGCGCGGCCCGGGAGACCGACGGTGTGCCCCCGCAGGCACTCGTCATGAGGGTGGACGTCGATCGTTCGCCCGCGGCGGCGGTGACCATGGCCGAACTGTTCCGCGAGCACGACTGCCGGGCGACGTTCTTCTTCCGGCTCCACGCCCCCGACTATGATCTGAGCGATCGCGCCGCGCAGCGGCGGTTGTGCACCGTCCGCGATCTCGGCTTCGAGATCGGCCTGCACTGTGAGCCGCTCGTGGTGGCGGAGCTCACCGGCCGGCCCCCGGAACGCGTCCTCGTCGATGACCTCGAGACGCTGCACGACATGCTCGGCGCGCCGATCGTCGGCGCCGCATCGCACGGAGACGCCCGCTACCCGCACATCAACAACCTCGACTTCTGGAACGATCATCGTCCGGAAGCGTTCGGCCTCACCTACGAAGCGTACGATGCGCGAACGTTCGGGCTTTTCCAGTCGTCGCGTTACGTCTCGGACTCGGAACTCGTCCGCTGGAAAGCATACGATCGGGGCGTGCTGCGCGAGGGCGATCATCGCACGCTCGAAGAGCACCTCGACGAGGCGGATCTTCCGATCTACGCCCTCGTCCACCCGTTCCTCTTCGCGCAGGGCAGCGAGGGCGACCGGGATAGTTAAGTTTCGTCAGACGAGGGATCATTGGGCGGGGCTGTCATCGCGTCCTGCACGCACCAGTCCGGGTCGACCTCATACGGGGTATAGCGGCCGGCCTTCAGATCGATCGCGATCAACCCGCGATTGGCGTCCAGCGCGAGGACGCGATCGTGATCGAAGACGACCACCTGTTGCAGCCACTCGAGCGCCTCGGTGCCCGGGGCCTTGTCCGCGAGCCCGGCCGTCGAACAGATTGCTTCCGTCCTGAACGCGCTGGTCATGCGGCGCCATTCGCCGCGGGTCGTGTCCGTGATGATCCAGCCGGAATCATAAGCCCGCAGACCGTGCGGCATCTGGCGCAGATCGGAGCAGAGGAGTACGGTGCCCTCGGTGTCCGGGCCGGCCCGGTGGAGGTCTCCGGTGTGACCGATCGAGACGATGAACGAGCGATGATCATCGTACGGATCGTATGCGGCCGCGTTGGGATGCGCGGAGCGCCGGGCCGTGATGAGACCCTGGTCGCCGTATTCGTCCGGATTGATGAGAAGGGCGGTCCGCCCCTCCGCGCGATAGCGTTCGTAGCTTTGGCGCCGCGCCGCGAGCCATGTGCCGCTTTCGTCCGGGTTGAAACCGTGCTCCCAGGCGATCCAGTGCATCGTCGGTTCACCGGTGACGAGGTCGAGTTCGATCACCGAGTCATAACCCGACGAGACGATGAGAGCCCGCTCGCCTGACGGGTGCAGATCGATCGTATGTAAGAACGCGAAGAAGGGATGATGGTAGTCGCGGTTCACCCTGCCCAGTTCGTCGATGCGAAGGAGCCGGTTGATTTCGGTGAGAAGAAGCTCGCTCGCGTTGAGGCGGCGCAGGTGACGCGGCTCGCGGAAGGCACGCGACCAGGCGCGGTTGAAGCATCCCTCGCGAAGTTCGCCGCACACGAGCAGCCCTTCCGCCACGGGCCGCGCCTCGATGCGCCCGAAGCGTCCGCGGCGGCGGGAGGCGGCCATCCGGGCGCGGCGCTCCAGTTGATCCTGGCTCTTCACGACGAGATACCAGCGCGTGCCGGCAAGAACATCCGCGGAGCGAGCGAACCGGGCCACGTCGATGCGCTTCATCGGGGTCGCTCCTGCTTCTGCGCGAGGATTTCGTAACAGCCGACCTGGCCGAAGTAGGACGCTTCAAAGAACGGACGCGGCGGCGGCGCGCTTTGGTCCGCGTGGATGGTGCCCTCCGCGCCGCGCGCGAGAACCGCGAGACCGCTGGCTTCAAGCGCGGTCGCCAGCCCGGCCGGTTCGATGATGAGCTGTCCGTTCGGCGGTCGCCCGGACCGTTCGTATTCGACGGTGTCGGCGAACGTGCGGGCGACGATCTCGCGCGGCTCGTAATCGGAGGTCGCGTTCGGGCGGTTGAACCAGAGATGCAGGTACCACCCGATTCCGTTGCCGGTGACGTAGAGGCGACCGCCGGGCCGGAGGACGCGGACGAGTTCGCCGAGCGCGGCGCGCCAGTCACAGTAGAAGAGCGCGATGTAGCAGAAAGCCGCGTCGAAGCTGCCATCGGCGTACGGGAGCTGCTCCAGCCGCCCCGCGCGCGCTTCGACGTTCCCGGTGGCCGTACGCTGCAGGATATCGTCCAGGAGTCGAATGCGCGCCGCATTCGCATCGACGCTCGCCACCCTGTCATTGAGCTGCGCAAGGGCGAGCGACCATTGCCCGAAGCCGCAGCCGGCATCGAGAACGCGGCGGAGACCGACAAAGCCGAGCGCGCGCAGGCGGGTGCGATAGAGCTCCGGGTCGGTGGAGAAGACGCGGCGCAGGAAGGCCCGATCGTTCGCACTGAGACGGCTCTGGTGCGTGCGAATGAGGTCATCGAGAATCGCGCTGATGGTCTGATCGTTCGGCATGGCCGTGGGAACCGGCGGGGTATTTCGCTTCGGGCAACTCACCGAGCAATCCGGTCGCGATGCGCTGCCTGCGGACGGCGTCGAGGAGCCGGCGGAAGGCGTCCCCGACGCCGGGGGCATTCCGATGCAGAACACGGCGCGCTTCCTGCGCGCTCAGTCCGCTCTTCCTGAACGCCGCGTAGTGGGCGGAATCAACCGTATTGAGGTAGATGTGAATCGGATGGAATGCGATGACCTTCAGCGTGCCGGGAACGTCGAGCAGGTCATCCGGCCGGCCGTCGCCGCGCTGGATCATGTCGATGTAGTCCGACCACACGAAGGGAACGATAAGGGTCTCCGTCCAGAAGCGCCACGGTGTAAGCGGAGTGACCTGACGCCAGGGAACATAGACGTTTGAATCGATGACGAGGCCGCGCTCGTGACAGAGGCGGAGCAGCGGCGTGCCCGTGATGAGCGAATGCGCGCGCGAGGCGCGGGCCTCCGGGACGATCGTCATCAGTTCATCGACCACCTGTGCGGCGGTGGCAAGGGCGTCATCATCGCTTCGCGCGCCGAGCAACGGTGCGAAGTTTGGATGTACGCCGCGCTCGAAGCGGGGGTTGTCGCGCATCCGAGCGATCACGGGCGAGTGATGCGTGACGAAGAAGGTCGCCTTGCAGTCGTATTGGTCGAGCAGATCGAGGACATGGGCCAGGACGTCATCGTCGGCCCAGTCGATGTCGAGCGTGATGTAGAGACGATCAAGGTCCATTCATGTCCAGTGACTGAGGTCGCGGTCAAGCCAGGCGGCGAGGGCGTCGAGATCATCGCGGAGGCGGTCCAGAATATACGTGCGATCCGCGGGCGGGATGGCCGCCCCGTCGTACGCGGCGGCGTTCAGGCGGGGCGGAAGCTCCTCGGGAACGACGTTCGGATCGACGTCGAGGAAGGCCTGCGCGGCGCGAAGAGTTTCGCCCGGCGCCGCGACGAGATCGTCGAATAACGCGACGTGCAGCCGATCTCCGGGAAACAACTCGAGATAACGCGCGAGTTGGGCGGAGTAGCGCCCGCGATCGATGTAGGCGAAGGGGCAGATCTCGCGCTCGAACGTCGATTGAGGATGCGCCAGGCGCTCCGGCTCGACGCGGATGGCCTCGGAAAACCCCAGCGGTTCGAAGCCGTTTCGGGATGAGACGATGTAATTGGAAAACGCGCGGTCGACGGGATTGCGGAGGATGGCGATGAGCCTGACCCCGGGCAGATGCTCGGCGATGCGCGGCGCGACGGACGGATGATAGAGATAACTCGTCGAGGCTTCGCCGGCGATGCGATCGCGGCCGACGCCGACGAAGTAACGGTCACTGTAATAGCGAAGGCCGCGTTCGTACTCGGCGTTCTTGAGGAAGAAATGAGGTTCCGGCCGCTTCTCAGGCGGTAGATAGACCTGGGGATGCCGTCTGAGGCATTCGTAAAGCCAGGTGGTTCCGCAGCGCGCGGCGCCGACGATCAGGAAATCGGGCAGTCTCATCGCGCGCTGCTCGCGGCGGCGGCCGGCGCGGGCCGGGCGGCCGGGGTCTGGTACTGCTGAAGCCATTGCTCGAAGCTCAGGAAGCTCCAGATGAGCAGGCGGCGATTCTCGCGCCCGGTGATGTGCTCGTCGAGCGTGTGCGCGACGAAGGCGGGATTGAGATACTCGTTGAGGCGCGCGGCGGGATCGAGAAGGGTCTGTCGAATGTACTCCTCCGCCCGGCCGCGGAACCAGGACTCATCGGGCGCGCTGAAGCCCTGCTTGCGCGCGCCGGTCACGTCCGGCGGGAGGATGCGGGACATCGCGTGGCGGAGGATGTTCTTGCCCGTGTGCATGCGCGTCCGGTACTCCTCCTTCTTGCGCAGGAGATTCTCATCCATGCGTTCGAGCTGGTTGATGCCGGCGACCTTGAGGCCGATGGGAATGCGGCAGGCGAGGTCGACGAGTTCGTTGTCGAGGAACGGCACCCGCGTCTCCAGCGAATGCGCCATCGACAGCTTGTCCTCGACGAGAAGCAGGCCGTGCAGGAACGTCTTGCATTCAAAATATAATGAGTTGGCGACCTGGGCGCCCAGCGTGGCGGCGCTCACGTCCCGGGGGAAGACGCGCTTGAAGACGGAGACGGTGTGATCGACGAACGGCACGGCGCCGTCATCGCGCGATTGTTCGAGTCGGGCGACGACGTCGGGATGAAAGAGGCGCGGTTTGTCGCGGTTGCGGACGAGACGTTTCCAGTACTGGTAGTAGCGCTGGATATAGTCCTCGTGGGTGGGTCCGACGGCGGCGGCGTAGCGCCAGGGGTACCCGCCGAACAGCTCGTCGCCGCCCGTGCCCGCGAGGACCACCTTGACGAACTTGCTGGCAAGCCGGGCGATGTAGAAGTTGGGATAGCACTGGCCGACGCGCAGATCCTCGAGATGGCGGACGAGGCGGGGCATGACCGCCTCCATGTCGCCGGAATGCAGGACACATTCATAATGTTCAGATTGAAACGCGTTGGCCATCCGCTCCGCGGATTCGCGCTCGTCGAAGCTCATCTCGTGGGCCGCGGCCTCGGAGAGATCGAACCCGCCGGTGAAGGTGCGGATGCGCCCCAGGCAGCCGGCGGTGACGGCGGCGATGGTGCCGGAGTCCATGCCCCCGCTGAGGTAACACCCGACCGGGACGTCGCTGACCGTCTGGCGCGTCGCCGCCTGCCGGATGAGGTCGACAAGCTGTGACTCGATATCCGCCCTGGGCAGGGTGAGATCGCCCGTGAAATCGAAGTCCCAGTAGCGGGTGGTCGAGACACGCCCGGAGCCGAGATGGACGGTCAGGAAATAGCCGGGCGGGAGCAGCCTGACGCCCTCGAAGAGCGTACGGTCGCTGAAGGTGTTCTGGAACGAGAAGTACTCGTTGAGGGCGAGGAGATCCACGCCGGGCGGGCGGCCCAGATAAGGAAGGACCGCCTTGATCTCGGAGGCGAAGAGGAACGTGTCCTCGCGCTGAAGATAATACAGTGGCTTGATGCCGTATCGATCGCGGGCGAGATGAAGCAGGCCCGTGCGGTTGTCCCAGAGGGCGAAGGCGAACATGCCGTTGAAACGCTCGACACAGCGAATGCCCCATTCTTCGTACGCGCGGAGGACGACCTCGGTGTCGGAGCGCGTGGCGAAGACGTGCCCGAGCCCTTCGAGCCGTTCGCGCAGTTCGCGGAAGTTATATATCTCACCGTTGTAAACGAGCCAGAGGCTCTGGGTGGCGTCCGCCATCGGTTGATGGGCGGCGGCGGTGAGATCGATGATCGAAAGGCGGCGATGACCGAGAAAGAGATTCCACGGCTCGCGGACGAGAATCTGCTGGCCCGCCGGGGCGTCGATGACGGGCAGCGCGGGATGATCGGCCGCGAACTGGCGATCGGTGAACGCCGCGCCGAAGCCGTCGGCGAGCCCGCGTTGCGGCTGGAGGCGGGAGACGAGGTAACCCGCATCGTCGGGTCCGCGATGCGCTATCGCATCGACCATTCCCTTGAGCCGTCGGACGGCCAGCGGGCGATGATCGAGCGAGATGACGCCGACGATTCCGCACATGCTCGTGACTCAGCCGATGCTCCGCAGCGCCTCGACGACGCGATCGTATTCCGGCGGGCCCATCGCGTTGTGCAGCGGGATCGCCAGGGTGCGGGCGGCGCACTCCAGCGCGACGGGGCAGTCACTCTCGCGCGCACCGAAGCGATCGCGATAGAAGCCCAGGGCGTGAACGGCGTGGGTGCCGGGCCGGGTGCTGATGCCCAGCGCGTGCAGGCGCTGCATGATCTCGTTGCGTGAGCAGGGCGCGCGATTTTCATCGACATGGCAGACAAAGGACTGCCAGGCGTGCTCGCCGTCCGCGGGCGATGCGGGGGTTCTCAGCCAGGGGATCTCCGCGAGTTCGCGCTGGTAGAACGCGGCCCACTCGCGGCGCTGCTCGAGGAAGGCATCGAGCTTGCCGAACTGGACGAGGCCGACGGCGGCCTGGAGATCGGTCATCCGGTAGTTGAAGCCCAGATGATTGAACTCGGGCAGCAGCCAGGGCCGGGGGCCGGCGAGGCGCTGTTCCTCGGGCGTTTCCGCGCCGTGATTCCGGAGGCTGGCGACGAGCTCGGCCAGATCGTCGCGATCGGTGGTGATCATTCCGCCTTCGCCGGTCGAGATCGATTTGCGCGGGTGGAAGGAGAAGGCGGCGATCTCGCCCAGCCCGCCGGCGGGACGGCCGCGGGATGTCGCGCCGGCGGCACAGGCGGCGTCCTCGACGATCGGCACGCCGGGCAGCGCCTCGGCGACCGCGTCCACATCGGCGCAGAGGCCGAACAGATGCACGGGGATGACGGCGCGGGTGCGCGGCGTGCGCAGGTCGGCCAGCCCCGCCGGGTCGATGTTGTAGGTCTGCCGGTCGATGTCGGCGAAGACGGGTGTCGCGCCGCAGTAGACCACCGCGTTGGCGGTCGCGATCCAGGTGAAGGCGGGGACGATCACCTCATCGCCTTCCCCGATGCCGAGCGCGACGAGGGCCAGGTGGAGGCCGGCCGTGCAGGAGTGGACGGCGACGGCGTGCCTCACGCCGTGACGCTCGGCGAAGAGGCGCTCGAAGGCTGCCACCCGCGGGCCCTGGGCGAGCCAGCCGCTCTCCAGCACGTCCCGCAGCGCCTTCCATTCCTCTTCACCGGTGACCGGCCGGGCGATGGGAATCTGCTCCATCGCCGATGTCTCTGGTCTGTCCGTCGCGGAACGCACGGGGATCTCCTCGGTTCGGCACGTCACCGGATCGGCGGCGGGGCGGCGGGGACCCGGTCGGACCGCGCACGACCGGTCCGATGCGGTCACGATAGCCGAAGACCGTCGGTTTTTCAGCCAGGGCGGGGGAGACGTGGGCGCCGCGTGGGTGGAGGAGGCCCGGTGGGCCTGCGGCGGGTGACGACCGGGAGTTGACGGCTGTTGGCTCCTGGCTTGTGGCGCTTGGTTCCCGGCGATCGGTTCGGAGGTTTGACGATGCGTTCGAAGAAGGAGCCCTCGCCTGCCGGGGGCCGGCTCGCGGCTCAACGTTGCTGACTGGGCAGGCTGCGCGCTGATCGCTGATGGCTCTCGCTGATGCCGGTCCCCTGTTCCCCGGACGGTCAACACGCGGGCAGGCCGCGTCGCGAAACATCGCGCCTCATCGCTTATCGCCTATCGTCTATCGCTCATCGCCCATCGCTCATCGCTCATCGCTTCCCCTTCATGCCCCGATGCCCTGATACCTTTCAGCTTTCAGCTTTCGGCGTCTCAGCGTTTTTCTACGGGCATTCGCCCCAGGCGCCGAGGAGGAGCAGGAGGTCTTCGGTGTCGGTTCTCTGGTCGGCGTTCACATCGCCGTCGCAGTCGGGGCCTTCGCATCCCCAGTCGCCGAGGAGGACGAGGAGGTCGGCGGTGTTGACGAGACCGTCGCCGTCGATGTCCTCCGGGCACTCGGGCGGGTTCTCACAGTCGCTGAGGGTGAAGGTGGCCTCGTACTCGGAGCCGCAGGGCACGCCGGTCCAGGCGGCGGGCGCGATGAAAAGCCAATAGGTGCCCGGGCCGAGATCCGCGTAGGACAGGGTGGTGATCTGGCAGGCCGCGCCGGCAATGGTCGCCCGGATCGGCGGGTCCGGGCACGCCTCGGGGATCGCATCGATCAGGAACAGCACCATGTCGAACTCCGCCAGCACTTGCCAGGAGAGATCGCAGATCTGCTCCGTCGTGAACTCGTACCAGTCGGTGTCGCGGTAGTTGTCGGGGCCGAAGAGGTAGGTGCCGGAGGTGCCGCAGATGGTGGAGCCTTCGACGACGGGCTGGAAGGCAAAGGGATCGCTGTTGCATCCGCCGTTGTAATCGTCGACGTAGCCGTCGAAACAGATTTCTTCGCCCTCCTCGATCGCGTCGGGATCGCATTCGATGTCGCAGGGCTGGGAGGAGGCGACGGTGACGCGGGCGTTGTAGAGGGAGCCGCACGGATAGTCGGGGCTGAGCGTCCAGAGCCCCACCCAGAGCCAGTAGGTTCCCGGCGGCACGTCGAAGGCGGTGACGCTGAGCGGTTCGCAGATGCTGTTCGTCGCCCGCCAGCCGAGGGAGTACATGCCGTCGCAGCCTTCGTTCCCGTCCCAGATGATGAGATACAGCGGGAACTGGGCGATGCCTTCCCAGGTGATGTCGCTCGTCTCGGTGATCTGCAGCTCGTACCAGTCGGTGTCGCTCCAGAGTTCGCGGGTGAGCTCGTAGGTGCCCGATTCGCCGCAGACCGTTTCGCCGGCGAGGATCGGCTGGAAGACGTGAGGCGAGCTGTTGCACCCGCCGTTGTATTCGTCCACATAGTCGTTGTAGCAGGTCGGTTCGCCCTCGGGGAAGGAGAAGGAAGCGCACTGGTCGCACGGAAGCTCGGGAAGGCAGACAGAGGCGGCGAACTGATAGGGACCGGCGGTGCCGCCATCCCCATCCACCGCGATGTAGTAGGTCTTTCCCGGCTCGAAGGCGAGGCAGGGCAGCTCGGACTGCTCGCCGCACGCATCGCTGTCGTTGTTGCACGCGATCTGGACGAGGAACTCGTCAAGGACGTAGAGCGAGGTGTCGTAGCTGCTGCCGCAGAGGGAGAGGGTGATCTCCAGCGGCTCCTCGGGCACGATGCGATACCACACATCGGGCGAGTCGGGTTCGGCGCAATCGGGGTCCTCGGTGTCGCCGTTGTCGGAGGTGTCGCCGGAATCGGCGAAGGGCAGACCCTCGATGAGCAGGGCGGTGGCGGGGGTGTCGCCGCCTTCCGCGAGGGCGCCGGCGGTGAAGGCGAGGGTGGCGAGCAGGGCCGCGAGTGCCGCCGGGGCGCCTCCGGGCCGTCTCGTCGCTGGGGACTGGATCATGGCGGAACGCTCCTTGGGCCGCCGCGCGGGCTCAGGGCGCCGACCCTCAATCTCATGATACGCCTGTTCCCCCTTTCCCCTGCAGTCTTCGTCGCCGCGGGAGCGGAGGATGACGCAATTCGAGGCGGGAGGGAGGCTTTTTTGCGTTTGTTGCCACGTGCCGGGCGACGGCCGGGTCCGCTTTCGTCGGCCGCGCCGTGTCCCGCCAGCCGACCCGGTCGGTCGTCGTCAGGTCGGCGTTCGGGACGGG
>JAXHTH010000257.1:0-5643 GCA_034211115.1 Planctomycetota bacterium | reverse complement strand
CCTCCCCCCGCCGTGGCGGGGGGGGGGCGGGGGGGGGGCTCGAATCATTGAGTTCACGATCGCCCCCACCCCCCTCCTGACCTCCCCCCTCGAAGGGGGGAGGATACGCCTGATCCACCGCCACAAACCACGGATACATCTCATGGGTTGCCTCGAAATCCGCCCGCCACGCCTCCAGCGCCTCCGGCTCGACCGCGAAGTTGCACGTCGAGTGCAGCACGTAATGATTGCTGATCGCGAGGATCGCGGGAAGATCATCGCGCTGGATGAGGCGGATGCGGTGCATCACGGGCATTCAGTTACGGGAATAACCAAGTAAAGACAGTATAGCCGCCGATCGCAACGAGTCCGATGATCACAAGCAGTGACACGATGCCGAATGCCTTCCTCACAAACGCGCGCCGCTTTAAGTTGCCCCGCCATCGGCGGAAGTTGTCGGTCAGTTCGAAGAACGGTAACGACGAACCCTCCACCACGTGGCGGTGGACCGCGACCCAGATCTTGTTCACTTCCGACTGCTTTTGCTCTTCCCTGAGGCGAATCAGCGCCGCCGCCAGGTAGAGAAAGCCCGCCTGATCACCGTAGACCCACACCTCGTCATCGGGCGATGAAATGTCGAACGCAAGTTGACCCTCTGAGCCAGCGCACAGTTCATCTATCGTCTGTAATGCACCGCGCATCTTCTGATCCGACATGCCACACCTCACACCAAGGTCTCAAGCCCCATCAGGCCCAGCGGCTCCTTCGTATAGAACGGCTCGGCGGCGGGGGTGCCGATGCGGCTGCCGAAGTACCGGTTCGCCGCGTCGATCCACTCCACCACCCGCCGGTTCTTCTCGGGAATCACGAACTGCGTCTCGTAGGCCACGATGGCATCGTGCTTGCGCTGCTCGAAGCCGGTGATGTCGAAGAGAAAGCTCGGATCGGCCACCCACCGCAGGTGCGTGCAGTAGTAATAGAACAGCCACTTCGGGTAGATCGGCTCGCCGGGCAGATCGATCTTCGTCAGCTTCGCATCGAACCGGGCATCCTCGACGATGCGCGTGGTGGCGATGTGATCCGGATGCGCATCCTGGAAATACGGTGCGAATACGATCCCGGCCTGGTGTTGCCGGATGACGCCGGCGACCTTGTGACGCGCCTCGATCGTGTGCTGCACGAAGCGGTTGGGCAGATCGAGCGTGAGGCGCTTGACGCCGAGGATCTCCGCGGCGCGGGCGGCTTCCTCGGCCCGCTTCCGGGGGTCGCCGTGCGGCGTCGGCTCGCCGTCGGTCATGTCCAGCAGGAGCACATCATGCCCCTGCTCGGCAAGCTTGGCGACGGTGCCGCCCATGCCGAGTTCCTGATCATCCGGATGAGGCCCGACGATGAGAATGTTCATGGAGGAAGTGATGAGTGATAAGTGATGAGGGGGGTGCGCGAGGGGGAACCAGCGGGAATCGGGCGGGTTCAGCGTGCCGGGCGGGATTGTATCAGGCCCTGCAGGATCCGTCGAACCTCGTCAGCCCCATCCATGAGCGACTCCCACACGCCCGTGTAACCAAGGCGCGGGCAGATGTCGATCTGCGTGGCCAACTCCATCAATGAACCACGGGCAACGGTGAGGAAGCCGGTGAAATCCCGGTTGTCGCCGCGACCCCGGCCTTCCGCGATGTTGGAGGGAATGCTGACGGCGCAGCGTCTCATCTGGCTGGTCAATCCAAATCGTTCCTCGTCCGGCAGGGCGCCGGTCATCCGGTAGACTGAGACCACGAGTTCCATCGCCTTCTGCCACGCAATCAGATCCCTGTATGATCGACTGTGACTCATCCTCGGTGTCCCCTATTCTGCTCATTCACTTCACATCCGAAAAGCACCCATCCCCAATCACTCATCACTCATCACTACTGACTCATCACCCCCATCATCTCCTCCGCCTTCGCATTCACGTACTCCTGCAGCGCGCGGGCGTCCTTCTCCCGCTCATCGAACCATGCGCGGTGCGCTTCGGCGGCGTAGCGGCATAACTCGGCCAGATCACGGCGATGCTCGACCATCCATGCGTCCTCCGCGGGCGAATGCACCACCTGCCCGAGCACGCCGATCGCGGCCCCCGGGAGCGGCCGCAGCGCGGGGCCCAACGTCAATGACAGCCGCCCGACGAGGCGCGTGAGCGGCGCCTCCCGATCGATGCGATCGAGCTCGTCGGCCAGCGCCTCGTCATCGCGCCGAACCGCCGCCGCGGTGGCCAGCTTGAGTCGATTGGGCAGATCGAGCATGCTGCGCTTGAGCAGCCCCGGCGGCAGGTCCCACGCCGCCCATCGATTGACGATGCCGGCCCTTACGTCCTGGCGGATCAGCTCGGCGCTGTCGGCCATGGTGCGGGTGAGGCGATGAAGCAGGTTCAGGCGCTGCGACGCTTCGCCGTCCTCCTGCTCCAGGCTCCAGTCCGACGCCCATTGCCGGCGGGTCTCGCGAATGACCTCGACCAACTCCTCGTGCAGGCCGCCGGCGGCGGTGATCGCGGCCGGGTCCGCCGCGGCCAGCTCACCTTCGAACGGCAGCGGATCGAACATGGCCAGCTCGCGCGCGAATACACCGAGCGTGCGGGCCGTCGCCTCGCGCCGGTTCGCGTCGACCAGCCGCCGGCTCATGCGCTTCATTCGATTCTCGAACGCGACGGCCGCCTCCGGCTCGAGCCGGCTGATCGCACCGAGCCACGCCGGCATGCGGTGAAGGCGCTTCAGATCGGCCAGGCCGCGCTCGTGCCCGGCGAGAAGCGCGGCAAAGCGCGGATCAGACCGCGCCTCCGGGTCGGCGATGAATGACGCGAGACGTTCGAGGACGGCTCGCTCCGCTTGCCGATATGTCGAATCGAGGCGCACCCGAACGGGCCGGAGGGGGCGCGGGAGGTCGTCCTTCTCCAGCTCCCGGAAGGCGGTCATTCGGTCGATGAGCCTTTCGAGGCACCGCACTCCGTCGTCGACCGCGGGCGCGTCCTCCAGCGCCGCCAGCGCGCGCTCGAGCGGCCGGCGAATGGACGCGTCGAACGATGACGCCGCGATTCGAGCGCGCAGCTCGTCGAGCGTCGCGCTGTCCGGCGCATGGTCGCCGGGCGTATCGGCGCCGGGTTCCGCCGGGCCGTTCGCATCGACCTCGCGCCGCGACGGCCAGTGACTGACCGGCTGCTCATCGGCCCATCCGCCCAGGCCGTCGGCGAGCGGGGCGAATATCTCCGGCAGCGCCGCATCGAGGGCCGCAACATCGACGGTGCGAATGCCCGGGGCGAGGTCGACGGCGGCATCGTTGAAACGGCTGATCGCATCGAGCGCGGCCGCCTCGCCCGCGATGTCGTCGAGGCCCCGCCGGTGCTTGCGATCGAACTCGCGATGGAGGGCGGTCAGCATCGCATCGACCTCGCCCCGGCCGTGGGCGAGGCGCAGACCGATGAGCGCGCTCACGCTTCCGGCGCTCCCCGCCGCCTCCCCCTGCGCGATCAGCTCGGCGGCGATGATGCGCCAGTTCAGTGAAGCGCGGATGACGATGCGCTGCGTGTCCGTGGCGCCGCGCGCAATATGGTCGAAATGCGCGATCTCTTCTTCCAGCGTGGCGACGACGTGCCCGGCGTAGGTCGGGCCTTCGATCTCGGGAGGCGTCAGCGCTTGGGGGAGATGGACCATCTGCGCGGATGACGGCGCGAGCGTGAGAATCAGCGCGCCGAGGAAGACGACCGCGAACAGGCGCGCCGGGAGGCGGATCGCGCCCGGTTCATCCGCGCGCGAGCTGCGCTTCATAGATCTCCTCCAGTTGCCGGACCATGGTGGAGGCGGCGAAGCGCTGCCGGCACAGCTCGCGCCCCCGCCGGCCCATCTCCGCCCGGTCATGGGGATGCTCGATCATGCCACGCGCCGCCTCGGCCAGGGCGCCGATGTCGCCGGGCTCGAGCAGTCGGCCGGTCTCGCCGTCGATGCACACCTCGCGCGTGCCGTCCACGTCGTAGGCGATCACGGGCAGGCCGCTGAGCAGCGCCTGGGTGACCACGCGCGGCAATCCCTCGCGGTAGCTCATGTGGGCGACGACGTCCATCGCCTGGTGGTACTTGGGGATTTCATCGGGCGGGACAAGGCCGGTGGTCAGGACCTGATCGCGCAGGCCCATCTCGCTGACGCGCCTGAGCAGGCGCGGCCGCCACCAGCCGTCGCCGACCCAGAGCATCTTGACGTTCGACCGCTCACGCATGAGCGGGCCGATCGCATCGAGCAGATCATCGTGGCCTTTCAGTTCCGCGAGCCGGGAGATGGTGCCGATGACGAAGTCGCCCTCGTCGAGTTTCAGTTCGGCGCGCACGCTGTCGCGCGACCACGCGGGCTGAAGGAACCGATCGACCTCCATCCCAGAATAGACGGTGACGTATTGCTCACGCGTTCCGATCCCCGCGGCGAGGGCCTGATCGCGCATGGCGTCCGCGACGCAGATGATCCTGTGGCAGCGCCTGGCCGCGAGGCGTTCGGAGACGATGTAGATCGCGTTGCGCCACTTCGCCTGGTAGGGATGGAACGCCAGGCCGTGGATGGTGTGAACGACGCAGGGGACGCGCTCCTTCCACGCGGCGAGGCGGCCGAGGATCCCCGCCTTCGACGAGTGCGTGTGCACGACGTCCGGCTTCCAGTCGCGGATCAGCCGGCGAAGATCGCGGCGGCAGAGGAGGTCGCGAAGAGGTTGAAGCGGGCGGATGAGATGAGGCGTCTCGATGCACTCGATTCCGCCGTGGGCGCGGGCGCGATCCAGCAGCGAACCTTCCGGGCCGTAGATGGGGCCGAAGACGAGGCTCACCGCGTGTCCGTCATCGGCCTGCCCCTCGCAGGAGAGGACGGTGTTCTCCTGGGAGCCGCCGAGGATGAGCCGGGTTGAGATGTGCATGATGCGCATGGGACGCGAGTATGGTAGCGGGCGGGCGGCGCGGCCCGCTTAAGCGGGCGGCGCCGGGGGCGCCGGGGGCGGGCGATGCTCCGAGCGCTTCCGCCGGTGTTCGTAGCGCGGGTACGGGACGCCTTCGAGGAAGGCGTTCAGTTCGAGGGCCCGCCTGACCGCGCGGTCCAGGTCGACAATCACGTGCGTGTGGGGATACTCCCGCCAGTCGGCGCACAGGCCGTGACGCCCGCTCTGGGTGAGCACATACCGATACGCCAGGCGGCACTGCTTCTCATCGCGGATGCAGCCGTCGAAGTATTCGCGGCCCTTCTGATCGCGCCAGAACCGCTCGTGCCGTTCCGGCAGCAGATCGTTGGCGAGCTTGGCCACCGAGCCGTGCAGGCGCTGCATCATCGTTCTGAGGTTTTCACCGACGCGCAGGTACCCGAGCGTGTGATAGTGATTGTCGAGCAGAGAGGTGATAAAGGGCGTGAAGCCGAACCGATGCGTGTAATGATCGAATCGATCCCAGAACACCGCCTTCGCCTCCTCGAAGGCGAAGGCGGCGAAGCGATCCCGCACGCGGGCGGTAATGAAATAGACCTGGTTGTCCACGTACCAGTGCTCGAAGCGGTGGCGCCCGGCGAAGTGCTCGCGAGATGAACGCGAGGACTTATCAATGCGCTTCGGCATGAAGGAAGTGTACCGCGCAGTCCAGGGCGTGGGGGGCGGGCCGCCGAAACCGGCCGCGGC
>JAXHTH010000256.1:0-6658 GCA_034211115.1 Planctomycetota bacterium | reverse complement strand
GTGACGACCATCGCCGCCGCATCCTTCGCCGTGGCGGGCACCTTCAGCAGCCACTTCATCAGCCCCCGCGGCCTTTCCTCCTCGAGGTACTGCGCATCTGTCGCCAGCGAGGGGGTCACGTCGACGAGCTCGATGCGGATCTGATCCGTGCGGGAGACGGGATGGCGATCCCACAGCTCGAGGGTAATCGCCTTGCCGGCGTTGTTCTCGATCTCGAGACGATAGTCGTAGCTGGTGCGACGTCCGCCCGCGAAGAGGCCGGTCTTGCTCGTCTCCTTCTTCACGAGCGTGCGGGTCACGGACACCGTGCGATCGATGCCGAAATGCACCTCGAAGCTGCCGTTGGGGGCGACGGCCTCCAGCCGCGTGGGGCCGACGAAATCCTGGCCGGCGAAGATCGACGCCTCGCCGGGCAGAATCTGGTACGCGCTGGTGTTGGTGAGCCTCCCGCGGACGTAGACGTGATCGGTGAGCACGGGGATCGCCACGTGGACGAATTCGGCCTCGGCGTCGATGGTCGCAATCCGCGTCCGCTGCTGTTTGCGGGCGTTGCTCTCGGCGCTGACGAGTCGGGGGAGGGCGAAGGTGACGGACGGCCCGGCGCCGGCGACGTAGGCGTCGGCGGCCAGTTGTGCGCCGCTGTCGCCGAAGATCGAGCCGCCTTCGCCGGGACCGCCCCCGCCGACGCCCTTGCCCCCCTGCGGGCCGGGCGGGGCGCGCCTCTCGGCCGGCGCCATCGCGCGACTCTCGGCCCGGCCCACCGTCTCGGACACGTCCACGAACCACGGCTCCAGCTCCGGCGGGTTCGCCGCACGCGTCGGCTGCGCCGTGGACAGCGTCAACTGCACATCCTTCCAGTCCTCGCCCGTGCGCTGCAGCAGCAGGGCGTCATACTCGATCGACACCGCCGATCCGCCGGCGGCGCTGCGCACGTTGTACACCGGCTGCCACAGGGCGTTCGTGACGAGATAGGCGAGATCGATGCCGAGCTCGCCGGCCTCGATGACCGCGATCGTGACGACGGCCGTGCGCTCGATGCGCGAGCCGCCCGCGAGGCTCCCGCGCTCGGCCTCGAGCACGCGAAGCACTTCGTTCAGCTCCCGCGCCCGAGCCTCGAGTGTTCTGCGCTCCTTCAGCAAACGGGATCGTTCCTCGGCGAGGAACGTGAGCTGCGCGCGCACCGCGTCAAGATCGAGCCCACTCGTCCCGCCCTCTTCCTTCGCTTCATTCCCGGCGCGCACGCTCACCGCATCGAGAAACTTCTCCTGCGCGTCGATGAGACCGAGATCCTGCTCGATCGTCTTCAGGGCCAGGCGTGTCTCTTCTATCCTGCGATCGAGCTCTGCGGCGCGGTCGGACGCGGCGTGGCGGACCGTGCGCTCCTCGTAATCGACGCCGAGGATTCGCGCCGCCCCCTCCACGCGGGCCTGGAGGCTGTCCGGCCGCAGCGCCTCGGGAAGATCGCGGAAGACGAGGTCGTAGGCGCCGGCCTCCAGCGACAGGCGAGCCGTGCGGGTCACGGAGGCCCGGCCGATGTAGACGGTTACCGCGCTCGGGGCCGCGTCGACCTCGATCGACTCGGCCTCGACGACGCGCGGCGGCGCCTGGGCGAACGCGATGGCGGTGCCGGTGACAACGAAGGCAGACAGGCATTTCAGGTCGATCATGGCGAGGCTCCTTCGCTCCGGGGCGGCGAGCGCTGCCACCGGGGACGGCACAGCCTACCACGCTCCCCGCCGCCGCTCACCCTCATCAACGCGACGGCGGAACGGTTCTTACCCCGCGTCTCGAAAAGGAGTCGAATGAAGAGGGGGAACGACCGCGCCGCCGGCCGGCAGGGCGTCCGGTTTGCCCGCCGCTTGGCGGGACGCCCGCCTCCGCCTATCGTGAAGATCCATGCCTCCGCCCGTGGCCATCACGATCGGCAACTTCGACGGCGTGCATGTCGGGCACGTCCAGCTCGTGCGCACCGCCCGCTCGATCGTCAGCGATGACGGCCGCGTCGTCGTGCTCTCCTTCGATCCGCATCCGATCACCGTCCTCCGCGGCGGCGACCCGGGCCGGCTCACCACGTTCGCCGAGCGCACGCGCCTGCTGAAGGAGGTCGGCGCCGACGAGGTCGTGCCCCTCAATCCCACCCCGCAGTTTCTCAGCCAAGAACCCGAGCAGTTCCTGACCGCGGTCATCGATCCCTACCGCCCCGGCGTGATCGTGGAGGGGCCGGACTTTCATTTCGGCCGCGGCCGGGCCGGTTCCGTGCAAACCCTGCGCGAGCTGGAAGGCAAACACGGCTATCGCACCGTGGTCATCGATCCCGTCGAGATCGCCCTGACCGATCAGAAGCTCGTGCGGGTGAGCAGCACGATGGTCCGGCGCCTCGTGGAGTGGGGCCGGATGCGCGATGTCATTCTCCTGCTGGGACGACCGTACGAGCTCATCGGGCCCGTGGTCGAGGGCGATCGGCGGGGACGATCGATCGGCGTCCCCACCGCGAACCTCGATCACATCGACCACCTTCTGCCCGGCGACGGGATCTATACCGGCGTCGGCTGCCTGCCGGACGGGCGGCGCTTCCCCGCCGCCGTCTCCTGCGGCACCAAGCCCACCTTCGGCGAGCATCCGCGACTCTGCGAAGCCCACCTCATCGGCTACGACGGCCCCCTCGACGAGTACGGCTGGACGCTGCGCCTCCAGATCACCGACTGGCTGCGCGATCAGATCCGCTACGATGACGTCGATCTTCTCAGAGCGCAGATGAGCCGCGACATCGCGCGGGCCGGCGCGCTGTGTCCCATCAACGGGTGACGGATGGAGTCCTACGCGACCAACACGACATGGGCCGAGATCGCCGATCGCATTCGCGGCGGTCGGCGGATCGCCCTGGTCACGCACGCCAAGCCGGACGGCGACGCGCTGGGAAGCCAGTTGGCCCTCGCCCGCGCCCTGTCAGAACCCGGCAGGACGGCGGACGTGTACGTGATGGGGCCGCTGGAGCACGCGCTGGCAGAGGTCATCGCCGACACGCCCGTCCACCGCGCGGATGACCGCCTGCCCGGCGATGACCATGACCTCGTGATCGTGGTGGACACCGGCGCGTGGTCGCAGCTTCAGCCGCTGGAGACCTGGCTGCGCGAGCGGCGCGAGCGGACGATCGTGATCGATCATCATTCGCATGGCGACGACGTGGCCGCCCTGCGCATGGTCGATCCCGGCGCCGCGGCGACGGCGCAGATGATCGTCTCCCTCCTGGATGAACTCGGCTGCGCACTGACGGAAGACGTCGCCGAGGCGCTGTACGTCGGCATCGCCACCGACACCGGCTGGTTCCGTTTTGACAACGTCTCGGCGCAGACGTTCGCCGTCGCGGCCCGCCTGCTCGAGTGCGGCGTCGACAAGTCGCGCCTCTACCAGGTCCTCGAGGAAAACTACCCGCCCGGGCGGCTGGCGCTGGAGGCGCGGGCGCTGGCGTCCGTCCAGTACGCGCGGGACGGCGCGGTCGCGATCCAGTCGCTCTCCCTCGACGATTTCCAACAGACCGGCTGCGCCGTCGAGGATCTCACCAACCTCGTCAACCGGCCGATGGTGGTGGGGAAGGTCCGCGTCTCCATCCTGCTGTCGGAAAGCAAGGCGGGCGTCACGAAGCTGAGCTTCCGCAGCAAGCCGACCGCGGACGGTTCGGACTGGACGGACGTGAACCGCCTGGCCCGGCAGTTCGGGGGCGGGGGGCACGTCTTCGCCGCGGGGGCCCGGATGAGCCTCTCCCTGGCCGAGGCTCGACGCGCCGTCCTCGCCGCGGTCGAGGGCTGATCGACGGGGCCCGCGGCCGGCCGGGCCGGGGCCGCATAACCGGCGCCGCTTGACGCCTCAGCCTGCCGATGTCGCCTCAGACGCCGCCGGATCTTGCCGATGCAGACGGCGCTCGTCTCGTCTTACGGAGGATCGATCATGGATTGCCCGCAGTGCCGACGACCCCTGCGTGAAGCGAATTACGAAGGTGTGCTCATCCACATCTGCGACAAGTGCGGCGGGGAGTTTATCGGAGCCGACGCGCTGGCCCACATCGTCCGCACCCGCGAGGAACGCTTCCCCGAGGCGTCCGATCCCGCCTGGGCGGACATCAAGCCTCAGTTCGGCGTTCCCGAGAGCGAGGCGCGGCGGGTCCTCGACTGCCCGCGCTGCGGGTCGACGATGAGCGTCAACAACTACGGCGGCGACAGCGGCGTGTACATCGACCGCTGTTCCCGGTGCGGCGGAATCTGGCTCGACCAGCACGAGCTGGAGAACGTGCAGATTCTCATGGAGCGCTGGGCCGACGAGGCGCCGGAACAGATCAAGGCCGTCGCCGGCCGGCTCGAACACGCGCGGCGCAACGCCGCCGCCACCACCAGCAACGCCTTCGCCGGCTCGCGGTTCGCGTTCATCAACGCCATCATCAACCGCTTCCTCGACGCGGCCTGATCGTCAACCGGCGTCCGGAGACGTCTCTTCGGACCCTCCGCCGGCGGGCGCCTTCGGCACCGGCACGATCGTCTGCGCCTGGACGGTGAACTCGAACTCGACGAACGGACCGACAAAGCGCGGATTGTCGAACGCGCCTCGTTCGGTGCGCTCCTGGTTGATCATCACGTTCGGCTGAACCACGCCCTTCAGGAGGAGTTGATCCTCCAGCCCGTAGCGCTCCTCGCGCTCGCGCAGACGCGACGCCACCGACCGGGAAAGAACCGCATCGAACGGATCGCCCAGTTGCGCGTCCGTCTCGGGATCGACCGCGCGGAGGCGCAGGCGGTAGTCGCGGCCGACGCGGACGGCCGGCTCCAGAATCCGCACGTGCCACTCGACGGGCAGCCGGTACTCGCGGTTCACGCCGGCGGCCCACCGGCCCAGCCGCCTGAGATACGCGGTGCGATCGGAGTCGTCGGGGCCGGTCCCCGTCTCCCAATCGGCCGTTTCTTCCTGGTAGTCCTCGATGATCGCCGCGAGCAGCGCGCGGGGGCTGGCCTGCGGCTTCGATTCGTCGACGGTGACCTCCGGCTCAGGGGTCGGGGCGGTGGAGGGAGGCGCCGCCTGCCCGTCATCCTCCAGGAGGGCCCGAAGGGCGACGATTTCGGCCCGGAGGGCGGCGATCTCCGCCCGCGCCGCCTCCAGCTCCGCCTCGAGGTCCGCCACCTCCGTGCGCAGCCTCTGATTCTCGCGTCGAAGCTCGTTCTGGCTCTGGGCGAGCGCCGGCGAGGCGATGAGGGCCGGCAGCAGGCAGGCGGCGGCAATGAGGGCGATGAAGGGGAATCCCGTCCTGGTCATGGCGATTGTCCTTCCAGAGCCGTAAGTTTCGCCCGGCATGGGCGTTTATGCTCTCAAACGCTCGATCGGCCTCGACGGCCGATAGAATGATATCAACTGCTCATCCGCCGGACATTGCAACGCCCTCCACGCCCCCGACAGGCGGACCTCTTGACCTCGAGCCGAGACGCGGGCGATTCGAGACGCGGCGATGAGAGAGCGAGTCGATCGGGCCCCGCAGGGGCGGCGCTTCGCCCGGCGGACCCGGGCCGGAGGTGACAACCATGAACGAGATCAAAGCGCTTCTCAGCAACGCTCGCCGCCGCCTGGAGATGACCACTTTCATCGGGGTGCTTCACGTCGTGGCGATCGTGCTCGCCGCGCTCCTGCTGGGGCTGGTCTTGGCCGATCGCGCCCCGGGCGAGTCGTTCGTCGCCTGGCCCTGGATCGTGCCCGCCCTGTGCGGGGCGAGCCTGCTCGCGGCCGTCCTGCTCTGGTCGCGACGCCGGCTGTCGGAGCTTCAGGTGGCCCTCGCCGTCGATGATCGGCTGGACCTGCGCGAGAAGCTCTCGACGGCCCTGCACTGCCACCAGCGCGATGATGCCTTCGCCCGGGCTGCGGTGGAGGATGCCGTGTCCACCGCCCGTGATCCGCGCGTGCGTGAAACGCTGCGGAGGCGGTTCAAGGTTGTCGCACCGCGGCAATGGTGGATCAGCCCGGTGGTCGTGGCGGCGGCGATCCTGCTCTCCTTCCTCCCCCAGGCCGACCTCTTCGCGCGGGAGGAGCCGATCGACGAACAGGCCGGCAGGGAAGCGCAGAAAGAGGCGGACGAGGCGATCGAAACCGTCGTCCGAACCATCCAGGAGAAGCCCGAGCTCAGCGCCGAACTGGCCGATCTGCTCGGCGACCTCGACAAGGATGGTCAGACCGCCCGGCCGCTCGAGAAGCCCGAAGAGGTCAAGCGCGAAGCACTCAAGAAGGTCACCGAGCTCAACAAACGCCTCGATGAGATCATCAGCGGTGAGAAGGGCAAGACCGCCAAGGCCGTCAGGGAGATGCTGGCCAAGCTCGAGGCGCCCGAGTCCGGCCTCGCCAAAGAGCTCGCCGAGGCGCTGGAGCGCGGCGACTTCGATGCCGCGAAGAAAGCCCTGGAGAAGATGGCCCAACAGGCCGAGAGCGGAAACATGAGCGAGGAGCAGAAGCAGCAGCTCGCCCAGCAGATGCAGCAGATGGCCGATCAGCTTCAGCAGCTCGCCGGGCAGCAGCAGCAGCTTCAACAGGCGCTCCAGCAGGCGGGGCTGGATCCGCAGCTTGCCAACAACCCTCAGGCGCTGCAACAGGCGATCCAGAACGCCGGGAATCTCAACCAGCAGCAGAAGCA
>JAXHTH010000255.1:0-6085 GCA_034211115.1 Planctomycetota bacterium | reverse complement strand
TCAACCTCCGGGCGAGGCGAGTCGATGAGCAGCACCGACTCGGAGGTGAAGATGGTGCCCGCGTTCCCGAGCACGGACAGCCAGGTCCGCGATCCCAAGGGCTACGCGATGCAGATCAACGCCTCGGTGCTCGTGCCCAAGTCCTACTTCGTCAACCTCTACCGCGATGAGCAGGGCGACGAGGAGGCCGAACCCGACCCGGCCACCCTCGCCACCCTCGTGAAGAACGAGACGGACGAAATCAGGCAGCTCGTCGAGCCGCTCATCGACACCGGCCCCGTCGAGGGCGCGGTGACGGGGACCGTCGTGGTCAGCATGTTTCACGACGTCGCCGGCGCGGGACTGGGCACCCTCGGCGGCGGCGGCGCCGCCGGCGGCGCGGGCGGGGCCGGCGGCATCGCCGGCGGACTCGTCAGCGACCGCGTCATCAAGTCCGTGGGCCTGGGGGCCCTGGCCCTGCTCAGCCTGCTGCTGATGTTCATGATGGTGCGCAAGGCGGCGGGGCGCGAGGAGGAGATGCCCTCGGCCGAGGAACTCGTGGGCATTCCCCCCGCCCTCGCCCAGGCCGACGCGGACGTCGTCGGCGAGGCGAGCGAGACCATCGCCGCCATGGAGGGCGTGGAGATCGGCGAGGAGGACCTGCGACGACAGCAGATGCTCGAGCAGATCAACCAGCTGGCCGTCAACACACCGGCGGAGGCGGCCAGCCTCCTCCGCAAATGGATGCGCCACAACGACTGACGCCTTGGGAAGGACACGTTCATGCGGCCCGGACAGAAACTGCCCTCTTCCATCGACGAACTGAGCGGGATCGCCAAGGCGGCGATCCTCCTGCTCAGCCTCGATCACGAAGCGGCCGGCGCGATCCTCAAGGAGCTGCCCACCGAGCTGGTCGAGGAGGTGACCCGCCAGCTCGCCTCGCTGGGCGAAGTGCCCCGCGACCTCGCCGAAAAGGTCGTCGAGGAGTTCCACTCACTCCGCCTCGCCTCCCAGTACGCCAAGGAGGGCGGGCTCGATTACGCCCGCATGCTGCTCAAGGACTCCCTGGACGGCAAGCTCGCCGACAAGGTCATCAGCCAGATCCAGACCCAGGTGCAGAAGACGCCCTTCTCCTTCCTCCAGAAGGCCGAGAGCGAGAACCTGCTCACGTTCATCCAGGACGAGCACCCGCAGACGATCGCCCTCATCATCAGCCACCTCAACCATCACAAGGCCTCGGAGATCCTGGTGGGCCTGCCCGAGCAGAAGCAGATCGAGGTCGTTCGCCGCGTGGCGAACATGGAGCAGACGAACCCGGACGTGATCCAGCAGGTCGAGCACGGCCTGGAGTCGCGGCTCTCGAGCATGCTCACCCACTCCATGGAGAAGGTGGGCGGCGTGGAGACCGTCGCCGAGGTGCTCAACCTCTGCGACCGGACCACGGAGAAGTCGATCCTCGAAGGCATCGAGGCGGAGGACCCGGATCTCGTCGAGCAGATCCGACGCCTCATGTTCGTCTTCGAGGACATCCTCATGGTGAACGACAAGGGCATCCAGGCGGTGCTCAAGGAGATCGACAACGACGAGCTGTGCATGGCCCTGAAGACGGCCAGCGACGAGCTGAAGGAGAAGATCTTCTCCAACATGTCCGCCCGCGCCTCGGATCTCATCAAGGAGGACATGGAGTACATGGGCCCGGTGCGGCTCAGCGACGTCGAGGCCGCCCAGCAGCGGATCGTCGACGTCGTCCGACGCCTCGAGGAGGCGGGCGAGATCATCATCGCCGGCCGAGGCGGGGAGAAGGACCTGGTCGTATGACATTGGCACATCGGCACATCGGCTCATGCGCACAGGGGATGGGATGGGTTTGTGGAGCTGCGCCGGCGCGCGGGGGTGTGCTGCGCTGCAAGCGGCGAGGTGTGCGCGATCACAGGTCGGCTTTCGACTCTCGGGCTTCGACGTTTCGACGTTCTGACGTTTTGAATTCCTGGCGTGTCGTATGCCGTTGATCAAAGGCGCCAACTCGGCTCGGGTCGTCAGGCACGCGGTCGTGCTTGATCTGGGTGATCTCAATCGGCAGGCCGAGGAGATCATCGACGAGGCGCGCGCGGAGGCCGGGCGCATCGTCGCCGACGCCCGCGCCGAGGCGCAGTCGCTCATCGACGGCGCCGCCGAGCGCGGCCACGCGGAGGGGGTCGAGCGCGGCCTCACCGAGGGCCGCACGCGGGGCGAGGAGGAGGGTCGTCAAAGCACGAGCGAGGAGTATCGGGATCGGTTCAATGCGCTCTCCCAGTCGTTCACCGAAGCGCTGAAGCGCTGGGAGGAGCAGCGCCGCGCGATGTTCCTCGCCGCCCGGGAGGATGTGCTCGCTTTCGCCCTGGCCATGGGGCGCAAGGTCATCGGCCGCGTCATCGAGCTGGATCGGACGGTCATCGAGGATCAGCTTCGCGAGAGCCTGGCCCTGCTCAGCCGGCCTTCAATGATGACCGTCGTCATCCACCCCGACGATCGCCCGCTCGTGGAGGCAGTGCTGCCGACGCTGCTCGCCGAGCTGACCCGTTGCGAGCACGCCGACATCGCCGAGGACGCCTCGATCACGCCCGGCGGATGCGTCATCCGCACCGGCGACGGGCTCGTCGACGCCACCATCGAGAACCAGATCGATCGCATCGTGCGGACGCTGCTGCCGGAGCGCGACGACCGGGCGGAGGAAGCGCCGACGAGCGAGGCCACGCCGGGTCTGCCCGCGCTTGACGAAGCCGAGTCGGACGAGCCGACCGATGAGGAGGGCGACTCATGAGCGTGCTCGGCGGGAAGATCCAGACGCTGCGGCGGGTGGAGAGCCGGCAGATCATCGGCGCCGTCGCCTCCGTGCGCGGCCTGAGCCTGCTCGCCGACGACCTGCCCCTGCCCGTGGGGGCGCTGGTGCAGGTGCGGCGGCGCGGCGGCGCCGAGGCCGGCGAATCGCCGGTCCGCGGCGAGGTGATCGGCTTCGACGGCCCCCGCAGCGTGGTCATGCTCTTCGACGCCAACGATGGCATCGCGCCGGGCATGCGCATCGAGGGCGAGCAGACGGCCCAGACCGTCCAAGTTGGCCGGAGCCTGCTGGGCCGGATCGTCGACGGCCTGGGCCGGCCGCTCGATGGCGAAGGGCCGCTGACCGACACCGTCGCCATGCCCCTCAATCCCGCGCCCACCCGCGCGCTGGACCGCAAGCGCATCGACGAGCCGCTTCCGACGGGCGTGCGCGCCGTGGACGCGATGGCGACCATCGGCAAGGGCCAGCGGATGGGCGTCTTCTCCGGCCCCGGCATCGGCAAGTCGACCCTGCTGGCCATCGTCGCCCGCAACACAAGCGCGGATGTGAACGTGATCGCCCTCGTGGGCGAGCGGGGCAAGGAGGTGCGCGACTTCCTCGAGACCGCGCTGGGCGAAGAGGGGCTGGTGCGATCGGTGCTCGTCGTCGCCACCAGCGATGAATCGCCTCTGCTGCGCGTCCGCGCCGCCTCCGTGGCCTGCGCCGTGGCCGAGTACTTCCGCGAGCTGGGCGCGGATGTCATGCTGATGATGGACTCGATCACCCGCCTGGCGCAGGCGCAGCGTCAGATCGGCCTGACGGTGGGTGAGCAGCCGGCGACGAAGGGCTACACGCCGTCGGTGTTCGCGATGATGCCACGGCTGCTGGAGCGGGCCGGGGCCCTGGAGCAGGGGGGCTCGATCACCGGGCTCTATGCCGTGCTCGTGGAGGGCGATGACCTGACGGAGCCGATCTCCGATGCGGCGCGGGGGATTCTCGACGGGCACGCGGCCCTCTCACGCCGCCTCGCCGCGCGCGGGCATTACCCGGCGGTGGATGTGCTCGAATCGGTCTCCCGCGTGGCCGATGATGTCTGTGACAGGCCGCACATCGCGGCGCGTCGGACGGTGCTGCGCCTCATCGCCGCCCACGCCGAGGCCGAGGAGCTGATCAACATCGGCGCCTACGCCCGCGGGTCGAACCCGGACTGCGATGTCGCGATCGAGATGAAGGAAGCCATCGATGCGTTCCTGCAGCAGGAGACGGATGAGAAGGCCGAGTACGCCCAGACCTGCCGCGGCCTGATCGAGCTGTCGATGGAGGCGGAGAAGCGGTATGCCGAACACGCCACCGCCCGGCGGAATGCGGGGCGGGCGTGAGCGGGTGCCGGAGGAGAAGGGCGGTCGATGACGGGCGCGAAGTCGCGAGCGGCCTGCGTCGAATACCGGAGAAGAGTTGATTCGAACGAACCATGGCGCGATTCCGGTTCAAGCTCGAACCTCTGCTCAAGGCGCGAAGGCACGCCGAGCGCGAGAAGCAGCGCGCGGTCGCCGAGCTGGAACGGCAGCGCCTGGACCTGGAGGATGCGCTGCGGCGCAGGCAGGCGTTCATCGTCGAGGGCAAGGCGGCGCTGCGCGACCGGCTGGTGGGCGACCTGGACATGCCCTCGCTCCGCGCCCACGCCGGCTCGACCGTCCAGGTCATGCGGGAAGCGGAGCGCCTGGTCCTCGAGCTGGCCGGCGTGCACAAGCGACTCGAGGCCGCGCGGGGCGAACTCGTCGAGGCCGCCCGTGAGCGGCGATCACTGGAGCTGCTGCGCGACCGTCGCCTGGCGCAGTGGAAGGCGGCGTTGAACAAGGCGGAGGATGCGGCCCTGGACGAGCTGGCCGTCCACGCCGCCGCACGCAGGGAGCGCTGATCCATGAAGAGCCTCTGGAATGTCATCAGCTTCATCGCCGTGGTCAACCTGCTCGGAGTTCTGCTCTTCGTCGCCTGGCTCGCCCAGAGCGGGCGGCTGAACGTCGATCGCATCAACGCCGTCCGGGAGGTGCTGGCGCCGACGATCGCCGCCGAGGAGGCCGCGGCGGAGGAAGCGGCGGAGGCGGCGGCGCGCGAGCAGGCGGAGGCAGCGGCGCGCGCCCGCGAAGAAAACCCGCCCCTGCCCAGCACCGCTCAGGTGCAGCAGGCCTCCCTCACCCGCGATCAGACCGAGGCGGCCCTGGCCCGGGTGGGCGAGGAGACGGCCCGGCTGCGGGGGCAGCTTGACGCCCGGGCCGCCGAACTCGATCGCCGCGAGCAGACCTTCCGCACCGCCCGCGCCGCGTGGCTCGCCAGCATCGAGGCCGAGAAAGAGCGACGCACCGACGAGCAGTTCCTCCAGACCGTCCGGCAGTACGAGTCGGCGCCGGCCAAGGTCGCCAAGGCGTGGATCCTCGAACTCGTCGACGATGGCGAGAAGGACCAGGTCGTCGCCTACCTCGATGCGATGAACGCCCGGGCCGCGAGCAAGATCCTCCGCGAGTTCAAGACGGCCGAGGAGGCCGCGTTGGCAACCGAATTGCTGGAGAAACTTCGCACGTTCGGCCTTGAAGCCGTGCTTGCGGAGGAATCCGGCAATGACCAGCCCTCTTCCGACACTGACTAGCCCCGTCCAGCGGATCCCGTCCGCGCCGCCCGGAACGTCGGCGGCGCGGGAGTCCGCGCGCTCGGCGCGCGTGTCGTTCAGGGACCGTCTCGCCGACCGGACCGGGGCGGCGGAGGCAACGGAGGCGCGGGAGACGGCGTCGATCGCCGCTGACAAGCCCGCCGCGCCGGATGTTCACCGGTCACCGGACCGACCCGCGACCTCCGAGCGGGGCGAGGCGCCGGCGAAGAACACGTCCGCACGCGAAGAGCCGGCGCGGGAGGCGGGCGACCGCGCCTCGTCCGATAACGCATCCCGGCCCGCCGGGGAGGGCGGCGAGGCGAAGATCGGCCGCGCCGCCTCCGCGCCTGCGACATCGTCGACATCGGCGGCGCAACAAACCGCCGCGCCCGCGCAAGCCGCGCCCCAGGCGCCGCAATTTGCGCCTCTCGAGCCGGGCAATGAGCCGCCGACCTCTGAGGAGCGTGAAGCTGCCCGACCGGCCGATCAGCCATCGACTCAGGATTCGACCAGACCCGTTCGGCCCGCGACGATGTTGGCGCGCGAACGGGAGGGCCACCCGCCGACTTCGGTCAACGAGGCGAAGGGGGCCGAAGCGCCGCGCCCGGCCGAGCGCGCGATGCGCCCCTCGACAAACGCTTCGGCCCCGCCGACCCCGGCCGCCG
>JAXHTH010000254.1:0-3938 GCA_034211115.1 Planctomycetota bacterium | reverse complement strand
GCCGCCGTCGACACCGCCAGCCCGAGCAGGCAGACCTGCACCTGGGATCGATGCCCGTTCACCCACCACGCATCCACGCGGACCATCGGCGGCGGGCCGATGACCGCCAGGCTTCCCAGCGCCGCCGCGTGCCCCAGTCCGCACAGCCACAGCGCGGCGGTTGCCGCCCCGTCGCGCGATCGTCGCCGGCGTCGCGTCACGGCGCCGCGCCGCCTGCCGCGTCCAGCTCGATCACGGTGATCCGCTCGTTGGTGTAGACGCAGATCTCGCCCGCGATGCGCAGCGCCTCCCGGCACAACTCGCCCGGCGGAAGATCGGTGTGCGCGCGCAGCGCCCGCGCCGCGGCGAGGGCGTACGGCCCGCCCGAGCCGATCGCGCAGATCCCGTCCGACGGCTCGATGACATCACCCTGCCCGGAGATCATCAGCGTCGCCGCGCGGTCCGCGACGACGAGCAGCGACTCCAGCCGCCGCAGGATCCGATCGGTCCGCCAGTACTTGGCGAGTTCGACCGCGGCCCGCATGAGGTTCGTCGGCGAGTCCTTCAGCTTCTGCTCGAAGCGATCGAGGAGGGCGAAGGCATCGGCGGCCGAGCCGGCGAATCCCACCAGCACGCCCGCCTGCTCCGCCCCCAGGTCCGGCAGGCGGCGGACCTTCACCGCATCGGGCTTGGCGATCGTCTCCCCCAGGCTCACCTGCCCGTCGCCGGCCACCGCCACCTTCGCGCCGTCGCGCACCGAGATGATCGTCGTCGCGTGAAAGGGTTGCATGAGGTCAGTCTACCCTGCTCGCACTGATTCATCCCGGCCGCGCTGCGCTACCACTGCGCCGGGATCGGCGTGAGATGAACGTCGCCGCCGTCGCGGCCGGTGGCGCACCATCGTCCGTCGGGCGCGATGGCGAGGCCGCGGATCGCTTCGCCGTCGTCGAGGCGGATCGGCCGGCCGACGCGCTGATGTGCGATGGTGTCCCAGACGAAAAGCTGATCTTCCGAAGCGCAGGCGAGCCACCGGCCGGTCGGGTCGAAGCTCGCGGCGACGAGGTCGCCGATCCCCGCCGCGAACGAGCGGCCTGCCTCCGCCTCTTCCGGGTCGATCGGCCACGCCATCCCCGCCCCGGTCGGCGTGATCGCGACGAGCCCGCCCCCGCCCCCGCCCCCGCCCCCGCCCCCGGAATAACTGAACCCGAGGGCAATGACTCACTCGCGCAGCCCGCTGAAGCGCGCGATGAGATCACCGGAGGCGACCTCCCAGAGATACACCCCGCCGCCCTCCGATCCGCCGGCGAGGAGCGCGCCATCCGCGCTGAACGCGACGGCGTGAAACGCGCCCGTCGTCCCGCGATGCGTGTGCAGGTCCGCGCCATCCCGGCGATAGGTCCGGATCGTCAGGTCATCGCACGCCAGCGCGACGGTCTGCGCGTCCGGCCCGACCGCCACCGCGTGCAGTGATCTGCGTCCGTGCCGCAGAACACCGTCGATCTTTCCGCCGGCGCGCTCGACGATGACGAGCCGCCCGTCGGCGGCGTTCGTCGCCAGCAGCGAGCCGTCGGCGCTGAACGCGATGTGCGTGACCGGCTCATCGTGGTCCGTCGTCGTCAGGATCGATTCCCGCTCGATGACATCCCGGACCATCACGCTCAGATCCTCCGAAGCCGAGGCGAGGAAGCGGCCGGTCGGATCGAACGTCAGCGCGGTGATGCGGCCGGCCTGCCCGCTCAGTGTGAACGCCTCGGGCGGCTCGGGGGATGTCGGCGGAGGCGTGACTTCCCCCGGCGGCGACGGCTGCGCCGGAGCTGCCGCGGATTCGTCCGCCGCGCCATCCGGCTCCGGCCCTTGCGCCGTCTCTACTTCCGCAGGTGTTCCGGGGGCCGGCATGGTCGTGCGCTGATACACAACGATCGACGCGGCGATGGCCATGACGAGCACGACCACCGCCCCGGCCGTCAGCTCCACGCGATGCCGGCGTGCAAACAGCCTTGCGCGATGCACGATCCCCGCCTTCCGCGCTTGGATCGGTTTGTCGGCAAGGAAGCGTACGAGATCGCGCCCCAGGCTCCCCGCCGTGCGGTAGCGCCGCGCGCGATCCTTCTCCAGCGCCTTGAGAATGATCGTCTCGAGATCGCCCTTCAGCTCCGGCCTGATCGAACTCGGACGAGGCGGGTCGTCCTCGCGGATCACCTGCGCCGCCGTAAACACCGGCAACCCCTTGAGATTGTGCGGCTGCCGACCGGTGACGAGCTTGTACAGGACCGCGCCCAGCGCGTAGACATCGCAGCGGGCATCGAGGTCCTGCCGCGTCGCCTCGAGCTGCTCGGGCGCCATGTACTGGATCGTCCCCACCAGCCGGCCCTCCTCGGTGTGCATCGTCTGGGCGGCGACATCGACCTCCGTCGCCCGCGCCACGCCGAAGTCGATGATCTTCGGGTTGCCCGTCTCGTCGATGAGGATGTTGCCCGGCTTGAGATCGCGATGGATGATCTTGTTGTGGTGGCCGTTCTCGATCGCCGCGCAGACCTTCACGAACAGCTTGAGCCGGTCGCGGAGGGAGAGGTTCTTTTCATCGGCGAAGTCGGTGATGGTCCGCGCGCGGGGGACGTACTCCATGACGAAATACGGCACGGCCCCGGTGCCGTCATCGTGCATACCCGCGTCGTAGACCTGCGCGATGAACGGGTGGCGCAGCCTGCCGAGGATCTCGATCTCGCGCTTGAAGCGGTGGAGGGCGGCCCTGGCGTCGATCGCGACGCGCATGATCTTCAGCGCGACCGTCCGCCGCGGCTGCTTCTGAAGGGCCGCGTAGACCGTGGCCATCCCGCCGGAGCCGAGGAGGCGCTGGATCTCGTACCCCCCGATCTCGCGCGGCAGGGCGGGCGATGATGGTGGTGAGGGCTGCGGCTTCGGGCTGGGACGGTCGGGGTCGGTCATATGTCGCGTGATCGATATGTCGCACAATCGGCGGATCGCCAGTCTCGCCGCCGCCGAAGCTGCCGGGGGCCGGTCAGCTCTCGCCTCGCAGGCACATTATGGCCGATCCGGTCGCGAAACGCCGCATTTTGCGCAAGGGGCGGGGCAGGGGGCGTAGGAGTAGTTGGAGTGGCGACCTGCCGGAGGTCGGCGCCGCCAGTGTGGTGCGGCGGCCCCAGGCCGGCGTCAGGACTCCGAGGCGAACACATCTGCCCGCCAACTGGCGGGCCAGACGGCAACAGGCACGAAAGGGTACGAAACATGGAACGCCTGGCGGATTCGAGATTCCTGCGGCAATCACTGGCCCTGTTTGGGTGCATGATGATCAGTGCCGGCTCGGTGCGGGCGGAGATCATCCTCGTTCCCGATGACTACAGGACCATTCAGGAGGCGATCGACGCCGCCGCGGGCGGCGATGAGATCATCGTCGCCCCGGGAACCTACGCCGAGCGCATCAACTTTCTCGGCAAGGCGATCTGGCTGCACAGCGCCGTCGGCGCTGACGCCACGATCATCGACGGCTCGGGCCTGTACGAGGCGGTGGTCACGTGCAACTACGGCGAGGGGCCGGACACCGTCTTCGAGGGCTTCACCATCACCGGCGGCGACGGATACTGGGGCGGCGGGATGTACATCCACAACAGCAGCCCCACCGTTCTCGACTGCACCTTCACCGCGAACTACGCCGCCTACGGGGGCGGGCTGTGCAACTTCTACGAGACTCCGATCATTGCCGAATGCACGTTTATCGATAACGCCGCCGGCTCCGGCGGCGGCCTGTACAGTCGCACGAGCGATCCGATCATCCGTGAGTGCGTGTTCCTGGAGAACATCGCCGGCTCGTTCGGCGGGGGGGTGGGCGGCCTGGGCGAGTGCGAGCCGGATGTGTCCGGTTGCGTGTTCATCGGCAACATGGCCCAGTCGGGCGGGGCGTTCCATACCCAGTTGACCAGTCCCCAGTTCACCGATTGTCT
>JAXHTH010000253.1:0-13663 GCA_034211115.1 Planctomycetota bacterium | reverse complement strand
AATGATCGGCGTTGTACTCCGGCTCGCCGGGATTGCTCACGCCGGCCACCAGTTGCTCGGCCCGCGCCCAGTCCTCGGCCACCACGGCGCGGGAGAACTGGTACTCGATGAACCGGGGATCGTGAGGCGCCAGTTCCTCGACGCGCTGCCGGTAGCGCGCTTCTTCCTGTCGCGCCCGCTCGGCCAGAGCGCGGGCGTCGCGGGCCTCTTCCTCCTGCCCCGTCTCCTCGAGCCGGCGCGCCCGCTCCTCCTGCTGCATCGCCGTGGTCCGAAGACCGATGAGGATCTCCAGCGCCTGCTGCCCCTCCTCCGTCTCCTTCTGCTCGGCCATCCGCTTGATGCGCTCGATCGGATCGGGATTGTCGATGGCCAGCGCGAGATCGCGGAAGATGCTGCTGTCCGGAGCCAGCGCCTGCGCGCGTTGGAGATACTGCCGCGCCTGCGCCTCGTCGCCGAGGGCCATGGACACGCGGACCAGCGCGTTGAGCAGGCGCAGATCATCGGGGTCCTTTTCGAGGGCGGCCACGAGGGTGGCCCGGGCGGTTTCCGCCTCGCCGTCGTCCAGCGCCGCCTGCGCCGTTTCCAGGGCGCTGATCATCGGGTCTTCCTCACCCCCGGCGCCGGCGGCCAGGGCCTGGTTGGCGATCTCGCGGGCCAGGTCGAACACGCGGTTCTCCGGCTCAGCGTTGGCAAGCTCATCAAGCAGGTCCCGTGCGCGGGCGAAGTTGTCCTCGCGCAGGGCGGTCGCCGCCGCGGCGATTCTCGGATTCTGCCCCTCATCGGTGGCGCTCAGCAGGCCCGCGGCGGCCTCCACCGCACCCTCGTGATTGCGCACCTTCAGGGAGAGGCGGGCGGCCAGGGCGAGGATCTCCGGGTTGTCCGGCTGGACCGCCAGCGCGCTGCCCACGTGCTCCAGGGCCCGTCCCACCTGGCCGATGCGATCCAGGCAGACCGCGGCGTACCAGTACATCTCCACGTCCTCGTCTTCGCTCTCGCGGACCAGGCGATCGAAGAGGGCGGCGGCCCGCTCGTCGTCCTGGCGGGCATAGGCGAGCTTGGCGTCGGCCCGCATCAGCATGGTGTCGCTCTCGCGATCCCCCTCGGGAATGAGCCGGGCCAGATCCTCGCGCGCCTCTTCAATGGCCCCGACCAACCGCGCCCGCTCTCCCTCCTGCCCCGTGCTCCAGCGCCCGTGGGCGATGTCGACGATCAGGCTGGCCGCGGCGCGCCGGAGATACGGCTGATACTGCGAAAGGAAGCCCACCGACAGCCAGTCGGCGTCGACCACCACCCGCGCCGCGGCCTCCGCCTCGTCGAGCTCGTTGCTCCGGTAGAAAAGATCGGCCTTGGAGAGGCGGATGTCGTGCGCCAGCGGATTCTCCTGGAGGAACTCATCGACAATCTCCACCGGCTCGGGCACGCCCTCCATCGGCCCCAGGCGGCGGAGCACCTCCACGGTCTGGGTGACGATCAGCGGATCGTTCGCCTCGCGGGTGCGGCGGACGAGCTCCCTCGCATCCGCGCGGAGCTCCTCCCGGTCCACGAGGGCCGGGTTCTCGAAGCGATCGCGCATGGCCAGGCGCAGCGCGCTGGTGAGCGTGTACGCGCCGCCCTCGACCTGCTCCCGGGCCTGGGCGAGATGATCGCGCAGCTCCTGCAGTTCTTCCCGCACCCGGCCGGCCTGGTCGGCCGCGGAGAGCCGCGCCACGATCCCCAGCTCGCCCGAGAGGAGCATCCCCCACCCCAGGTCGCTGTCGGGAACGGCCTGGAGGAACTCCAGCAGATTGCGCTCGCCCTGCTCCAACTGCGTGCCCTGGGAGGGATCCTCGGGCAGCAGCAGGTCGTACATGCGGGGACTGAACAGCGCCGCCCCGCGATAGAAGCTGGCCCAGATGCGCTGCGGATCAGACTCGGGCAGCGCGTCGGCCATGTTGTCGGCCGACTCGTAGACCATCCGCCACATGGAGGGGGACCCGCTCCGCCGGGCGTTCCGGAACAGCTCTTCCAGCAGGGCGCGATGCCGACTCGCGTTGAGGGGATCATGATCCGCGGCGTGGGTGAGGACGGCCAGGTACTCGCGGTACAGCTCCCGGGCCTCGTCGGCGGTGGTGGGATGCAGGCTGAGCAGGGCGTCCTCGAGCTTCTCGATGTACTCGGCGCTGGACGGCTCCCGGTTGATCGCGCGCTTGTAGAACTCGCGCGCCTTGCGATAGCACTCCTGTTGCACCTCGAACTCCGTGGCCTGCTGGGCGAGGCGGATCTGCTCGTCGCCGCGCCGGGCCTGGCGACCCGCATCGCCGCGGATCTTCAGCACCCACAGCCCGCCGACGATGACCACGGCGGAAATGATGCCGATGAGGAGAATGATGAGGAACCTGGTGTTGACTCGGGCAGCCATGATTGATCTCGCTTGCGTCTCTACGAATCGGACCCGGCGGAGGCTGGGGCCATCCGCGTCTCCACTTCCGCCCAGTCCGGCAGGCAGCGCATGAGCTCGGGCAGCAGCGGCTCGAGCAGATCGGTGACGAGGCTGGTGAACTCCTCGGCCTCGAACTCTCTCCCCCCGCCGCACGAGAACTGGACCTTGCAGTAATAGGCGTACTCTTCGGACTTCCTGAAGGCGAGCAGTTTAACCTCTTCCGGCGTGCACGCGGTCCGGCCGTTGGCGATGAAGAAGTAGCCGGCGAACACGCGCAGGCCCGGCGTCTCGGGCGCGAAGAACTCCGTCGTCCGCAGGACGATGTCCCCCACGGGCATGCGCACCACGGTGGAGCGGCCCGTGATGGGGTCCCGGTACGGCGCGAGCCGATAGGGCTCGCCCGTGACCCGGTTGACGTGATCGGGATCGGGCCGCCATCGGGCGTGGTCCAGGTCCAGCGGGTAGTTCTCGGGCAGGACGCGGGTCTCCAGTCCTCCCGCCACGAAGCATCGGTCGGGAACGTGGGGCACCGCGTCGATCATCCCCGTGTAGTAGACGATGTGCACGTTGATCTTGCGGGGCGTCTCGCCTTCCCGCTCCCGCACGTACTCCCGGTCGAGATACAGATCCGAGCCCAGTTCCTCGATCATGTCCTTGGAGAGCTTGCGCACCTCCCCCGACATCCGCCACCCGTCCAGCCGGGTGGAGATGTTGTCGAAGTGCTCGCGAAGCTCGACCGGCTTCTTCTGGAGATAGACGTTGAGCCGATCGGTGGCGGTTCGGAACCCGATCCCGCCCGCCACGAGCGCGACGCAGGCGAGGATGAAGGCGTATTTGGCGCGATGGTCGAACAGGGCTGTTTCTCCCGTCAGGGCCGCCCGCGGCGGGCGGCGTCAGCTCGAGGCGGTCGCCTCCTCCTCCGTCACGAGGTGACGGACGATCCACATGATCCCCAGATAGATCAGGAACGCCGGGACGAGCCACACCAGACCGATGAAGGAATGGAAATCGCCGGCGGCGAAGTTCGAATCCACCAGCGCGAGCAGGGCCAGCGTGACCACCCGCACGATGTTCACCACGATCGCGGTGGGCACGCCCATCACCACGAGGATGATCCGCTGCCACCAGTGCTTCAGGCCCGTGTACGCCATGGCCACCCCGAGGGCGAGAAACGCCATGAGCATGCGCATGCCCGAGCAGGCCTCGGCGATGTTGAGCGGCTTGGGCTGCCCGTTGTCGAAGACGGTGATCGTGTTCCCCTCCCGCGTCACGTCCACGCCCAGGAGCATGAGGGCCGGCTCCGTCCCCCGCGCGGTCAGATCCTGGAGCTTGAAGGTCACCAGTTGCATGAACCGCTCGGAGATGTACTGGCCGAACACGAAGAGGTAGAGCAGGGGGAACCACAGCCAGATCATCGCCCGCCAGCCGAAGAACAGCAGGACGAGCCCGCCGGTGGTCGCGGCCACGCCGAGCGATTGCAGGTTGTGATGGAACAGGGCCGGAGGCCCGAAGGCGCAGATCATGTACCACGCCACCCCGAGCACGATCGGGATGAACGCCTCCCAGGTCGTCTTGAACGGTCGGGCCAGCAGCTTGTCGCGGTGGAGCCAGGCGAAATAGCCGGCGATGAATGGGATGACCAGGGTGTGGCCCCAGTCGGCCTGCCGCTGCACCGCCCAGCTCACCTGGCGGACGAAGAAATCCCAGAACAGCCACCCCATGAGGCCGGCAAGGATGATCGCCGCGGGCAGCGGGCCGCGAAGCAGCGCCGTCCACTCATCGCCCCGGGCCGGACTGTTCGTGCCTGTCTGGGTCATCGTCCCTCAATCGACCATGCCGGACGGCCCCTTGACGGGTTCGACCCGGCCCGCGCCGTCCGCCGACGCGCCACCTCGCCGCTCGGTCTGCACCCATCGCGCAACCGACCCGAACGAGCCGTTGGTACGGTCGGAGCCCCACCTCCGGTTCGCGGATTCTGCTCATCGCGACGGGGGAGGTTCCCCCGCGCCCCGCCGGGACCGCGTGGGACGCTCAGCTCAGCTCTCCGTTATCTCTACCGGCCCCGGAGGTTGGTCGGCGGCGCGCCGAACACGTCGTTGCCGAAGTTCCGGTCGAGCAGGAACCCGAATCCGTACGTCGTCCGGAAGCCGTTGCGGATGATCGCCAGCGGGGTAGCCACCCAGCTCGTGCCGATGATGATGTGATCATCGGGCTTGAGGAGCACGTCCGGCTCGGTGCGGTGGCGGATGGCGGCCAGATTCAGACGGATCGCCGCCTCACGGTTCTCACCCACCTTGCGGATGAGATCCACCCGCTCGGGGATGGCGATGGTGTTGAGCCCGCCGGCGGCGGCGATGAGGCGATCGAGCGTCAGTTCGCCCGTCGAGGGCAGCCCGTAGACGCCCGGGCGGGCGATCTGCCCGTCCACGTACACGAACCCCTGCAGCGGTGGTTCGAGGTAAATGCGGTCGTCGGGCCGCACGACGATGTTGTACTTGCTCTCCCCGCGGGTGAGCCGGTTCGCCGGAATCTCGATGATCCGCTCGACGTACATCGGCGGGGCGGCGGCGGCCTCGGGACCGGCCACGGCCGCGACCTCCTCCCCGGGCACGCGGACCCACTCGCCCCGTTCCTCGATGTAGACCCAGGTGCCCGGCCCGCGGATGGCTTCCGGGCTGGGGCGGCCGGCGGGAATCTCGTCGATGTCGACCTGCGGCGGCTCGCCCGCCTCCGCCGGCTGAAGATCCTCGATGTCGATCGCCGGCTCATCTTCCTGCCGCAGCACGCCGGGGCTGACCCCGCCGGCGCCTTCCTCATCCAGTTGCTCGATGAGATCCTCGATGTCGACGGGCGTCTCCGGCTCCGCCGCCTCCTCCTCCCGCGCCGGCGGCTCCTCCGTGCGCCCCCGCTCGAAGGAGGGCTTGACCTCCTCGGTCAGCTCCACCTGCCGGATGACGTAGACCGTGTCCACGGTGATGGGGACCCCGCCGGCGATGGCCAGCGCGTCCAGCAGACGCAGATTGGGCTTGCGCAGCGTGTACATGCCCGGCCCCGGAATGGCCCCGTAGAGGGTGTAGCTCAGGCCGCTGCCTTCCTCCACGGCCACCTCCACCAGGGGCTCGGTGATGATCGTCTTGTCCACGATCTCGGTGAGCACGTCCTGAAATTCCTGGACGGTGAGACCCGCGGCAGGAACGTCGCCGATCTCCTGCACGCGAATGAACCCGCCCGCGTCGATGCGGCGGGTCGCGGAGGCCCATTCCCCCGGCCCGTAGAGCTCGAAGATCGAAACCGTCACGTAGTCACCGGGGACCATCCGGTAGGACAGATCGCTGGGGATCAGATCCTCGGGCGTCACGTCCGTGGTCTGCCCCCAGTAGGTGTCCTCCTTCTCGATCGCGTCCAGCCGTTCGAGAATCGGGATCGTCGTGGGCTGGTTCTCCCAGTAGCCGACGATCGCGGGGTTGAAGAACGAATCGACCTCGCAGCCGATGAGCTGCCCGAGCACGATCAGCACGGCGGCGCTGCGGATGAACGAGCCGAGTGAACCGAGTCTTGAGCGTTCAGGATTCATGGAACCATCCACCGTCTCTTGAATGAACCGTTGCGTGCCCTGAAGATCTCTCCAGACCACCCGTCCTCACGGTCGGCCGGCGGGACGCGGGGGCACGGTACTTCATCCGGCCGATCTCGTGCAAGCGCGGCAATCGGACTCCGGGCAGGAGCACAGCGTCACACCGGCCCTCCACGAGACCGGTTATCGTCTGTATCGGTCGAACGAGCGATGTGGTATGGGCAAAAACTGCGGAAGTTCTCGGACATTCCCCGCCCGCGGGTGGGCCGGCGACCGGTCGGGGCCGGCTCGGCCCGCCCCCGCGGGCCTACAGTACACCCATGACTCCTCCCGCCGATGACACCCCGGCTCCCGCGTCGGTCCCCGATGCGCCGGCGGCGCCGCGGCACCCCCGCCCCCTCGGCGGCGACACCGCCCGCCGAGCCGATCGGTCGGGCATCAGCCTCTCCTCGATGGTCCTCAACAACGCCGGGCGCGACGCCCAGCAGCTTCGGCTCCCGCGCAAACCGTCCTGGATCCGCGCCAAGGCGCCCGGCGGCGAAGGCTACCGGCAGATGAAGGGCCTCGTGGATCGCAACCGCATCCACACCGTCTGCGAGGAAGCCTCCTGCCCCAATCTCGGGGAGTGCTGGGCGCGGGGGACCGCCACGATCATGATCCTCGGCGACATCTGCACCCGCTCCTGCGGGTTCTGCAACGTGAGGACGGGCCGGCCCCTGCCGCCCGACCCGGCCGAACCGCGGCGGGTGGCCGAATCCCTGGCCCTCATGAACCTCACCCACGTGGTCATCACCTGCGTGGATCGCGATGACCTGCCCGACGGCGGGGCGGCGATCTGGGCCGAGACCATCCGCCGCTGCCATGAGCTGTGCCCGAAGATGTCCGTGGAGGCCCTGATCGGCGACCTGAAGGGCGACACCGCGGACCTGGACGTGATCATCGACGCGCAGCCGGAGATCCTCGCCCACAACATGGAGACCGTGCGGCGCATGCATCCGGCCGTCCGGCCCCAGGCCCGCTACGACCGCTCGCTCGACGTGCTCAGGCACATCCGTGAGCGCGGCCTCGTCACCAAGACCGGCCTCATGGTCGGCATCGGCGAGCGCGATGAGGAGGTCCTGGAGCTGATGGATGATCTTCGCGCCACCGCCGACATCGAGATCCTCACCGTCGGCCAGTACCTCCAGCCCACGCGGAACCATCTGCCCATCGATCGCTGGGTGACGCCCGAGCAGTTCGAGATGTATCGGGCCGAAGGCCTGAAGCGCGGGTTCCGCGTCGTCGAGTCCGGCCCGCTCGTGCGCAGCAGCTATCACGCCGACGAGCAGGCCGCGAAGCTCAAACCGCGCTGAAACGCCAGTAATCTTCGCAGGCGACCGCGGATATGCATCCGCGGCTACAAAAATGCCGCGTTTCAACGGTCACGTTCGATCGTTCTCGCGATGACTGATAGCCGCGGATGAATATCCGCGGGCTTTCCCGAACAACATGTGCGCCTGAGCCGCCCGGGCGAGACAGGAGGCCGATCGCCCGCTACCGTGCACGCCCCGGACGATTTCGTCGCCCATGAGCCTGAAGCACCCCTTCATCCTGAAGATCCTCGATCGGATCTCGATCGGGATTCCCACGCAGATTCAGCGTCTGCGTGGTCGGCCGTACCTGGCCGCGGCGGTGCGGCGCATCGCCGGCCTGCCCGCGGGGACGATGCCGAGCCGGGAGATGCTCATCGCCCTGCGTCGAAGCTGGGGCAATCCCGGGTACTCGCCGAGCATGGATCTGCTCACCGCCACCGCCCGCCTCGCTCTCGAAACCGAGGGCCCGATCCTCGAGTGCGGCAGCGGGCTCACCACCCTCCTGCTGGGCCTGCTCACCCGCCCGCGGGCGATCCCCGTCTGGTCGCTGGAGCATCATCCCAAGTGGCACGCGCGCATCCGGTCGGTCATCCGCCGCCACCGCCTCGCCCACGTCACCGTCTGCCACACCCCGCTGACCGACTACGGCCCGTTCGAGTGGTACGCGGAACCGACCTCGCTACTGCCCGACGACTTCCGGCTGGTGATCTGTGACGGCCCGCCGGGGATGACGCGGGGCGGGCGCTACGGGCTCATGCCCGTCATGGGCCGGCGGCTGGCCGAGGACTGCATCATCCTGCTCGATGATTCCCACCGCCGGCGCGAGCGCGAGGCGCTCGAGGCGTGGATGCGCGAGCAGGAACTGACGACGACCGAGCTCGGCACCGGCAACTGCCTCACCGAGATCTCCTTCAACGGCGCGCCGAGGGCGACGAACGCTTCACCTCCTCTCGTCGCCGCGCCGGCGTCGACCGCTTCGTAGCCGCGGATGCATAGCCCCGGTCGCCCGCGCTACACCGCCTGCGCCGTCATCGCGCGCATGCGCCTGACGACCTCCATCGCGTTCTCGCGGGAGTTGAAGGCGCTGATGCGGACGTAACCTTCGCCGCAGCGGCCGAAGCCCACCCCGGGCGTGATGACGACCCTGGCTTCGTCGAGCATGCGGTCGAACATCTGCCACGAGGACAACCCGTCGGGGCAGGCGACCCAGACGTAGGGCGAGTTCTCCCCGCCCCAGGCGCGGAGGCCGATCGCCTCGCATCCTTCGCGCAGCAGGCGGGCGTTCTCCAGGTAGTGATCGACGAGCGCCCGGACCTGTTGCCGGCCGGCGTCGCTGTAGAGCGCCTCGGCGGCGCGCTGCACGACGTACCCGACGCTGTTGGCCTTGGTCGACCAGCGCCGGGTCCAGAGCCGATGCAGCGGGACCTTCTCCCCGCTCCGCGTCGTCCCCGACAGCTCGGCGGGACAGACGGAATACCCGCAGCGCACGCCCGTGAACCCGCCGTTCTTCGAGAAGCTGTGCAGCTCAATCGCGCACCGGCGGGCACCGTCGATCTCGTAGATCGACCACGGCGCGGTCTCGTCGCGCAGGTAATACTGATACGCCGCGTCGTAGATGATGATGGTGTCGTGGGCCAGGGCGTAGTCGACCCACGCCTGCAGTTGCGGGCGGGAGATCATCCCGCCGGTGGGGTTGTTGGGATAGCAGAGGTAGATGAGATCGAGCGTGTCATCCGGAGGGCCGGGGAGGTCGGGGACGAAGCCGTTCTCCGCGGTGCAGGGCAGGTAGACGAGTCCTTCATAGCCGCCGTCCTCGCGCGCCGGGCCGGTGTGCCCGGCCATGACGTTGGAGTCGACGTAGACGGGATACACCGGGTCGCCGATCCCGATGCGGTTGTCGTCGCCGAGCACGTCCAGCACCGCGCCGCAGTCGGTCTTCGAGCCGTCGGAGATGAAGATCTCATCGGGGCGGATGTCCAGGCCGTGCTCGTCGAAGTCGCCGCGGGCGATCGCCTCGCGCAGGAACGGATACCCGGTGGGCGGCCCGTAGCCGCGGAAGGTCTCCCCGCGGGCCATCTCGTCGACGGCGTTGTGCATCGCCTCGACCACCGCCGCGGGCAGGGGCTCGGTCACGTCGCCGATCCCGCAGCGGATGATTTCCCCTTCCGCATCGGTATGCGCCCGGACGTATTCGTCGACCCGGCGTGCAATCTCGGGAAAGAGGTACGCGCCGGCAAGCTTGAGGTAGTGATCGTTGAGGCGGGCCATGGGCGAATAATAGGCCGCGGCCGCGCCGCCGACCCCGCCGACGCAGCCCTCAGCAGGCCGCGCGGACGGGCGCCGGAAGATCCCGCGGGGCGAGGGCGTGAAGCCGCACCACGATCGCCGGCGGAACGTTGCCCACCACCAGTTCCCGGCTGGCACGATGCCGGCGCTCCAGCGCCTTGTGCAGCCGGTAGCGGCGATGAATCGCGCGGCGGCCGGCCGCGCGAACCATCAGCGGCGTCTTGAGCGTCCACATCCCCACGTACTCGAAGTACGTCAGGACGCCGTCCCCGCTCAGCCGCTTCAACAACCCCAGCAGGATCGATTGCGCCCGCGCCCGGCGAAACCCGTGCAGGGGCAGCGAACAGACGATGACGTCGAAGGTCCCGTCGAGGTCGGCCTCCTCGATCCCCCCGCGATGCAGATGGACGGTGCGTTGCGGGTACCGCCCTTGATACGGCCGAAGCAGCCGGCGTTCAAGCTGCCGACAGAACTGCGGGTTGATCTCGACGAGATGCAGCTCGTCGCCGGGGCGGAGGGCCTGCAGCAGCGGCCGCGTCAGCGCCCCGCTCCCGCAGCCGACCTCGAGGATGCGCAGCGGATGCTCGCGATCGCGGGCGGCGCGGGTCATCGCCCGGGCGAGGCGTCGAGAAGAGGGGGCGATCGCTCCGATCTGCGGGTAGGCCCTCAACGCCTGGCGGACGAAGGTGAGCATGGGATCCCCCTGCCGGCGATCACGGCCGGCCGCCGGGTGGGTGGAGCATCAACGAACGCCGATCGACGCGCGGGACGCGCCGGTCAGGCGGTGACCTTCGACGCCTGGGCCGTCGTATTCGCCTCGGCCATCTCCACGAGCGTGTCGAACGTCGCGGGATCCTCGATGGCGATCTGGCTGAGCATCTTGCGGTTGAGCAGCACGCCGGCGCGCTGCAGGCCGTTGATGAAACGGCTGTAGCGCGTGCCCCGCATGCGGCAGGCGGCGGTGATGCGAGTGATCCACAGCCGGCGGAAGTCGCGCCGCCGGGCGCGGCGATCGCGGTAGGCGAACTGGCCGGCCCTCGTGGCCGCGACCTTTGCCTGCTGCTTGTGACGATGCTTGGTGCCCCAGTAGCCGCGGGCACTGCGGAGCACTCGACGACGGGCCTGGGTCCGGGCGGCGCCTTTCTGCACGCGGGGCATGGCCGCAACTCCTCACTGGGCCGACTCGGGGGCCGGCGCGCCCTCGCCTCCTCGAGGCGGGCGGCGCCGCCGACGCTTGCGCCCGGCCGACGATGTTCGACGCCACGGTGCTTGAGCGTGGCGGGGCGGGCCAGCGCGGTCCGCCCGGCGAATCCTCCTCAGCCCTCGTTCTCGACCTTCGGCTTCTCGACGTTGACGGCCACGCGGGTGAAGAGCATCGCCCGCACCCGGCGCGCCTCGGAGCCGGTGGCATACGCCGGCCGGCGATAGCGGCGCAGCAGCCTGGCCGGCTTGTGGCTTCGCAGGTGCCGTCCGCAGGCGCGGCGGTGCTTGATCCGGCCCGTCTTGGTGAACCGGATCCGCTTCAGCATGGCTTTCCGCGGCTTGTTCTTGGGCATGGCGTCACCTCAACCGAGAAACCGCCCGTCCCGCCGGCGGCGGGGTGCGGCGCGGAACCCGGTAGGGTAGCACCGGCTCGGCGGATGTCAACGCTCCGGTGAACGCGGGTGGATGTCGTCGGCGAGCCAGAGGACGCCGCGCGGCCGCCAGAGGGGCGGCGCCTCCGCCCGCCTCTGAGGCTGACCCAGCCAGAGGATGGCCCCCTCCGCCGTGAGAATGTTCCGCCGTGCCTGATCGTGGCCGAACGTGATCACCAGCGGCCGATCGAGCCGCTGCTGCCGCCGAAGGGCCTCGATGATCGGGTTCCGGTCCCCAAGGAAGAGCACGCGGTTGGAGCCGAACCACACGCCGGCGGGCGAGCTTTCATACTCCTCCGGCTGCGGCTCGTTGATCCGGCAGTAGCGCTCCTCGATGAGGGGGGTGAGGTTGATGGCGTCGGCGAAGGCGGCGGGCGCCCCGCTCAGACCCGCCCGCGCGGTGGGGATCGCCCCGTCGTAGTCGGCCGCGTAGTTGTCCACCGCGAACGACACGTAGCGCAGGTTGTTCAGCCGCTTCATGTCCACCTGCTGCTGCCGCAGGTTGTGGAGAATGGGCAGGATGATCGAGGCGCCGATGAGGATCGTCGCGGCCACCGTGACCAGGCTGGGCAGGGGCACCCGGCGGAGGCGGCGGGCGCGAAGATCCCGCGCTTCCATCGGGTCGATGGTCATCCGCTTCGCCCGCTCGGCCTCATAACGATCGATCCCCGCCAGGGTGACGTGGGTCAGCGTCTCGTCGGCGTCTTCCACCGGGTAGTCGTGCATCAGCTCCAGCAGGTGGGTGAGCCGCTCGGCCCGCGCCCGATCGGAAGCGGGAAGCCGCCTCGCCGCCTCTTCGTCGAAGCCGGAGGCGAAGAGCGCATCGACCACGCGCCGATCATCGGGGGAAAGCTCCAGAGGTTTGTCGCCGGAGGGGTTCATGCCTGTTTATCTCCCGTCCTGTGATCGATCCTCGATCCGGGCCGCCATCCAGGCCCGCGCGAACGCCGCCACCGCGGTGTGCAGGCGGCTCTTGACCGTCCCCAGCGGAATCTCCAGCGCATCGGCGATCTGGTTGTAGCTGAGCCGCTGGAAGTAGCTCAGCAACAGGATCTCCCGCAGATGCGGGGGCATCGAGTCGACCACCGACTTGACGAGCCGGCTGCGCTCGGCGTCGAGCACCGGCGTGTCCGGGGAGGGGAGGTCGGCCTCCATGAGATCCACGAACCGCTGGCCCGCCTCGTCCCCGTCGATCGAGGCCGAGAGGGACAGCGCCCCGCGCCGCCCGTGCTTGCGGTGATAGTCCCGGGCCTTGTTCGCGGCGATCGTGAACAGCCACGGCTTGAACCGCCGCTGGGGATCGAAGCGGTCGCCGGACAGATGCACCTGGAGGAATGTCTCCTGGAAGACGTCTTCGGCCGCGGCCCGGGTGCCCAGGAAGCGGGTGAGGAAATGCACCAGCTCGTCCCGATACCGATCGATCAGCACGCGGAACGCGCTGCGATCGCCCCGCAGGTACGCGGCCAGCAATGACTCGTCGCTCTCATCGTGCACGGGTCGCTCCGTGGACGTCGGCCTCCCTCGTCTGATAATAGACGGGGCGTCCCCGGAACGCCTGCCGAGCGGCCCGAAGGCGGCGCCGAGCGACACGAGCACAAGCTGGAGGGGCAGCGCGGTCATGTGCTGCTAGTACGCGTCACCCCCGCCCCGGGATCGTGATTTTTCCCATCGCCGTGACGCGCGGCCCACCGGCGGCGAAACGGATGGTCATATCATCCATACAAAAAGCGAATTTCGCCTCCGCCCCCCGCTTCACTCAAGCCGCGCAGGCGGTAGGGTCTGGCCATGTCCCTGCCCGTCTCCCAGATGTGGACCGTCGCCACCTACGTGCTCGGGAAGAAGCTGCGCCGGCAGAAGCGCTACCCGCTGGTGCTCATGCTCGAGCCGCTCTTCCGCTGCAACCTCGCCTGCGCCGGGTGCGGGAAGATCCAGTACCCCGCGCACATCCTCAAGCGCCATCTCACGCTTGAGCAGTGCCTTGACGCGGTGGAGGAGTGCGGCGCACCGGTCGTCTCGATCCCGGGCGGCGAGCCGCTGCTCTACCCGCACATCACCGGGCTGGTCGAGGAACTCGTCCGCCGGCGGAAGTACGTCTATCTGTGCACGAACGCCGTCCTGCTGGAGAAGAGGCTCGAGGAGGGCGCGTTCAGGCCGAGCAAGTACCTGACGTTCTCCGTGCACATGGACGGGCTGGGCGAGGCGCACGATTTCGCCGTCTGCCGCGAGGGCGTGTTCGAGACGGCGACGACGGCGATCCGCGCCGCGGTGAAGCGCGGCTTCCGCGTCACCACCAACACCACCCTCTTCGACGGCGCCGATCCCGACATGGTCCGGCGCTTCTTCGACGAGATGATGGACCTGGGGGTGGAGAGCATGACCATCAGCCCCGGCTACGCCT